>CAJUJW010000021.1 GCA_910586735.1 uncultured Oscillibacter sp. | reverse complement strand
CGCCGCTTCTTTCACTGCCGCTGTCCAAATCCGCTGCATTGCTATTTGGCTCCTTTTTTATTGACGACACCATCTAGAGAGGGTCACGGAAAAGATCAAACCGTCCTCCTTGATTTTGTGCAGGGCGGCTTCTGGAGAGTATCCATCGTCCGCGATTTTTCCCTCTATGTAGTTTGCCAACTCGTAGTCATTCCCCAGTTTGATGTCCGGTCCCTTCACCCGCAAGTTCTCCTGATACTTCCGCTCCGCCGTCTCCGCGCAGTATACCATCCTGTCCACAAGGTGTGTGTCCCGCTGGACAGTCTGCCCCCATTTCAATTCCCGGTAAATGGTGGAGCTGTCCACCCGCAGGGTCGCCGCGATTTCCCCCGGCTTCTTCTTTTGCTTTAACATTTTTTCGATTCTAAGCCGGTCTTTCCATTGCAGATGTGTGAATGTGCGTCCCTTTTTGCTGCTCATTGTGGAATACCCCCTTACTTTCGGTGGGATATTAACACATAATAACGCAGAAAACCAATAGCGGAACCGCCCTAAAAGTACAGTTGCCGTAGGCTAAAAAGCCTACGGCAAAATTATTTTTCCTCCATCTCCAGCAGCCAGCTCGTCGTCACTCCCAGGGCCCCGGCAATTGCCCGCAGTTCAAAGTCCTGTACCATCCGCAACCCGTTTTCAATCCTGGAGATAAAATCCCGCTCCAGGATGACGCCGCTTACCTGTATCCTCGCCGCCAGGTCCAATTGTGTACACCTCTGCCTGGTCCGCTCCTGCCGGATTCTTTCGCCTGATACGTTCCGCTGCCTGTTGTAGTTAAAGGCTTTTACCCTTCCACCTCCAAATCATTGTGGCATATTCCAGATTTTTGTTTGACATTACCACAATGCACGAGTATGATTGCGGCAATATCCCACTTGTGGTAATACCACATATTTCTCTCAAATACGACTGTTGAATTTCTGGAGGTGTTTTCAATGATAGCTATGTACTTTTCCCTTGTTGTCGTGTACTTCTTTATTGGTTATCTCTTTCTTCCAGATGAAATGTGTTCTACTGGGTTTTGCTTTTTCGGCTCCTTGCAGTTTCCGCCCGTTGTGTTTATAGTCACCGGCATCTTGATACGCAAGGGAACTATCAAGGCTCCTCCTGTAAGCAACACTACGCCGCCTGAACCGGAAGAGGGAGCGAAAAAACCTTCTCTGCCCGTCGTTGTGTCTGTCGCTCCTACTCCATCTACTCCCTACAAAATTCTTTGCTTCCACACCTGGAACGCGAAACTGTCCCGGATGAAGCTGTGGGTGATTGCATCGTACAGGATGTCGTCTACAAGGGCGTGCTGTACCACCTTGTCCACAAAGGCCGGTGCTTGCACCAGCCGCTCCTTCGGCTCGTAGACGCAGAAGGTTTCAAACTTGCTCGGTATGTACGTTTTATTTCGCAGGATATAGGAAAGACGCTCTATACAGGCCAGGGCGTTTGCCTCGTATAGGGCGGTCCCCGGTTTGCCTCTCTTTCCAACCCGCGCGGTCTTATACGCTGCATATAATACCTCGAAAGAACATAGCTCCTGGTAATCCATGTGCTTCCCCCAGGAATATGCGGGGCCCGGCCTCAACGCCGGGCCCCTTCTCACTGACTGGGCGCTGCTGATAGCTGGCGGCACAAACGGCGGTCAGCGGTCAGCGCCGTTCGCAATCAGCAGGCTGGCGTTGCTGTGTTTCAACGAATGCACGTTCAACTTTTCCGGGAGGCCGTTCTTCTTGAGAATCAGCTTGAACCGCCAGGCGAAGGTGCTGGGCGTCATCTGGTCCTGGCTGTCGTGCTTGCGGAATACAAAGACATCTGCGGTCAGAATTCAGCATCATTGAGGGAGAGAAAGTATTCGTACCCTACCCTTCTCAGCAAACGCCTGCCGGGAAAAAGAGGAATATGAAGCGACAGCCGTGGAATGTATCCGTACATTTCACGGTCTTTTCTACGCGCGGAAGCAAAAAATTGTCAAGCTGCCACGTAAACCCGCCACGCCAACGCTGGAACAAACAAGGCAAACCACCCGGTTCAATCGGAGGAACTGAACATCAGCTTCTCCCGCAGTCCCTTTGTGTACCGGACTTCATAGGTGCCCTGAGCCAGATCAAAGCACGCCAGCTTTTCACTGGCGTCAATATAGACGTAGTGGTAGGAAATCGGCGCTTTGTTCTCCTCGCACAGCATCTCCAGCAGAGGCTCCAATTCGTAATTTTCCAGGGTGTGCCGGTCCGAGTAGAGGAACAGGTCGTAGCGCCCTAGAGGCGCGTACCCCGCGTTCAGCTTTTTCAGCTTCTTTCGGAACGGCTCAACAAACCCGACGGCGGGAAGGGGGTTGATGACGAAGGTCTGCCACGTGTGATACTCAATGCCGCACTTCGCGCACAGCTCCAAAATCCTGTCCGACGGCGCACGGTAGGGCTGTGTCATGGCAATCTCCGTCACCAGCCGCTCAAAAGCCTCTCCGTTTACGGACGTGACCTCAACACCGGCCTCCCCGTCCGCGGTCTGGAGGTCCGGCTTGTCCCGCAGGAGCAGGGTCCCATATCGGTCCCCATACACCGCTTCCAATATGTATTTTGCGTATACCTCATACGGACTGGTATGTCTGGACACAGCGCATCCCTCCTATGGTATGATGAAATATTATACCTCAATATCATTACATTTCATAGCCGGAACCCTAAAATCAGCAGCGAAAGATGCCGGAAAATTTTGCGGAGGAGGTACGCGGCTATAAACTACTATCCCATCAATGAGGAGCTGGCCTTAGCCAGTCCGGCGGCTGAGCGCGAGGAATTGGAGGCCGTTCGGGAACGGGCGGAGGTGCTCAAGGCCAGGGCAATGAAGGAACCCCCTGTCCCCTATGCCGCCTGTAGGCGGGTGGTTCCCGGCCACAGGCAGAAGTTACTCGAACCAGCCCCTCACCCGGCTGGACACAAAAGCGATGGCGGGACCCAGGCAGAAGCCGGTGATCAGCGTCGTCAGCCCCACCGTGGACCCCAGCAGGAAGCCAAGGGACAAAATCGAGATGTCCCACAGCATGCGGATCGCGCGGGCGCTCAGCCTGTTCGTGTGGGCCGCAATCAGTTGCGGAAGCGCGTCGTAAGGCGCAACGCCCAGGTCAACCACCATGTAAAACGCGGCGGCAATCAGAAACGCCGCCATGCTGACAGCAAACAGCGCAATTCTGGCCGCCATGGACAGGCCCTCCGGCGGAATGTGGGGGGCCATCAGCCACATGGTGAAGTCCGCAACGTACCCGACGCCCACCATATTGGCAACGGTGCCCACGCCGATGCGGGAGAGGTCAAAGCGGATCACTGGAAGGAACATCAGCAGGTTAAATATCAATTGACAGGTCCCGAAGGAAATGCCCGTCCGGGCGGAAACGCCCAAAGTAAATGTCGAGCAGGGGTCCGTGCCGAACCCGACGGTCTTGAACACCGCCACGCAGACCCCGATCACGATCAGGCTGACGGTGAGGACAGCCAGTCTGCGTCCCATGCGGGGCCGCGCAAAATTTGCGGCTATGGTTTCCAGCTTCATAAATGGTCCTCTTTTCAACAGAGATGACAACGGCTGAAATTATACCATCGGGGCGCTGGGCCGTCAATGCGGAAATTTACCGGCCTCGGGCCGGAAAAGGGGGGGGAACACTGGATGACCCGTATCGTCATCAACATCGCCATTGACTCCACCCGCGGATTTGTCAGATTCAAATCCAATAAATCGGCGAGAAAGCGCCCTGTGCCAAGCGGCATGGGGCGCTTCCCTTTTGGAGGTGATTCAATTCAGGACAGGCAGGTCTGAGATAAAACGCTCTTATTTTGCCTTTGCGAAAGGGCCGTGCAAATCTTCGCAGTTTTTAAGAATCCGGTAGATTTTCTGACCGCCCTGACGGCCAAACCGGCGCAAAGAGTCCAAATAGATTACTTTGGGGCTTGCTCCGGCTTTTAGGATATCTTGTATGTCCTGCACCTGGCCGCAAAATTCTGTGCCGTCGAAAGCGGCTTGAAGCACCTGTTGAATCCGCTGCTTCTCCCGATACGCGGCGGAAAATTGGCCGATGTCTACCGACTGGCGATTGGACCGGATCAATCTGGCCCTATCACTGTCCTCGTTTACTGAAATAATGCCATGCTCAATACTTTCACTCAGAGCCACCCGGTGCTTTGTTCCAGAGAGATTCTGCCAGTATTCCCGGACCGCCTGAAAGCCGCCGTCGTTGCTGACAATCACCAAATTCTGGCATCGCTCGGCGCCGAACAGCGCCCCGGCCTTGCTGGCGATGTAAAAATCCAGGCCGTTCTTCCTCTTTTTCAGCAGTTTGCAAGTCTCAAAACCACAGCCGGCTTGCTGAATATTGTTCAAGTGCCGTTTCTCAATAGCTGGAGCGTCGTCACTATAAAAAAGGATTACACAATCCGAGGGAAGAAGAAACTCGGTTCCCCTCATCCCCAAATTCCTGACGTTTTCGTAGTCGATTAAAAAGTACATAAGCCTGCCCCCTTTCTTGCAGTATAACATGATTTTCCCGCGTAGTCGAGAGGGGGTTTTATTTGGGAGTGTCCTACCGCGCATTTTATAATCGAGATACGCCATGTAGGGGACGCCGCCCCCGGCGGCCTGTTCCCCTGAAACTGCCGGGGGTTCCAAGGAGCCGGGCGGCTGATAGCCGCCACACTCCGAAGGCCCAGGCCCTGCCGACCCTCCTCCTTCCGGGAAGAAAACGCCTCCCAGCCAGCAAACGCCCCGCCGGCGGACTCCTTGCTGGAATTCCGAATCCGCACCAGCAGCGCAGCGCCGGAGCGGACCATCTCAATGGACAGCCGCCGGTTCTCCTCCGGCAGCTCCCGCAGGGCCTCCAGCGCGTTCTCAAGGCAGTTGCCCAGCAGAACCGTCATGTCCATGGCCTCTACGCCGGTAAGGCCCTCCAGGGAGACCCGGTGTACCACCAGAACGCCCTCCTCCCCGGCCTGGGTCAGATAATACTCCAGCACGCTGTCCACCACCGGGTCGCCGCTGAACCGCTGCTTTTCCAGCTGATCGTACACCGTGCCGCAGCGCTTGAGGTAGCTGCCGATCTCCTCCTGATTTCCCTGGGCATTCAGGGCGCTCAGGGTGTTCAGGTGGTGCCGCAGGCCGTGGCGCAGGCGGCGGGTCTCCTCCATGGTCCGGCTCAGCTGCTTGTACTGCACCTGCCACACCGCCAGCTCCTGGGCGGTCTTCGCCTGGCGGCGCACCGCGCCGATCTCCCGGAAGAAGATGTAATAGGCGATCACTTCCGTGATAATCAGCACTGCCACAAATATGGGCACCTCCGGTATCAGGTCGAAGCGGGGGTTATAGGTGGCTGCGGTAAACAAAAGCGCTACCGTGACCAGATATCCCAGACCTCGCGCGGCTTCCCGGCCGTCCAGGCTGGACAGAGGGCTGAGCGCCGCCAGGACAAGGCTGCCCAGGAGTACATAGGAGAGGGCGGCCAGGCACCCCTTCCGCCGGTTCCACCGCAGTTCCTCATCCTGAAAGGGGACAAATACCAGAAGGGCCAGGTCGGGCGAATTTTTGACCGTTCGGATTTCCTCAGGCCGGGGGAGACCGTCCGCCGCTCGGTCTTCTTTTCACGCCGTTTAAGGCAAAAGCCGTTGCCGCCGCCCCCGGCTGGAGGGGGAGCTGAAGCACTCCCTGGACGGCATAGACCGGCTGGTGCTGGACCTGGAAGCCCTGGACTACATGTCCTCCGCCGGGCTGCGGGTGCTGCTGGCGGCCCAGAAGGTTATGAACCGCCAGAGGGAGATGATTGTCCGCAAGGTGAACGAGACCATCATGGAGGTCTTCGAGGTCACGGGCTTTGTGGATATTCTCACCATCGAGTAAGAGGGGCTCTAAGCAGAAAAAATCCCGCCCTTTCAGGAAAGGCGGGATTTTCCGGGGTCAGCTGAAACTTTCCGCTGTCGAGCCGGAACACCTGGAACTGGCCCGGACAGCTTCCGTGGGTCACGATGTGGTCGATGGCAATGGCTTCCACGTCCCGCTCTCCGGCGTTGTCGAAGGGGGAGGACTGCCAGCCGCACAGATGGCACTTGGCCATGAAAAACACGCGGTTGAGCACCGCGCCGCCGGATATGGCGTTCAGCGCGTCGTCAGGGAGTTCGCCCGTGGCCTCGAAAGCCGAGAGGGCTTTTTACAGCAGGGCGGCCTGGGCTTTGTTTTTCTCATCCATGGGGGACATCCTTCCTTTCCGCATTCATTATGGGATGGCCCCATTATTCAGGGCTTTCGCGGCCCCTGTCAAGAGCCGGACGACTGAGCGGCAGAAAGAAGAGATTGAATGGAACGTCAAATTTTTCGGGAAAAGAGCGTTCAGCAGCTCTCCTCCCCGGAGGAGCTGAACGACTACGTCCGCTCCGCCGGGCCGGGGGTCTGGACCTGCCGGACGGCGTGTATCAGGGGGTCCTTACGCTGTAGAGCGTGGCCCCCATGTCTTTTGTCATCAACTGAGGCGGAATCATGGGAAAGAACATCAAGCGCCCCGTGACCCGGGGCCGCGCCAAGGTGCCGGTGGTGATGCAGCTGGAGGCCCTGGAGTGCGGCGCGGCCTGCCTGGCCATGGTTCTGGCTTACTATGGAAAATGGATTCCCCTGGAGCAGGTCCGGCGGGACTGCGGCGTGTCCCGGGACGGGTCCAACGCCCGGAACCTCCTCCGGGCCGCCCGGAACTACGGGCTCACCGCCAAGGGCTACCGCTTTGAGCCCGAGGACCTGCAAACCCACGGGCAATTCCCCTGCATCCTCCACTGGAACTTCAACCACTTCGTGGTTCTGTGCGGCTTCCATCGGGGGCAGGCTCTGCTGAACGGCCCCGCCCGTGGAACCTGCGCCGTGTCTATGGAGGAGTTCGACAAGAGCTTTACCTGCATGTGCCTCCAGTTCGAGGCGGGAGGAGGACTTCCGGCCCGAGGGGCGGCCCAAGAGCATGCTGTCCTTCGCCCGGCGGAGGCTGAAAGGGGCGGGGGGCGCCGTGGCCTTCGCGGCGCTGACCGCCGCCATCGCCTCCCTCTTCGGCATCATCAACCCCGCCTTCTTCCGGATTTTCCTGGACCAGCTCCTCACCGGGGAGAACCCGGAGTGGCTGGTTCCCTTCCTGCCGGCCCTGGTCTCCATGGCCGCGGAGACGGCGGTGCTGATTCTCGGCGTGTGGCTGGCCATGGAGGGCCGGTTCACCACCGGCATGCTCCTGGCCTTTTAGGGCTTCCTGGGGGCTTTCACGGCCCCGGCCTCCCAGCTCATCGGGGCGGGACAGACCCTCCAGGAGATGCGCCCCCAGATGGAGCGGGTGGAGGACGTGATGGACTACCCCTCCGACACGGAAGCCGCCCCCCAGGAGGCCGAGACCTCCGGCAAGCTCTCCGGCGCCCTGGGCGGGACTTATACTCAGCTGATATTGAACGAGTAACGACCCATTAGGGGGGGTGAGCGCCATAGGCTGGTTTGACGAACAGATTCAGCAGCGCCGGCAGCGGGACGACGAGGTCCTGCCCGGCGCGCTGTTCCAGGTGGCGGGGCGGTGACGGGCACCAAAGCCGGAGACGGCCGCCGGGCCGCCCAGAACGCCGTGGAGGAGATTCTGAAATTCTATCACGTGCCCCTCCGGGAGGTCCCCGAGAGCGTCCGGAACCTGGAGGAGCGGCTGGAGTACCTGCTGCGGCCCGGCGGAAGCGTGCGGGTTCTGCTGGCGGCGGGGGGCTTCCTGCTCTGCGCCAGGGCCGGGGCCCTGCTGTTTGGATCCGTGCAGGAGCTGTTGCTGGCCAGAATCAACACCCGGCTCAGCCTCTCCGCCCAGGCGGCCACCATGATGCGCATTCTCTCCCTGCCGCCGGACTTCTTCAAGACCTGCGGGTCCGGCGGGCTGTCCTCCAAGGCGGAGTACGTAAACACCCTTTGCGACATGCTGGTGTCCACGGTGCTGTCCACGGCCCTGACCAGCCTGTTCTCCCTGCTGTACCTGCCCCAGATCGCGGCCTACGCCCCGGGTCTGGCCCTGCCCGCCCTGGCGTGTCCGTCTCGGATTACTACGCCTTCAACGCCGCCTGCGGCATGGTCTCCGGGGCCTTTCTGTCCCTGACCTCCGTGGCGCTGACGGCGGCGGAGCTGAGGCCTATCCTGGAGATGGCGAAGCCCATACTGGAAGCCGTGCCGGAGGTGTCCGAGAGCAAGCAGGTCCTGACCCGCCTCTCCGGGGGCATCGAGCTGAACAACGCCTCCTTCCGCTACCGGGAGGGAATGCCCAACGTCATCGACGGCCTCTCTTTGAAAATCCGGCCCGGCCAGTACGTGGCCATTGTGGGGGCCATGGGCTGCGGCAAGTCCAACCTCATGCGGCTTCTGCTGGGCTTCGAGACCCCCCCAGAAGGGGGCCGTCTACTACGACGGGAAGGACCTGAGCACCATCGACCTCAAGAGCCTGCGGCGGCGCGTAGGCGTGGTGATGCAGGACGGGAAGCTCTTCTCGGGGGACATCTACTCCAACATCGTCATCTCCGCCCCCTGGCTGACCATGGACGACGCCTGGGCGGCGGGGGGCAAAGGCTTTGTAGACCCTATTACTAGGAAGCGCGATCGAGTCCTAGCCCATGAAAAGCAAGCCCAGCGGAAGTACACCAGCGAGTTTTCCCCACCGGAGAAGGGCTGACCCTTCCTGCCGGTAAAAAAAGCGGCCCCTGCTGAGCCTGTTCCCCACGGACGTGGCGACCCCCTTCATGCGCAACGACTCCATGCAGATCATCCCGCTGGCCTCCCTGGTGGGCGGGGCGCTGCTGATTCTGGGGGACCGGGCCCGGCGGGTGGCGGAGTTCATCGAACAGGCCAACGGCGTCACCCAGCTGCTCATGGAGCTGATGGGGGCGCTCCTGCCCCTGTTCATCTTCCTGGTGGTGTCCCGTATGTTCTGGACCGGGTCCCTGGGGGCCCTGGCCCGGGCGTGGCGGGCGGTGTTAAATACCGGGATGGGTGGATTGGGCAGCGCCATGGCTCAAAGACGTTGATGCCTCGGCCAAGCAGGGGGAGCGGGCATGAGCGAGGACATTCGGAACAAGGGGCCGGAGAGCCCCATCGGCGGCGGGGAGCTGAACGCCGCCTCCGGCGGACAGTCCCCGCTGGGGAAGGCCGTGGCCATTATGAAGGGGCTTCCCTACGAGGTGGACCCTTACGATATCTGCGGCAAGTACATCTGCAACTCCTGCGGCCATACCGGAACCGGGCCGTCCTCCGGGAAGGGATGCGTCTACATGGCGCAGTTCGGCGGCTTCATGGACGAGGAGGAGATCCACAACTGCTCCACCTGCAAATACTTCCACGGCCAGCCCACCGTAGGCGGCTGGCTGCACCCCTCCTGCCGCTATTTTTACGTACACAACCCCACCTGAGCGCCGGGAGAACACCCGATGAAACGGAGGCCCCCAATGAACAAAGCCCCATCCGCCGCCGGGCTCCAGGACAGCCGGCGCTTCCTCACCGTCACCTTCCGCCGGGCCCCCCTGTCCGCCCTGCTTCCTCCTGAAGCTGGAAGGGCGGCACCGGCAGTCCGGGGCGCTGTTCCTGGGGCTGGCGGCTTCTGCTCCGGGGGTCCTTCCGCCTGTGCGGCCTGTCCAGGGTCCGGGCCCAGACTCTGCGGTTCCTCACCGCCGGAAGTCCCGCCGCGCCGAACAACCTGTGCGGCGTCCTTCGGACCGTGGCCCTGATTCCCGTCAACGGCCTGGCCCAAACTACCGCCCCCTTTGTGGGGGTCTTCACCAGCGAGCGGGACAGCGGAAGCCTCCGGCAGATTGAGAGCCAGGCCCTCCGGCGGCGGTCTGGTTCGCCCTGAGCGTCCCCTTTACCATGCTGTCCTCCATCTTGATGAACTACTACCTCTCCGCCGGGCGGACGTGGCTGGCCAATCTGCTGACCCTGTGCCGCTCCTACGAGCTGATTGTCCCCTGCGCCTGGGTGCTGTCCCGGAGGATGGGGGCGGCGGGCGTCTGGCTGAGCTTCACGTTGGCCGAGGCGCTGTCCTGGGCGGCCCTGGCGGCGGCGCTGGCGCTCTATCGCCGGGCCCGGACCGAGCTGAGCGGCCTCCTCTTGCTGGACCGGCGCTTTGAGGAGTCGGGGCGGGCCATCGCCTTCTCCGTCCACAGCCGGAAGCGGGGGCTGGACCTGCTGGACAGCCTGGACGACAGCCTGGGCATCGCCATGATCGCGGCGGCGGCCTCGTCGGTGGACTGCAAGACCACCTTCGGGGTGAACAACCTCACCATTATCCTGTGACCAGGAGGACTTTTGAAATGGCGGAAAACCGACTTCCCCAAGTGGCGGCGGGGCGCATGGAATACTACCCCCAGATACAGCGGCTGTGCGATGAGCGCTACGGAACCGGGTATATCGACAAGGCAATCTACGAGCGGTGGATGGAGCGCCCGGAGCTGATGCGTGTCGCCCTGATTGAGGGGAAGTTCGCGGGCTTCTCCGTCTTTGTCCCCGCCTCTACCGAGGAGCTGATGACCCATATGGACATGCCCCGGGAGGAGTTCAGCGTCTACGCCTCCATGGACCCCGCCAAGGAGGTGGGGGGCGACTTCTACGGCTTCTTCATGGTGGACCGGCGGAACCTGGCCATCGTGATGGCGGACGTGTCCGGCAAGGGCGTCCCGGCGGCGCTGTTCATGGTCATCGGCAAGACCCTCATCAAGGAACACACCCAGCCGGGGACGGACCTGGGGACCGTATTCACCCAGGTGAACGACCTGCTGTGCGAGTCCAACAGCGAGGGGCTCTTCATCACCGCCTTCGAGGGGGTGCTGGACCTGGTCACGGGGGAGTTCCTCTTTGTCAACGCGGGACACGAGATTCCCTTCCTGGCCCGGGGCGGAGAGCCCTTCGCCCCTTATAAAATCCGCGCCGGCTTCGTGCTGGCGGGGATGGAAAATATCCGTTACAAGCACGGTGCCCTCCAGCTGTCCCCTGGAGATAAAATTTTCCAGTACACCGACGGCGTCACCGAGGCCACCAACGCCGCCAAGGAGCTCTACGGCATGGGGCGGCTGGAAAAGGTCCTGCGGGACAACGGCGAAAAACCGCCGGAGGAACTGCTCCCCGCCGTCACCGCCTTTGTGGACGCGCGGCTGGAGGCGCCGGACTGCCCCGTCAAGGCGCAGATACAGATTGACATTGCCATCGACAAGCTTTTCGGAGACTCGCCCACTATGCCTACCGGCCCGGCGTGGGCTCCGCCACCGTGCGGGTGGAGGTGGTTCAGGACCTGCTGTCCGTGGTCATTACGTTCATCGGCCAGGGGGTTCCCTATGACCCGCTGGCCAAGGCGGACCCGGATGTCACCCTGTCCGCCGAGGAGCGGGAGAGCGGGGGCCTGGAGATTTTAGCCTTCAGGGCTGAACATTGACCGTCGTTCAAAAAATCCCGCTTTTCAACAAAAAACTCGAAAGGCGGGAGTCACTCCCAAAATCGCTCACAGCCCCCCAGGCTCATAAACGCCAAAGCCCTCCCCCAAAATCTCATGGGCGTCGCAGACGATGACGAAGGCGTCGGGATCGATGCGCTGCACCAGCTTCTTCAAGGGGATGACATAACTGCGGCTGAAAGCGCAGAGGAGCACCTCCGTCCGCTCGCCGCTGTAGGCCCCGACCCCCTCCAGCAGAGTGACGCCCCGGTCCTGGGCCAGCAGCTCCCGGGTGATGTCCTCGTGGCGCCGGCTGATGATATAGGCCATCTTCGCGGCGGAACCGCCGTAAACCACCCGGTCCATCATAAAGGTGCTGATATACAGCGTCACCACGCTGTACAGCGCCTGCTGCACGCCGCCGAAGGTCAGAGCGTAGCCGCAGATCACCGCCAAATCAATGACCAGGCAGATATTGCCGATGGGCAGGCTCTCCATTTTGAGCTTCAAAAGCCGGGCGGCCAGCTCCGTGCCGCCGGTGGTGGCCCCCTGCCGCAGCATGACGCCGAAGGCCACGCCGTAAAGCAGCCCGCCGTACAGACAGGCTAAAATGGGATCCATGGGCTGGAAATCCATATAGAGGTTCAGCCCGTCGATCATCAGAGAGCTGAGGGCCACGGCGTAAAGGGAACCGGCCAGGGCCTGCCGCCCCAGGAACTTCCACCCCAGAAGAAAGAGGGGAACGTTCAGCGCCAGGGTCACGGAGCCCACCGGCAGAACGGGAAAAGTGGCGTTGAGTACCTGGGCGACGCCGGTAAACCCGCCCACGTTCAGGTAGTTGGGCTGACAGCACCAGCAAAATCCCAGAGCATACATTCCGCATCCGGCGGTAATGAGAAGATACTGCTTAAAAATACGCGCGGTCTTCACAGGCAAAGCCTCCCTTCCAAGCATGGCGGATTCCCTGGTATCCAGCGTATCATATTTTGCAAAAAATAGCAATTATTTTGCAAAATTTTTCTTGGGCCTCCTTGCGCATTCCGCGCCGCCGTGGTATGATATGATAAAATCAAGAGAGGGGGCGCGGCATGGAGCGGACAGGAACGCAGGATATGCTGCGGCAATACGCGAGGCTCATCGCCCGGGTGGGAGGCAATGTGCAGCCCGGTCAGGAGGTCTTTATCACCGCGGAGCTGGACCAGCCGGCGTTTGTGGAGCGGTTAGTGGAGGAGTGCTACCTCTGCGGGGCGAAGCGGGTGACGGTGGAGTGGAACCATCAGCCGCTGACGCTGCTGGACTGCCGCTACCGCAGTCTGGAGAGCCTGGGCGCCGTGGACGCCTACGAAGAGGCCCGGTGGCGGCACTACGCGCAGACGCGGCCCTGCCGCATCACCCTGATTTCCGAGGACCCCAGCGCCCTGAACCGCATGGGGCCGGAGGGCCAGGAGAAGCTGCGGGAGGCGGGCCGGAGGACCTGGCCGGTCTACAAGCCCTACCGGGACGCCCTGGAAAACAACTATCAGTGGGTGTTTGCCTGTGTCCCCGGCCCGGCCTGGGCCAAGTCCCTGTTCCCGGAACTGGAGACGGAGGAGGCCGCAGAAAAGCTGTGGCGGCTGATTTTCGCGGTGTGCCGGGTGGAGGGGGACCCTGTGGCCAACTGGGAGGCCCACAACCGGGAGCTCCAGGCCCGCAGCGCCTACCTCAACGGCCTGCCCCTGAAAGAACTGCGCTTCCGCAGCGGAAACGGCACGGATTTCACGGTGGGGATGATTCCCCAGGCCAGGTTCAAAGGGGTGCTGGAGACCACCCGGGGCGGCGTGACCTTCACGCCGAATCTGCCCACGGAGGAGTGCCTCATCACGCCCATGCGGGGAGCGGCGGAGGGCGTTGTCTACGGCACAAAGCCCTTTTGCTTCCATGGCCGGTCGGCGGAGGATTTCTGGATTCGCTTCCACGAGGGCAGAGCCGTGGCGTGGGACGCGCGGACAAACAGGGCGCTGCTGGACGAAATCATCGGCCGGGACGAGGGGAGCGCCTACCTGGGCGAGTGCGCCCTGGTGCCCTGGAACAGCCCGGTGAGCGAAAGCGGCGTGCTGTTCTACAACACCCTGATCGATGAGAACGCCGCCTGCCATCTGGCCCTGGGGAAGGGCTATATCAACAGCATCGAAAACCACCTGGACCGCAGCCTGGAGGAGTGCCGGGCGCTGGGAGTCAACGATTCTCAGATTCACGCGGATTTTATGATCGGCGCGGCGGATACGGCGGTGGACGCCGTGTGTACCGACGGGCGGGAGGTCCCGATTTTCCGTCAGGGAACCTGGGCCTTTTAAACTAAAACGCGGCGGGAAGCCCTTTCCAGGCTTCCCGCCGCCGCTGCGTTTTATCCGGCGATTTGCAGCTCCCGTGGAAAATGGGTCAGGCGGCGGCATCCGTCCTCCGTCACCAGCACCAGGTCCTCAATACGGATCCCCACGTCCCCGGAGAGATAAATTCCAGGCTCGATGGAAAACACCATTCCGGGTTCCGCCGTGGTTTC
Organism: uncultured Oscillibacter sp.; assembly: GCA_910586735.1. Lineage (GTDB taxonomy): Bacteria > Bacillota > Clostridia > Oscillospirales > Oscillospiraceae > Oscillibacter. Next base: position 25,779 of record CAJUJW010000021.1, on the reverse strand, counting down.
ACTGGAGGCGCTGACCTCCGGCGCCTCGTGGACGGACAGACCCACGCCGTGGCCCGTGCGGGTGAGGAACGCGTCCCCATAGCCCCCGGCGGCGATGACGCCTCGAACCGCGGCGTCCACATCTCGGAGTTTCACGCCCGGACGGACCAGCGCGGCGCCGGTTTGCTGAGCGCGGCGCACCAGCTGGTAGATTTCCCGGTGACGGGGGCTGACCCGGCGGTAGAAGACCGTTCGGGTCACGTCGCACCAATAGCCGTTTATGGGGTACACCAGGTCCAGCAGTACCGCGTCCCCAGGCCGGGGACGGGCTTCTCCGGGCACATGGTGGGGGTCGGCGGCGCTGGGGCCAAAGCACACAACCTGGTACTGGCCCGCCTGCCTGCCGCCCTGGGCGAGAAAGAAGCCGTCAAGCGCCCGGGCCAGGTCCGCTTCGCTCTCCTCCGGGGAGAGGCGGGAGAACCCGAAGGCCAGCGCCCGGTCTGCCGTTTCCCCCGCCTGGAGGAGAAGGGCCTGCTCCTCCTCGTCCTTGCGCGTCCGGGCCAGGTCCACGGGGGCGGACCCCAGAACGGGGACCAGGTCCCGCCGCCGCTCCAGCAGGGCGATGGTGTGGCGGCTGGGCCAGCTTCCATCGATGCCCAGCTCCCCGGGGGAGAGATGGGCAGCCAGCATGGCGTATACGTCCTCCCCGTCCTGGTACTCGTGGAGGACCACGCCCTGGGGAGGGTGGAAGCGGAAGAGCCGGTTCATAAAGGCGTGGGCCACGCCCCCCTCCGTGAGGAGCAGGGCGGCGCAGCGCTCCATGGGCTCCACCCGCTGGCCCAGGAGATAAAACAGGGCGGTTTCGTCCGTGACGACGGTCTGTTTCAGGCCCAAGTCCTCCATGGCCCGGAACACGGCGGCCAGCCGCCGCCTTGAGGAGTCAGTCCTTCTCCCGCTGGGCATAGGCTTTCAGGGCGTAGGCCATGTCGTAGCTCAGGTGCTGGCGCATCCGGTTGGCGGCGGTGGAGAATTTCCCCTCCCGCGCCAGCTCGTAAATGGCGACATGGCCCTGGTGGATTTTCTGGACATTTTTCTCCTGGTAATACATGCAGGAGAGGAGCTCCAGCTTTCCCCGCATCCGGTAGGCGGCCTCATCCAGGTAGGAGTTCTGGGCGTGACGGTAGAAGGCCAGGTGGAACTGCTCGGAGTATTCCTTCCAGCGGGCAAAGTCGCCCGCCTCCAAAGCCCGGCCGCCCTCCTCGACGATCTCCCGAAGGTCCAGCAGAAGGGGGGCTTGAATGAGGGGGTCCTCACAGAACTGAATGGCAATGGCGTCGACCTCGGCGGCAAACTGGTAGAGCTGGCGGATGTCGGTCTCCGTAAACTCGATTACGGTGACGCCGCAGTTGGAGTAGTAGGTGACCAGCCCGTTTTCCGACAGGCGCACCAGGGCCTCCCGGATGGGCGTGTGGCTGACCTGAAAGCGCTCTTTCAGCATTTTCAGCGTCAGCTTCTGTCCGCAGCGCAGGCGCTGCTCGGTGATGTCCTGGTATAGCTCCCGGTAGATCTGTTCAGACAGGGTAGCCATGGCTCACCATCCTTTCGGTTGTGGTTTGTGGGAATGGCCCGGCGGCTCCGCCGCCGGGCCGAACAGTGTTACCAGTGGAAGTCGTACACCCGGTACTCGCCCTCCAGGGGCAGGTCGGGGACGGTCAGGGCGCTGTTGTGGGCAAAGAGCATGGTGGGGTTGTACAAAACGGCGTAGACCGCCTCCTCCTGAATCAGGGAGAAGATGTCGTTGTAGATCTCGGCCCGTTCGCCCTCGTCCACGGTTTCCACGGCCTGGGCGAACCACGCCTCTACCTGGTCGTTGTACCAGCGGGCGTTGTTGGCCATGCCGATGAAGTCTTTGGTGACGGCCATGGCCACATTTTGGGTGTCGCCCTCCAGGCTCATCTGGAGGCAGGTGACGCCGAAGTCGCCCTGCATCAGCTTGCCCAGGTAGGCGTTGAACTCCAGCACCTCCAGATTGCAGGTGAGGCCCACGGCCTTCAAATTTTCCTGCACCACCTGGGCCATGAGCTTGTACTGGTCGGCGACAATGAAGGTGCCCAGGTCCAGCCCGTCGGGATAGCCGCATTCCGCCAGCAGGGCCTTGGCCTGGTCCACGTCATAGCCGTACTGCTTCTGCCGGTCGGAATACCCGAAGCGGCCATGGGCCAGGAGGTTGGAGTTTTCCACGGCGTTGCCCTCCATGACGGAGGTGATGATGGTCTGCCGGTCCAGGGCGTAGTTGACCGCCTGGCGGAACTTGGGATTGCTGTAGGGCTCCTTTTCCGTGTTCATGGCCACGAAGGCGAAGGTGGTTTGGTCGGCGGTGGCGACCGTGATGCCCTCGGCGTCTTCCAGGGTGGAGCGGACGGGGGCCTCGATTTCGGCGAAGTCGATCTGGCCGGACTGGAGGCCGATGGACATGGAGGACATGTCGGAGATGACCTTGAAGGTCAGCTTCTTGATGGAGGGCGCGCCCATGTAGTAGTCCTCGTAGGCCTCCAGCTCGGTTTTGTCGCCCTCGTTGTGGCTGACGAATTTGTACGCGCCGCAGCCGATGGGCGACTGGGCGAAGGTCTCCTCGTCCACGGAGTCAAAGTAGTCCTTGGAGCCGATGTTCACCAGGGTGAGGTTGTTCAGGAAGGGAGCGAAGGCGCTGATGGTGTAGACCTTGATGGTTTGGTCGTCCACGATTTCGCAGTGGTCATAGCCCTGCACGTCTCCGGCCTGGGCCTCGGAGTTGGCGTAGAGCTCCAGGCTGAACTCCACGTCCTTGGCGGTGACGGGGGCGCCGTTGTGGAAGGTGACTCCGTCCCGCAGGTGGAAGGTATAGCAGCAGGCGTCGTCGCTGATGTCCCAGCTTTCGGCGACGCGGCCCTCCAGGACGCTCTCGTCGTCCACCTTATAGCCCACCAGGGAGTCGTAGATCTGTTTATCGAAGTTGCGCTCGATGGTGGTGGTCCAGTTGGCGGGATGCAGGGTCTGGTAGTCCGCGTCCAGGGCGATGATGAGGCTGTCCTTTCCGGCGGAGCCGCCGGAACCGTCGGAACCGCCCTTGGAGTCGGAGTTTCCGCCGCCGGCGTCGCCGCCGCAGGCAGCCAGGCTCATGGCCAGCGTCAGGGCCAGGAGCAGTGCAAGAAACTTCTTCATGAGTTCCTCTCCTTTTTCGGTTGAATTTATTTTCATGCCGCAGGCATAAAAAACGTCAGAAAACGAAGGTCCGGCGGGTGTATTGGTCCAGCAGTTCCACTCCGGCCTCCACGTCGTCCTTGGCGATGACGGAGCATTTGCTGTGGGGGTAGCGGTCGACCACGGCGATGCCGGCCACCCGCACGCCGTCTCCCGAGAGATTCATGGAGCTGGCGTCCGTGCCCCCCCGGTCCATGACGCCCCGCTGGTAATGGATGCCGTGCTCCTCGCAGCAGGACAGCATCTCGTCCACCAGGTACTCGTCCAGCATGGCGCTGGGGTCCCCCAGGGTGACGGAGATGCCCTCCCCCACGGCGCTGCTGCCCTCCAGGTCGCAGGGATAGGCGTGGTCCGGGGTCACGTCCACGCTGACGCCGATGTCCGGTTTGATCTGATGGGCGGCGGTGACGGCGCCCCGGCAGCCCACCTCCTCCTGGACGGAGAAGACGTAGTAAACATCGTTGGGTCCGCCGCCCCGGTTACGGCGCAGGGCCTCCAAAAGCAGGAAGCATCCCACCCGGTCGTCGAAGGTCTTGGCGCTGACGCGGCCGTTTTTCAGCTCGTACCAGGGGCCCACAAAACCGGCGTAGTCCCCCACCTTCACGTATTTCTCTGCGTCCTCTTTGGAGGTGCAGCCGATGTCGATGTAGAGTTTGCCGCAGTCGTTTTTGGCCTCCTCCACGGGCCCGTTGCAGCCCACCACGCCGATGACGCCGTTTTGGAACACAACCTGGTCGTTGTACAGGGCGGAGGTCCAGACCCAGCCCACCTTGCAGACCTTGAGGCGGCCGTCCGACTCGATTTTCTTGACCTGGAGGCCGATCTCGTCCATGTGGGCGGAGAGCATGATCCGCTTTCCCCGGGGGCTTCCATTGCCCTTTTTCAGGGCAATGACATTGCCCACGGCGTCCACGGACACGCTGTCCGCCAGGCCCTCCAGCTCCCGCAGGACGATGGCGCGCACGGCCTTCTCCCGTCCGGCCACGCCCCAGGTCTGGGTAAGCTCTTTCAATAAGGTGAAATCCAACATGCTTCACGCCTCCCTCTTTTTCAGCAGACTGGCCTTTTCCACCCAGCGGGTCTGGTTCATAAGCGGGTGCTGGAGGTGGATGGCCCCAGTGGGGCACTCCATGACGCAGCAGCCGCAGTACCAGCACTCGTCGGGATAGGCTGCCACCGGATGCTTTCCCTTTTCCCCGGGAAGAAAAACATCGATCATGCAGGCCTCCAGGCAGCGGTTGCAGCCGATGCAGGCGTCCCCGTCAAAGCGGATGGGCCGGGCCGGGGGCGTCTGGCGGAATTGAAATTCTCTGGGCTCGTTCATGCCTGGGCCTCCTTTGCTTTTTCCGCGATGTAATCCTGGTTGTGCTTTTCGTAATTCTCCCGGATGTCCCCGGCGTAGTCCAGGGGCACCTCCCGGGTCAGGACCCGGTCCCCCTCCCGGCGGATGCAGATGAAGGGCGCGGGGGCGTTCCCGTCGCCGTCCGTGCGGAAGAACTCCAGCTTTTCGCAGCTCTGCCGCCGGGCCAGGCAGGACTGGAGAATCAGCTGGGCCACGGTGAGAATGTCGAAGACCTCCAGCAGGCGCATCAGCTCGTGGGGGTTGGAGGCGTAAGCCTGGGGGACGATCTCCTTTTCATAGCGCTCCAGCAGCTCCACCCCGGAGAGGAGCAGCTCGTCCCGCTTCTGCTCGCCGCAGTAGTTCTGCATGGCCTTGGCCACGGCCTCGTTCAGCTCCTTCCAGCTGACGCCCGTCTCCGGGCTGGCGGCCAGGGGCGCGTAGACCCGGCGGCGCTCGGCGTCGATCTGGGGCTGGTGGAGGGGCCGGTTTTCCGGCTCCTTGGCGGCGTAGGTCGCGGCCTTCCGCCCGGCGTAGGCCCCGGTGGAGGCGGCGTGGCCAAAGCAGTTGGAGGAGAACAGAGCGTCCCCGGCCACGAAGAGGCCCGGCAGATTCGTCATCAGGTCCCAGTCGTTCATGAAGCCCCCGGGCAGGCCGAAGAGCTGGCGCTCCTGGGGGAGAAACTCCGCGCTGGTCCAGCCCACGCCGTAGCACTGCAAAACGTGCTTCTCCGGGTCGAAGCCGGCCTCGGTGAAGTTCTTGTAAACGGGGACGTTGGTCTTCCCCTCCTGGCCCACCATCATGCCCCAGATGACCTTTCGCTCCAGCTCCGGCATGGAGGAGAGGTCCGCGTAGAAGGGGAGCTTGTACCCCAGCTCCTTAAGCTTTTCATAGGGCAGGGTCTCCGGCCCGTCGTAGGCGTATTTGGCCCGCTCGATGTTGCCGCCCTTGAGGAAATAGGACTGCCCCTGGGCGGGGACGAAGCGCTGAGCCACGTCCTTGAGAATGTTGCCGTCCCGGTCGGCGTAGGGAATCTCCCGGCCCCCGGCGTCGATGAGCGTGGCGGGATACCAGGTGTTGTGGTTGTTTCCGGCGGAGTAAGGGGGGAAGGAGCGCCCGGCGGAGGAGAACTCCGCCCGGACGGACTTTTCCATCATGTTGAACTCCGCCCCGGCCCGCCAGCCCATGGCGTGGCCGTCCCCGATGGTGGACAGAGGCCGGAACTCGCACAGCCCCGGATGGGCCGAGGAGAACAGCCAGACCCGTGCGGGCCGGGACATGGCCATGACCGCCGCCCTGCAGGAGAACACGTAGAACTCCCCCGTCCGGCAGTGGAAGCCCGCTGCGCCCACGCAGCGGCCCCCGGTCCCGCCCCCCTCGGTCAGAAGGGAGGTGATCATCACCCGGTCCACGATCTGCACCCCCAGGCGGCGGCACTCCTTCTCCATGGTGGGCTTGAAGGTGGTGCCCCAGATGCGGATGGTGAATTTGTTCTGATAATCGTAGGCGAACATCAGCTTGGTTTTCTCGTCCCGGAAGGCCGCGCCCTTGAACTCGTCCTCGGTGTCCCGGATCTTGCCGCCCATTTTCTCGATTTCCTGGAGGTGGTCCCAGCCCTCCCGGCACTCAATGTAGTGGGAAATCCCGTTGTTATAGCCGTCGTTGTCGTCCAGCATGGCCTGGACCAGCTCCTCGGGCGTCACGCCGGAACAGGGATTGGTGGCGGCGGACTCCCAGTGGTCGCAGCCGCTGCCCCCCGCGCCGGAGCGCCTGGCCGCGCCCTTGTCCACCAGGACCACCTTAGCCCCCCGTCTGGCGGCGCTGATGGCGGCCATGCACCCGGCAATGCCGCCGCCCAGCACCAGCACGTCCGCGTCCATGCGGCAGGTCTGGTCCACACGGGCGGGGTAGGGCCATTTCATGTCACTCATGTCGATTCCTCCCATACATCAGAAAGTCGATCTTCCCTGTAATCGGGACTGCCGCAGTGCGCCGCTTCCATTTTGCGGGCGGCGGGCCGCGCGGCAGAGGACCGCGTTTTTTGTTCCAGCCTTATCTTATCAAATCCCACAGGATTTTGCAATATCTTTCCAGAAAATTTTATAAAATAATTGACGGATTTTGCAAAATATGATATGCTGAGTGCAATCAGGCCGGAAGGGGCGCCCCGCTGGCCATGTGAGGAGGGTGAACCAATGCACAAATACGTTGTCAAGCGAATCCTGATGACCATACCCGTTCTGCTGGGGGCGGTATTCCTGGTCTTCGCCATCATGCAGCTGACTCCCGGCGACCCCGGCACCCTGATCCTGGGAATCACCGCCAAGCCGGAGGACATCGCCGCCCTGAACCACCGCCTGGGCGCGGACCTGCCCTTTTTCGAGCAGTTCTTCAACTACCTCAAGGGCATTGTGCTCCACTTCGACTTTGGTTCGTCCTACCGCAGCGGCAAGCCGGTGTTCGACTCCATCCTGTCCCGCTTCCCCACCACCTTCCGCCTGGCGCTGTTTACCATGCTGCTCAGCTCTCTGATCGGCATCAGCCTGGGCATCGTGTCGGCGGTGAAGCAGTATTCCTGGCTGGACAACCTTCTCACCACGCTGGCCATGTTTTTCTCCGCCATGCCGGGCTTCTGGCTGGGGCTGATGCTGATGGTTCTTTTCTCCTTGAAGCTGCGCTGGCTCCCCTTCGGCGGCGTGGACAGCTGGAAGAGCTACGTGCTGCCGGTGATTACGCTGTCCCTGGGGGCGGCGGCCAGCCAGATGCGTCTGACCCGCTCCACCATGCTGGAGACCATCCGGCAGGACTACATCCGCACCGCCCGAAGCAAGGGCGTGCCGGAGAAAAAGGTCATCTGGAAGCACGCCCTGCGCAACGCCCTGCTGCCCGTCGTCACCTCCATGGGGATGAACTTCGGTGCCAGCCTGGGCGGGGCGGTGATTGTGGAAACCGTGTTTGGAATGCCCGGACTGGGGATGCTCATCGTGGAGTCCATCCGGCAGAAGGACAGCCCCGTGGTCATGGCGGCCACGCTGTTTCTGGCGGTGCTGTTTTGCCTGGTGATGCTGGTGGTGGATATTTTGTACGCCTACATCGACCCGCGCATCAAGGCCAAATATCAGGCGTGAGGGGAGGGATCGGCAGATGAACGAACGGAAAACAGCCCCCGCCCCGGGGAAGAAGAGCAGGAAGAACGGCCAGCTGAAAGAGGTCTGGCGGCGCTTCCGCAAGAGCAAGACCGCCATGCTGGGTCTGATACTGCTGATTTTTGTGGTGGGCATCGCCCTCTTCGCGGACCTGATCGTCCCCTATGAGCAGGGCATCACCCAGAACGTGCTGGAGCGGTTCCAGAAGCCCGGCGGGGCCCACCTCTTCGGCACGGACGAGCTGGGGCGGGACCTCTTCGCCCGCATTGTCCACGGCTCCCGCTACTCCCTGCTCATCGGCATTTCCACCAGCGTCTGCGCCCTGCTCATCGGCGGACTGCTGGGCGCCGTGGCTGCGTACTACGGCGGCTGGGTGGACGGGGTCATCATGCGTCTGACGGACGTGGTGATGACCGTCCCGCCGGTTCTGCTGTCCCTGGCGGTGGTGGCGGCCCTGAGCCCGAATCTGCGGAATCTTCTGATTGCCATCACCATCTCCTGCGTGCCCAGTATGCTGCGTCTGGTGCGCTCCGTGGTGCTGGGCGTGGTGGACGAGGATTACATTGAGGCCGCCAGGTCCTACGGGGCCTCCGACATGCGGATCATCTTAAAATACGTCATCCCCAACGCCCTGGGGCCCATCATTGTCACCACCACCATGAACGTGGCCAACATGATCCTCTCCGCCGCGGGGCTGAGCTTCCTGGGCCTGGGCGTACAGCCGCCCTACCCGGAGTGGGGGGCCCTGCTGTCCGACGCGGAGACCTACATGTTCAGGGCCCCGCACCTGCTGTACATGCCGGGCATTTTCATCGTCCTGGCGGCCCTGAGCTTCAGCCTGGCCGGGGACGGCCTGCGGGACGCCCTGGACCCCAAGCTGAAGGATTAGGAGGGACGCGCTATGAGTGAACTGCTGCACATTCAAGACCTCCAGATCGACTACCGCACCGACCTGGAGACGGTACACGCCGTGAACGGCGTCACCCTCCGGCTGAACAAGGGGGAGACCCTGGGCCTGGTGGGAGAGACCGGCGCGGGCAAGACCACGACGGCGCTGGCGATACTGGGCCTGCTGCCGGAACGGACCGCCCGGATCAACCGGGGCTCCATCCGGTTCGACGGGCGGGAGCTCCTGGCCCTCCGGGAGGAGGGGGAGGCCGCCGGCGAGGCGGAGTGGCTGGCCAAACACCCCGGAGAGGAGCCGCCGGCGCCCAGCTACCTCCCCGGCAGGGAAATGCAGGGCATCCGGGGGGATAAGATATCCATGATCTTCCAGGACCCCATGACGGCGCTGAACCCGGTGCTCACCGTGGGGGACCAGATTCTGGAGTCCCTGCTGACCCACAACGAGGGGCACACCCGGACGGAACTGGAGGCCCGGGTGGAGGAGGTCCTGGAGATGGTGGGCATCATGCCGGGGCGGAAGAAGGACTATCCGCACCAGTTCTCCGGGGGCATGAAGCAGCGGGTGGTCATCGCCATGGCCCTGGCCTGCAACCCCATGCTGCTCATTGCCGACGAGCCTACCACGGCCCTGGACGTGACCATTCAGGCCCAGGTGCTGGCCATGATGTCGGAACTGAAGGAGAAGCTGGACACCGCCCTGATTATGATTACCCACGACCTGGGCATTGTGGCCCAGACCTGCGACCAGGTGGCGGTGATGTACGCCGGGGAGATCATCGAGTACGGCACGGTGGAGCAGGTCTTTACCGGTGAGCGCCACCACCCCTATACAGCGGGCCTCTTCCGCTCCATCCCCAGCCTGGAGCTGGACGAGCGGCGGCTTCATCCCATTGACGGCATGATGCCCGACCCCACGAACCTGCCCGAGGGCTGTTCCTTCTCCCCCCGCTGTCCCCACGCCACCGAGCGCTGCCGCCGGGAACGCCCCGGAAGCCGGGAGGTGGACGGCCTGCGGCTGAAATGCTTTTTGTACGACGAAAAAGAGGAGGTGCGTCCATGAGCCAGCCCCTCATTCAGGTGGAGAACCTGACGAAATACTTCCGCGCCGGCAAGCACGCCCAGCTTCACGCCGTGGACGGAATCAGCCTCCAAATCCAGGCGGGGGAGACCCTGGGCGTGGTGGGCGAGTCCGGCTGCGGCAAGTCCACCCTGGGGCGCACGGTGCTGCGGCTCCACGAGCCCACCTCCGGCCGCATCCTCTTCGAGGGGGAGGACATCACCCGCCGCAAGGGGGTGAAGCAGCTTCGCCGGGACATGCAGATGATTTTCCAGGACCCCTACTCCAGCCTCAACCCCCGCATGAGCGTTCAGGAGCTCATCGCCGAGCCCCTGCTGGTGGCCGGGGAGCACAGCGGCCGGGCCGAGGTTTACGAGCAGGTGGCCAGGCTCATGGACACCGTGGGCCTGGCGGAACGCCTCTCCGGGGCCTATCCCCACGAGCTGGACGGAGGCCGCCGCCAGCGCATCGGCGTGGCCCGGGCCCTGGCGCTGAACCCCAAGTTCATTGTCTGCGACGAGCCGGTGTCCGCCCTGGACGTGTCCATCCAGGCCCAGATTCTGAACCTGCTCATGGACCTTCAGGAGGAGCGGAACCTGACCTATATGTTCATCACCCATGACCTCTCCGTGGTGCGGCACATTTCCAATCACATCGCCGTCATGTACCTGGGCAAGTGCGTGGAGTACAGCGAGAGCAAGGCCCTGTTCAAAAATCCCCTGCACCCCTATACCAAGGCCCTTCTCTCCGCCATTCCCGTGCCCAGCATCGCCATGCGGGACAAAAAGCCCCAGCTCATCCGGGGCGAGGTCACCAATCCAATCAACCCCAAGCCCGGCTGCCGCTTCGCGCCCCGCTGCCCCTACGCCACGGAGGAGTGTACCCAGGGGGAGATTCCCTTTGAGGAGGCCGGGCCGGGTCACTTCGTGGCCTGCCGGAGGGCGGCGCTGTGAGCGGCCGGAGGGAAGCGCCCCCGATGCTGGAGGCCCTGGGGGGTCTGCTGGCCATTGAATCCGTGGCGGAACACGGGAAGGAGGGCCTGCCCTTCGGCCCGGGTCCCGCCAGGGCGCTGGAGTACACCCTGTCCCTCTGTGAGGCGCTGGGCTTCCGGGTGAAGAACGCCGGAGGGCTGTACGGCTACGCCGAGGCGGGCCAGGGTGAGAAGGTCATCGGCGTCCTGAGCCACCTGGACGTGGTTCCGGCGGGAAACGGCTGGACCGTGCCGCCCTTTGCCGGCACGGTCCGGGACGGGCGGCTCTACGGGCGGGGAAGCGTTGACGACAAGGGCCCCGCCGTGGTCTGCACCTACGCCCTGCGGGATTTGCTGGACGCCTACGGCGGCCGGCCCCTGCCCAAGCGGGTCCGGCTCATCTTCGGCCAGACCGAGGAGAACGGCGACTGGCTGGACATGGAGGCCTATCTCCGGGAGGAGGGCCCGGTGGACTATGGCTTCACCCCGGACGGGGATTTTCCCGCCATCTACTGTGAAAAGGGGGTCCTGGTCCTAACGCTGGCCATGCCCCAGGAGGCCAGCGGCCTCCTCTCCGCCCAGGGCGGGACCGCGCCCAATATCGTGCCGGATTTCTGCCGGGCGGAAACCGCCTCAGGCAGTCACAGCGCCTCTGGAAAACCGGCCCACGGCAGCGCCCCCTGGGAGGGGGAAAACGCCATCGACCGGCTCATGGAGCAGCTGGCGCGGGAGGACGTGCCCTTTGCCAAAGCCTATCAGGCCCTCTTCGGCGGGGACGTGTACGGGAAAAAGCTGGGCATCGCCGCCCGGTCCCCGGAGAGCGGCCCCCTGTCCCTGAACGTGGGGATGCTGCGCGTTCAGGAGGGCCAGGCGCGCCTGACCATCGATATCCGCCACCCGGAAACCCAGTCCGCCCAGGAGGTGGCCGCCCAAGTGGAGGCGGCGGTAAAGCCTTACGGCTTCCAAATCCAGCCCTATCACCCCCTGCGGCCTGTGTTTCTGGACCGGAAGGGCGCCGTCATGGAGCGGCTTTTAAGCGCCTACCGGGAGGAGAGCGGGGACTTTTCCGAGCCCCTGGCCATCGGCGGGGGGACCTACGCCCGGGCGATGGACAACATCATTGCCTTTGGCCCCAACTTTCCCGGGGAGGAGAGCCGGGAGCACCAGGCGGACGAGTATATCACCCTGGAGAATCTGGAGCGCCTGCGCCGTATTTACCGCCGGGCCCTGGAAAACCTGCTGGAGATGGAGTAGAAGATATTATGCTGGACGAAGCCTTACAGCGGCGGCTGATTCAACAAAACCGGATATGGATACAGGGCGTCCGGGCGGACGACCCTTACCGGGCGGACTTTGAGTCGGACCAGGACCGGGGACTTCCCCAGCCCCCGATGGTGAAGGCGCCCATGGCCCCGCCGGAGTCCCGCGTCCCCCTCCCCCGGGATTTTTCGCCCCTGAGGGCGGACCTCACCCTGGAGGAGCTGCTGACGCGCCGCCACAGCGTCCGGGCCTACGGGGAGGAGCCGGTGACTTTACTCCAGATCTCCTATCTCCTCTGGGCCTGCCAAGGGGTGAAGGGAATCTGCGGAAAGAACTACGCCACCTGGCGCACCGTGCCCTCCGGCGGGGCGCGGCACCCCTTTGAGACCTACCTTCTTATACAGAGAGCGGAGAACCTGGCCCCCGGCGCGTATCACTACTTGCCCATGGAGCACGTTCTGGAGTTTCTCCATCCGGTGGAGGCGCTGCCGGAAAGCGCCGCCGCCAGCCTCCACGGACAGCGCTGGGCCGCGGAGGCCGCCGTGGTGTTCTATTGGAGCATGGCGGCCTACCGGGCAGAGTGGCGCTATGGAATCTACGCCCACCGCACCGCCATGATGGATATCGGCCACGTGGGGCAGAATCTGTACCTGGCGGCGGAGGCCCTGGGCCTGGGAACCTGCGCCGTCGCCGCCTTCGACCATGAACGCTGCTGCACCCTGTTCGGCCTTGACGGCCAGGAGGAGTTCCCCGTCTACGCCGCCCCCGTGGGGTATCCCTTGCGGTAGTTTGCCTCTGTTGGAAAAAGGGAAAAAGCTAAAAATGACAGGAGGGCAGCTGGATGAGCGAAGCTCGTCCGGCTGCCCTTTTGTGTGTTCAAATCAGGGGATTGCCCCGGAGAGCTTGCCGGATTCCGCGAACGTGAAATATCGTACGCGTTAAAATACTTCTGCCATGGGCATTTTCGCGTCCATGCAGTGGCTCTGAGCCTGGGCGGCCCCACGAGCGGAAAGCCCGACAGCGCAAGGCATTCCAGGGATAAAATTGCGGGCAGAAGTACCGCACAGCCCAATAAAAACTGTGCAACACTCCTATTATAATACAATTTCACATTGACAGGCACAAAAAACGCGTTATAATTTAGGTAGAAAAAGGCTTGTTTTTGCGTGTAATATATCTCATTTTCAGAAATTTCACAAAACGCAAGGAGTGTTTGCTATATGAAAAGGCGTCGTGGTGGGAAGAGGCTGCGCAAATCGGCGGCACAGATGGCCGTCCAAAAATGGACGGCCATAGCCCTGTGCGCCGCGCTGGCGCTGTCCCTCATAGGGAATGCCGTCGCGCCCATCGCTTTCGCGGCGGAGGAACCCGCTGGGCTGTGCCCGCACCACGAGCGGCACGATGACAGCTGCGGCTGGCAGGCGGCCATGGAGGGGACCCCTTGCGCCCATGTCCATGACGGGAACTGCGGGTACATCGCGCCAGAGGAGGGAACGCCCTGCGCCCACGAACACGACGAGACCTGCGGCTATGCCGAGGGGACGGAGGAAATCCCCTGCGATATGGAGTGCGCGGAGGTAGACGAGGACGGGAATCTCCTGCACGACCTCGCGTGCGCTTACACTCCGGCCAAGGAGGGAACCCCCTGCGCCCACCAACACGATGAGACGTGCGGGTATTCCGCGCCGGTGGAGGGGGTACCCTGCGCCCATGTACACGACGACGCCTGCGGCCTCGTGGAGGAGGCGGAGGAACACCCCTGCGCGTTCCTCTGCGAGTGGTGCGTCACCGCGTGGGAGTGGAACGACGAGGCGGGCGCGCTGGTCTGGAACGCGGACGCCGGTACATGGGGCCTGGGCATGTCCGGCGTCAGCCGGGAACAGCCCGTCACCCGGGAGATTCTGGAGGAGCTGCTTCCCAGGACCGTCACGGTCCAGACGGCGGCGGGCCCCAAAACAGCGGATGTGACCTGGGACCTCGGCGTGATTTCGGAGGAAGGAGCCTGGGAGGGAGACTACACCCTGACCGCCGCCCTGCCCGGGGAGTATGTCCTCACCGGCGGCGTCCCGGCGCTGGAAGCGCTGCTGGAGCTGGGCGGGGGAGAGGCCATGGCTGTTGACAAGGCGCTCAATGTATGCAGATTTATTCCCCGCACCGGGACCAGTGTTTATCAAGACACAGATGGAATGTGGACAATCGATATAAGGCTTCCGGCGGGCTTATCCCCACAGGAGCTGGCGGAACGAGTGAAACAGATCCTGCCTGAAAAGGTCCGGGGTTATGGATATACAACCAGCAATGTGGATGGCTTTGAGTATGAGGGTAAAGACCCAAATCCGCCAACAGGAGCTCCTTCCCATGCAGGCAGATTGAGCCTTGACTGGGAACCCCTTCCCACTATTCAGTACGGCGAGAACAAACTGACGCCAAAAGGGAAATCAACCCTTACCTGGGAGATCAACCAGGGGGTAGGATCAACCAGCGGCCCCTTGCAGTTGAAAGCTGTGATTCAGTTCCTTGACTTGAATCCCCACATCGTCACCCCCGCCGCCCCGCAGAACGTCAAGGTCAACCTGTTCGACTACTGGGTGGAAGACTACGGCAAAAAACCCACGGCGTCCACCAACGGCGACATTCTGAAAAAAAGCGACTGGCATATGCGCCCCAATGCGGATGAGCAAGGCAATCTAACAACAGGCTCAAACAATACGCCGTTTTCCACTGTAAAAGATTGGAATAAAGGCATCAATGAAAGGCACTTACTTCTGTTCGGGGATGGACTGATTCATGCCGGTCTGTGGAACAAGGGGGCTGGTGAAAGCACCCAATACGGAAACAAATACGCCGGTATGGAGGGGATTGTAAAGAAGACTCTGAACAACGGCTACCCTGAATTAAATCTCCCGGCAGCAAAAGACCAGTTCCGAGATTATGAATTAGTCCGAGACTACCAGTTGGCCGGAACGGAGGAAGAAACCCTAGGCACTTCTATCGGCGGAAATCCTTACAAAGGAACAGATATCCAGAATCTAAGTAAAGATGTTATCAGGACGTGGGGCAAAGATATTGACACAGCCTCCGAATCCCTGCAATACCTCTTTGACCCAAACGAACCAAACACCTATAAGACCAGTTACGAAGACGTAACCGGCCTGTTCCAGCTGGACAACGACGGCTACTATTACTACAACATGCGGGAAAACTTCGCCGAGTTCAGGCAGGAGGGCGACAAAAATCATTTCATCCTCTATGACGCCCCGGCCACTGTTCGGACGGACGGGGACACCAGCATCGGCAATTTCTTCCCCTTCAACAAGGGCTCCGAGGTCTTTACCGGCCTGAACGGCGATAAACTGACCAGCAGTGTGGCCTGCTCCCGCAATTCCATGAACCACCATCTGGGCATGACGGTGGACGTGGATTTCCGCCAGCCCGTGAACGGCATGATTGGTTCCGGGACCAAGGCCCAGCCCATGTCCTTCCAGTTCTCCGGCGACGACGACGTGTGGATATTCATCGACGACGTGCTGGTTCTGGACCTGGGCGGCATTCACAGCGAAATCTACGGTACCATCGACTTTCAGTCCGGCGATGTCTGCATTGGCCGCTCGTTCAAAACCAAAGGTATCCCCGAAGATCCCAAGGACCCCGCGAACCTGGTGACTCAGACCACCCTGAGGCAGCTTTTCAAGGATGCCGGAGTAGATGTAGATATCAATGCCGCCGACTGGAAGGGGAGCACCTTCGCCAGCAATACGACCCACACCCTGAAAATGTTCTATCTGGAGCGGGGCAACTACGACTCCAGCATCGCCCTGCGCTTCAACCTCCAGCCACTGCTCTACCAGAATATCGTGAAGGTGGACCAGAACGGGAACCCTATTCCCGACGTGGAATTTGCACTCTATCCGGCTGTCAGGAACAACAACGCGGGAAGCATTCCGTGCCTGTACACGGACGACGGCAGTGTGGGAAAAGATACATTTTATGTAACGCCGAATGTCGGCGGCGGGCCCCTGGTTACGCTTACCACGGATGAAAACGGCTCCGCCGTGTTCCATACGCCCGAAGGCGGCCTCTTCAATTTTGCCGACCAGGGCGACCAATATTACGTCCTGCGGGAGACCAAGGCCCCCGATGGCTACCGCGCCCAGCCGATTGACATCGCGCTCCACTATGACGCGGATACCTCCATGCTTTCCGTGGCCAACCGCTGGACCACCGGGGCATACGCCTGCTCTGTGTCCAATATCGTCGGTCCCCAGAATCTCTACTACGCTGCCGACATAGATAAAAACGGCCGTCCCACCTCCGGTAGTGAGGCGGTGCCCATCCAAGATGTAGTAGACGGCCTGGTGGTGGCGGTGCCCTTGATGAAGCAGCGCTCCACGGGCTCCTGGATGGCGCTCTACGGCAGCAATATGACCGGGTTTGGGTCCGTGAAAGCCAGCGGCGGCATTCCAGATTGGCGGGGCTTCGTTCTTCGGGCCGCGCTGGAGCAGGCCGGTGGAGAGAACTACGCCGATTGGTACTTGGATTGGGATGCCGAGAATACGCGCCTGTATGGGAAGCTCTACGATCTGCCCGGCCTGGCCAGCCGCTATCTGCTTAACAATCCCGACAATGGCGATATGCAGATGGTCTATGGGTTTTTCTCGCCCACGGCTCTGGCGGCCTTGAACGTCACGGGGGCCAGTGCCGCAGAACGTTATACCGCCCTGCAAAAATATGTGGCGGAAAAAGGGGTGGATGAGGCCCTTAAGGCCATTGGCGATGTCACTGCCAGGGATATTTTCCGCCTGATCAGCGTGGACCAGTTCACCAGGGATTTCCGCTCCCTGATCTACATTCCCAATGAGCGGCGGGAGCTGCGGGTGCTGAAAATCGACCAGGACGGCAAGCCTAAGCAGGGGGCGGGATTTGCTCTGTACAACAATCCGGGCTGCACCGGAACACCGGCGGCCTCCGGCACCACCGACCAAGACGGAATGCTGGTTTTCTCTCCCACCGGAAGCGACGCGGAGGGCCAGGCCAAAATGGTCTGGGCCAACAGTACCAACAGCCGGTATTACCTGAAAGAGACGAAGGCCCCCAGTGGATATCCTCTGAACGGGACCGTGACCCCCGTGGTGGTGGGAGTCTACGGTATCTACGCGGACGCGGGCACCCCGGACAACGGGGTCAGCGTCGCGGCGGATGTGGGCTGCCTGACGCAGACGATGCGCCAGTACGCCATGGGCAACGATGTGGATGTGACGCTCCAGGACCTTACGGCCTTCATGCAGGTCCAGTCCAGCGAGAATTTCCAGCTGGACGGCTGGGAAGACGCCACTCTGGAGGGAACCAAGATTCCGCGCAGTATGAACCTCCACTTTAAACGCAACGAGTTTGTAGACTACGGTCTTCACGACCAGGACGGAGGAAAAAATTACAAGCCCTTCTTTGTCACCGACACCGGCTTTATTCGCACGCGGGTCCAGCAGAACTACGCCGCGGTCTCAGAGAAGCAGTATGATCCCGAGCCTCCAGAAGCCAACATGGACGATTTGGGAGGAATCGATTTGACCAACCTGTTCAGCCTGCTGAATTTGGTGGTGGTGACGGACAAAATTACCTCCGATACCGGCAAGCTGACCATCGGCAAAAAGGTGACAGAGGCTTCGGCAGACGCGGACTACACAAAGTTCTTTTCCTTTACCGTAGAACTAACCGACGAAAACGGCACCCCCCTGGACGGCAAGTATGATTACTATTTCTACGGCGAGGATAAAGCGGGCAAAGTGGCGAATGGAGATACGCTCCTTCTCCGCCACAACGAGGCCCTTACGATTCTGGGCTTGCCGGCGGGGACCCGGTTTATCGTGACGGAGGCGGCGGAAACGGGTTGGCATACGCGTCCGCAGGCCGGTTCTTATACCGGCGAAATCACGGCGGACGGCGATTTCAAGGCCAGCTTCACCAACTCGCGGAAGGAGTTCCCCAAGACGGACGGCGGCAGCCTGACCATTCAGAAAACGGTTACAGGTTCCGGTGGCGACAAGACAAAGGAATTTGCGTTCACCGTCAATTTGACGGGTGTGGGAGACTTTACCCATGACGGCAAGACCTATACGCTGCCCTGCGAGCTGCCCTTCACCCTCAAGGACGGCCAGAGCGTAACGATTGAGGGTCTGCCCGGGGGAACCGCCTATGTTGTGAAGGAAAGCGGAAACGAGGGATATACCGTCACGAAAACGGGTGACAGCGGCGCTATTGTGGACGGGGAAACGTCCACGGCGGCGTTTGTCAACCACAAGGACGGACAGCCCCCGGTGGAACCGTCGGAGGTCCAGGTCACGGTAAGAAAGGTCTGGGTCCTGGACGACGGCGGCCAGATGGCCCCGTCCGTGACGGCGGTGCTCTACCGGAACGGCGCGCCGCATGACGCGGTGGAGCTGAACGCCGGGAACGGCTGGGTGCATACATGGAGCGGCCTGGACGGCAAAGCCGCGTGGACCGTTGGGGAGCCGGTGGTTCCCGATGGCTTTACAGCTTTTGTCAGCAAAGGCGACGGGCTGAACTTCACCATCTTCAACGATGACATTCCCAAGACGCCGCCGGAGGTTCCCGATACCCCGAAACCTCCCGTTCCTCCTGTTCCCCCCAATCCTCCTGTCCCTCCCATTCCCCCCAGCACGCCTAAAACCCCCAGTACCCCCACTACGCCCAGCACTCCCACTACGCCCAGTACCCCCAGCACGCCCGATACTCCCAGCACTCCCGCCACACCCAGCACTCCCAGAACCCCCGATACCCCGAGAATCCCGCAAACCGGGGTTAATTGGTGGCCGACATGGCTGCTGGCGGCTGCCGGCGTGCTGCTGATACTGGTGGGGATTGGAAAGAAACTGCGGGTCAAAGGCAAGCATGAAGCGTAACATCAATTTATTTGTCTGCGGAGGGCTGCTGTTAGCGGCAGCCCTCTGCACGGCTTTGTATCATCTCTGGGATGAAAGCCGCGCGTCGGACAGCGCGGAAACGGCTGTGCGGCAAATTGAGGAGCAGATCGCGCCGCCCGAGCCCGTTTTTCCCGAGCCCGAAGAGGAGGCGGCGGAACCGGTCAGCGTTTCGCCCAGCCCTCTTCCGCAGGGGGAAGAGATGCCCATATTGGAGCTTGACGGGAATCAGTACATCGGCACACTGGAGCTGACTTCCAAGGGGATAACCCTGCCGGTTATGAGCGAGTGGAGCTACCCCAAGCTAAAGCTGTCGCCCTGCCGCTTTTCAGGCAGTATCTATCAGGACGATCTGATTGTCGCGGGGCACAACTACTCCTCACATTTCGCCTGCCTGAAGGATCTGGAGGCGGGCGATGAGGTCGTTTTTACGGACACGGAAGGCCGCGCGTTTTCCTATGAGGTGTCGGCTCAGCAGCTTCTGGGCCCAATGGAGCTGGAGGAGCTGGAGGCCGGAGATTGGGACCTGACGCTGTTCACCTGCACAATCGGCGGAAAGCAGCGCGTGTGCGTGCGGTGTGAGAGGGTGGAGGAATGAGCTGAAAGTGTGTTTCAGGTTGAAGACAACGTGAGTTTTCTTCCTCTAATCAGAGGGGAAAAAACATAGAGAAAGAGTTTTGATATGCCCCCGGAACCCTGTATAGTCAAACACCAGCACACAGCATTAAAAGAGATAAATGCGAACTGAACACGGCGCAGACGCGACGTTTCTCTATCCCTAAGAGGGAGAAGAGAGCGCCGCTTTTTTATGTCCTCATGTACGCAGTAAGGCGTCTATGCTCTGCCAGAGCAACGAAACCTTTTGCGGAGCGAGATATTTTTACGGCACGCCGGTTCAGAACTCGTCCTTTTCGATAAAAAGTCCGAAGAGAGGGGGTCATTAAAATTCTACGAGATTTTGATATTTTCGATAGAACGTTGATATCCTGCACAAATACATTCCTGTAAAATAGACGACACTAGGCCCTGTTTGAAAAATGTCAAAACGCCCAAACGGCGGATCTTTTTCCGCCGCTCTGCGTTAAATTTTCTTGCCGGGCGACAGCCCGCCTGCGAAAATTTGCCTTGATTGGCGGAAAAATCTCTCGCCGTTGGTCATTCCGCCATTTTTCAAACAGGGCCTAGTGGAAATGATAAAACTTACTTGACGGCAGTAGGGAGGTCTCAACATGAATATGCCCGGCCCGGACAGTGGAATCGCACGGTTTTTGACCATAATCTGTGACCTGATTTTTCTGAATGTGGTCTTTCTCCTTACATCCTGCACCGTCTGGCGGCAAGGAACGTCAGTTCCTAGGCCATCACCCTGGGCGTCCGGCCCAGCCACATGGTGCTGGCCGGGAGGCGGGGACACGCTGGCCGCTACGGTGGAGGTCAGCGAAATGATGGGCAGCAAGGTCCACTTCCACGCCAACGCCGAGGGCAAAGATGTGGTGGTCATAGTCCCCACCATGAACGCCGAGGGAGAACACATCGGCTCCTTCCGGGCCGGGGACAAGCTGAACCTGACCTTCAGCGGCAATGTCTGCCACCTGTTTGACAGCCAGGGCAGGAATCTGGAGTTCTAAAAAACGCGGAGGCCTGTCTTAAAACAAGCCTCCGCATTTTTATTAAGTCAAGCTCAGATACAAATCCTTATACTGTTTCGCGGAGTTCTCCCAGGACAAATCCTTCTCCATATCCCGCAGAACCATTTCATCCCAATACATACGCTGGTCGAAGTAGAACGCCTTTGCCCGGTTGATGGCGTCCAGCAGCAGACCGGCGTCATAGCGGTCGAAGGTGAAGCCGTTCCCCGAGTTGCTGCGCATGTCATAGGGCGCCACCGTGTCCTTCAGGCCGCCGGTTTCCCGAACGATGGGAATGGTGCCGTAGTGCATGGCGATCAACTGCGTCAGGCCGCAGGGCTCAAACTGGGACGGGACCAGCAGGGCGTCCGCGCCGGCGTAGATTCTGTGGGACCGCGCTTCGTCGTACATGATATTCGAGCACACGCGCCCCTTGTAGGCGTTCTCATAGTACCGGAAGGAATCCTCGTACACCTTATCCCCGCTGCCCAGCACCACGACCTGCGTGTACTCGTCCACCACCTGGGGAAGGATGGCGTTGACCAGATCCAGGCCCTTCTGGTTTGTCAGCCGGGAAATCAGGCCGATTACAAATTTGCCGTCGTCCTGGACCAGGCCCAGCTCCTCCTGGAGCTTCCGCTTGTTCTCCTTTTTCTTTTCCAGCACATTGGACATGTTGTAGCTTGCGTGCAGGCAGGAGTCGGTATCTGGATTCCAGATATCGTAGTCGATTCCGTTTACGATGCCCCGCAGCTTGCCGGAATGATACCGCAGGTGGGCGTCCAGGGTCTCTCCGTAGTAGGCGCTCTGGATTTCACCCGCGTAGGTCTGGCTGACGGTCGTAATGGCGTTTGCGTAGGTCAGTCCGCCTTTCAGCATATTCGCGTCGTTGTAGCCCGTTTTCAAGGCGTCCTTGTTAAAGACGTAACCCGGCAGGCCGGACCAGTAGCGGATGGTGGGAATGTTGTAAATTCCCTGGAAGCGGAGGTTGTGGATGGTCAGAATCGTCTTTGCGGTGGTCAGCTTGGTGTTGACGAACAGGGTCCTCAGATAGACCGGAATCAGGGCCGCCTGCCAGTCGTGGCAGTGGATGATGTTGGGGACCCAGTCCATATAGTTCAGCGCCGCCAGGGCCGCCTTGGCGAAATAGCAGTATTTGGGGATGTCGTCTATGAGGTTGGTGTAGGGATTTCCATTGCTGAAAAATTCCTCGTTGTCAATGAAATCGTATACCACGCCGTCCCAGACATACTCCATGATGCCCACATAATAGGACCGGCCGTCGGCGCAGAGGTCCATCCCGAAGGAGCCGCGGTAAATCATTTTTTCCTGATACTCCCAGGGGATGCACTTGTAGCGGGGAAGGATGACCTTCACGTCGCAGTTCTGCTTCACCAGAGCCTTGGGAAGCGCGTACATCACGTCGCCCAGGCCGCCGGTCTTGACGAACGGATAGCACTCCGAACCGATAAACGCGACGCTCCTTCTGGGGGACGTATAGACCTGTTCCGGCGCGGGCGCTTCCGCAGGCTCCTCGACCGGATCATTTTCCGGTGCAGATGCTTCCATGGACTTCACCGCCGGAACATCTTCCGGCACAGATGCTTCCGCATGTTCCACTGCCGGAACATCTTCCGGCGAGGGCGCTTCCGCGGGCTCCACCGCCGGAACATCTTCCGGCGCGGACACTTCCACGGGTTCCACTGCCAGAACATCTTCCGGCGCAGTCACTCCTGCGGGCTCCACCACCGGAACATCTTCCGGCGAGGGCGCTTCTGCGGGTTCAGCCGTCGGAGCACTCTTTTTGGCAGCTTTCGTGCGCGCAGCCTTTGGCTGTTTTTTCTGGGCCGCCTTTGCGGGTTTGGCCTGCGGAAGCGCTTCAATTACTTCTTCCACAGCCTTGGGGGGTTCCGCTTTGATTTCTTCCGCCGTCTGGTTTACGCTGTCCTTTTCGGCAGCTTGAACCTTGCTTTCCGCAGTGGTTGCTTTCAATGGGGCCTTGGTTTTTTTGTCAGTCTTCGCGGTTTTCTTCTTAGCCATTTTGCATCACCTTACATCCCGATTTATGGGTCTTAGTTTCCTGACGCCTCGCGCAGAGCGCATCCAGGCGTTTTATAATCTCCCAATTCACTTTCGTGTTCCTGTTTCTCTTTAAAGAATCACAAAAGAATCACAGTGAAAGGATTTGAAGCCATCAGGAACATGGAGTTGAATGGGGTTTTTTCTATTATACAGCATGAACGGATGCAACGCAAGGCGGACTGGAAGATTTTTGGTAAAATAAAAAGAGCGGCATAGAGCAACGCTCCATGCCGCCCGCCGTTTATGTACTCAATAATTCTCCGCATGTATCTCAAAATAAGCCTAGGCAGACGGGGCGGACCTCCGGGACGGCGGCACTCACCACGATATGCCCGCAGTTCCGGAACTCCCAGACCTTGACCTCGCTCTTGTCGAAAATCTCCTTTTTCCCAAATTTGAGAAATGGGTGCGATACGTTATGAAAAGGCCCTGAAACCGCTGTTCAGGGCCTTGGGGATTAAAAATTACTTTCGTGAATTACTGAATAGTAACGCTGAGAATCACCGGCTGATTTCCAGGGGCAATGGAGCCGTTGCCGTCTATCGGTTCGGCATCCGCGCATATGGCGTCTACCACTTCCATGCCCTCCGTCACGTACCCAAACGCGGCGTAGCTGCCGTCCAGGAATGTGCTGTCCTCGTGGACGATGAAGAACTGAGAGCTGGCGCTGTCGTAGTCATTGGAGCGGGCCATGGAGATGGCGCCCCGGGTGTGGGACAGGTTGTTTTCCACGCCGTTTTCGCTGAACTCGCCTTTGATTGTCTGTTCGCTGCCGCCCGTTCCGTTGCCCTCGGGGTCGCCGCCCTGGATCATGAAGCCCTCAATGATGCGGTGGAAGGTCAGTCCGTCATAGAAACCCTCCCGCGCCAGCGATACGAAATTCTCCGTGGTCAGTGGTGCCGCGGACGCGTCCAGCGCTAGGGTGACGGTGCCGTATCCCTCGATTTCAATGACCGCCGTGTAAGCGCTCTCCGCCGGGGTTTCGGGCTCCTGAACCTCAGGGCCGGTCTCCCCTTCGGCCGGCTCTGCCGGCTGCTTTCCGGAACATCCGGTTCCCAAAAGCAGGGTCACGCAGACAAGGAACACCAAAGCGCAAATTCTTTTTTTCATAACAGCAAATCCTTTCCGCCGCTTCCATATCGTGAGCGGACTTTTAGGCAAAGTATTTTCTGCGGGACGCCAAGCCCTGACGGGCCCTTGGCGTCGGTTTTTCCAGTATAGCACAGTTCCCTCTCAAAGTCGAGAAGAATTTACCAAGCCGAACCCGCTATCTCAACTCCACAACAACGCTGTAACGGCGGTCGATGGCCTTGACGACGGGTTCATAGATTTCCCGGACCATTTTGACGGCCAGGGCGTCCGCAGCCTGCCCGTTTGACGCGGTATCAAATTTTTCCTCCAGCCGGGAGCGCAGGTCCCGCTCAATGGCGGTGTAGTCCGCCACGCTCAGCTTGATATCTCCCCGGGCCAGCAGACTCTCTTCAACCTCATCTATGATGATGCGGTTCGGGTCAATTTCGACGGTCTGCAAATAGGGGTGGCCGATTCGGATTGTGACCGTCTTGTTGTCCCGGTCCTGTATCACGCTGGCGGCGGTCAGGTTGTCCAGGTCCACAACGAAGTACCCGGTTCCGGTGTAGGACACATTCTGCGTCTTTTTCAGGAAGTCGAAGTCAAGCTGCCTGATGAGCCGGTCCGTCAGCTTTGCGGCGACCGTGCCGGTCTGCGTGCTGACAATCAGCTTCCGGGTCTCGTTCTGCCCGGAGAGGATGACATCGGAGAAATTGACCTCCACGCCGCTGGAGCGGAGGTCAATTGTGTCCAGGTCCACCGGCTCAACGCCGTCCGAAATCTGGGTATGTAAGGGATTGGAGCCCAGGAGAACCCCCCAGAGGACCACCGCCATAAGCAGCGCCGCAAGCACGCCGGCGATGATATTCAAACGCTTTTGCTTGTTTTTCATGGCCGCCTCCCTCCCATGGACATAAGCTCAGAGTCGGCCCCGGAACCGGATTCCGGGACGGCGCCCCGGCGCTCCCCCGCGGGCGGCAGGGGGATGGCGATTTGGAACAGCTCCCGCAGAATCCACTTGAGGACAAAGAAGGTCAGCAGCGGCATGAGGCAGTTGGTCAGGATCAGGATGGCGATGGAGTTCATGCATTTGCGGATGGTGTTTTGGAAGTGGAGCATCAGGTCCGAGATATCCCGGATGGCCGTCTGGAAGAGGTCCGACAGCTTTTCAAACACGCTCTTGTCCTCCGCGCCGCCTTCCATGGCCTCCTGGAGCTTCCCGGCCCCGCCCTCCGTTTCCTCGATGGTGTCGTTGACATAGGCCGTGAGGTCAGAGGCGACAACGCCGGAGATGCGCGTGCTGCAGGGGACGACGAACGCCGCCGCCAGGGCGAGCACACAGAGACGGATCGCCAGGCTTTTCAGGAGGCTTCTCCTGGTAACGACGGACAGCGCCCCCACCAGGCAGGCCAGCGGGATGAGAGCCGCAAAGGCCGCGTGGATTCCGTAGCGGATCAGAATCTTCTCCAGAAACAGAGCCACGAGGATTGCGATGAAATAGAGGTTCATGTCCGCCAGGCTGTCCGCCAGAGGTGTCGCGAAGTCGTCCGGCAGCGCGGAAACCGCCAGGGAGGCGGAAAGGGTGGCCGCCGATAATTTCATGACCGTGTCGCTGCTGGCCTCGATGCTCTCAAGGGAGTCCCTGACAAAGCCCGACTCCGGCAGCTTCGCCGTGACGGCGAAAAAGGAGAGCGCGGCTATGAGGGACAGGGATAAAATCTTGATGGCCAGGGCGGCGTGTTTTGCAGACAACATGTTAACTCCCTCCGTGTGTTCCTGACTGAAAGCGGCCCATGGGCGTTTGGAGCGTGGCTGGCCCGCTTTATTCTTATTCGGGCGCGGGATGGGCGATGAGGCCGCCCCTTTCCATGTCGGATATGCCTACACTTATTATAGCACATTCAAGGTCCCTTTTCACTACCCTTTTCGCTGAATCACGTCCAGCGTATCGACGGTTTTTAAAATGGTTTCCTCTGTCTATATATAAATTTTTTGACGCCCCTCCTGAGGATTCCAGGAATTAAAAAAGGCCGGCGCTCACAAATGTGAGCGCCGGCCTTGGCGGTTCAGCGGTTCATCAATACATGCCGCCCATGTCGGGGGCCGCGGGGGCGGGAGCGGGGGGCTCGGGCTTGTCGGCCACCAGGGACTCGGTGGTCAGCACCA
>CAJUJW010000020.1 GCA_910586735.1 uncultured Oscillibacter sp. | reverse complement strand
CCTATTATCTCCCACTCTGCCTTTTTTGTCAAAAGATTTTAAACAGGCTCTAAGCCGCCGTTATACCGCAACAGGAGAAATGAAATGAGCCAGCAGGAGCATGAATCTCTTGTTCCTGCTGGTTTCGGTTTGTATTATAATAGGAAAAAGCAAATTTCAGGCAAAATACAGGCAAGATTTGAGCAAGATTATCGGGCCGTTTCGACAAAAAATGAGTGCCGCAATTTGCAAACTGCGGTACTCATTTTTGTCAGTTTTTCATGTTTAGCACAGGAGGAACAAATCTGTAACCTACGCCTCTGCTGTTTTCGATGTAGTTTTTACCTGCATCCGCTAATTTTTTGCGGAGATTCCCAATATGTGCGCGAACGGTATTATCATCGCCTGCACCAAGATCGTCCTCCCACACATAGCTATATAGCTGGCTCCGGCTCCACACTTGACCAGGATGTTGTGCCAAGCAAAAAAGCAAATCAAATTCTGTTCGTGTCAATTCTATCGGTTCGCCATCAATAAAAACTTGCCGGTAGAGTGGGTTGATAATTAACTCAGCGCCAAACTTAAGCGGACAGCATTTTTGATAATCATGGTTTGATTCGCAATATAATTTCATAAGTGCTTCAGCCTGTGCCACACACACGTTCATATTCACGGGCTTTTCCAGATAGGCATTTGCACCAGCTTGGAGCAGAGCTGCTCTGTTTTCTGGTTTTAAGCTGGAGGTCAACGCCAGAATAGGCGTGTGCTTTGCCGCTCTCATGGCATTGAGCATCTTTAAGCTGTCTGCCTCCGACAACTGCACATCCATAATAACCAGACAATACTCCTGCGTCATAAAAATGTCCAAGACACCTGCTGAAGCAGGTACACAGAACACGTCCGTCCTGTCATTTTGGAACTGTTCTTCCATCAAACGGCAGATTGACAAATCATCCTCCACAATCAGTATTCGCTTTTTTATCATGGATCACCACCTTTATGGATTGGGCCGCACAACAGAGATCAGTAGGAAGCGTGCCTCCGGCTCTGATCCATTGCGGCAATTCTCTGCATATCCGCATCTGTCAGCTCAAAGTCGAAAATATCAAAGTTTTCGGCAATGTGCGCCTCATTACTGGAACCGGGAATGGCAATATTGCCCGCCTGGAGATGCCAGCGCATCAGAATCTGCGCAGATGTCTTGCTGTGAGCTGCCGCGATGGAGGAAATCGTGGGGTCATTGAACAACTCCTGCGTATGATCGCGACCGCCCAGGGGGAACCAGGATTCCAGGACGGTTCCGTACTGTTTCAGATGTTCCTTCATGGTGATACTCTGGTAATGCGGATGCGTCTCGTTCTGAAGCAGCGCCGGAGTGATCGTGGTGGCGTTCACCAGCCGGTCAAAGTCCTCCGGGGTGTAGTAGTTGGAAAGCCCAATGGAGCGGAGCTTACCCTCACTGACAGCCTGTTCCATGGATTTATAAGCGGCTGCATCGTTGCTGGGCTGGGAATGATGCAGGATCATCAGGTCAATATAGTCCAGGTTCAGCCGCCGCAGGGAGGCATCAATCGCTGCCGCCCCGTTGCCAAAATCAGAGGTCCACATCTTGGTCGTGACGAAAATCTCCTCACGGGTCACAAGGCCCTCGTCAATGGCTTTCTGAATACCCCGGCCTACACCCTCCTCGTTGCCATAGATACGGGCGGTGTCGATCAGCCGGTAGCCGTCCCGCAGCGCCCAATAAACGGCGTTCTCCGCCTGCTGGTTGCTGAGGGTATAGGTTCCGATGCCTAAGATCGGCATTTCGATCCCGTTGTTCAGCATGACGGTTCCTTTTTCCAGGTCAAAACCAGTATCATTTGTATTTTCGCCGTCGGGTGTATTCGGAACGCCGGGCTGTGTGGTGTCTGCCGGAGGTGTGACGGCAGCGCCGCGAGTAAGATACCGATGGAGAATCACCGCCACCTGTGCGCGGGTAGCCTCCCCCCTGGGGACAAAGCGGTTTCCATCCATACCACTGATGATCCCCTCGGCTCTGGCCCAATCCACGGCCTGCCCCGCATAGGAGGCGATGCTGGATTCATCCGCGAAATCTGTGCCGCCTCCGGCTTCGGGTCTGCCATCATACCGCCAGAGGATCGTGGCGATCTGCTCACGGGTCACAGGAGCGTTGGAACCAAAGCGCCGGTTTCCATAGCCGGAAATGATCCCGTTGGCGGATGCCCAATTTGCGGCGCGGTTGTAGTACGCATCCGCCGCCACATCGGAGAAGTCTGCGCTTCCAGCGACTGCCGGGCTTCCAGCCGCCCGGTAAAGGACAGCGGCCAGCATTGCGCGGGTCATAGTGGAGCTGGGGGAGAATGCTGTGCCGGATGTGCCGCTCATGATGCCGTTATCCCGGCACCAGACAGCGGCCTCGGCATACCAAGCGCCTGCCGCCACATCGGAAAAGCCGGTGTCCTCCACCGCCGCCATTGCGGGAATATGCAGACCCCAAACAAGGGCCAGCGTTAAGATAAGAGAAAAGAATCTTTTCAATTTTTTCACGGTCAGTCCTCACTTTCTATTTTTCTTGGATCAGATCAAGAAAAGCCTATGAGCTTACCATTCAATATGCGGCAAACCGCTCGTTCTTGTCCAGCGCGGTCATCTGTGCCATTTCTTCATCGGTCAGTTCAAAGTCAAAAATCTCATAGTTCTCCTGAATATGATCCTCGTTGCTGGAGCCGGGAATGGCGATATTGCCCGCCTGCAAGTGCCAGCGAAGGATAATCTGCGCGGAAGTCTTGCCGTGGGCGGCGGCAATGGCGGAGATGGTTTCATCGTTGAACAGCGTCTGCGTATTTCCCCGCCCGCCCAAGGGAAACCAGCTCTCCATAACAGTGCCATACTGCGCCAAATGGTCTTTCATCTCGGTACTCTGATGGTAAGGGTGCGTTTCATTTTGCAGCAGCGCCGGGGTAATCGCGGCAGCGTTCACCAGCCGGTCAAAGTCGTCCGGGGTGTAGTAGTTGGACAGTCCGATGGAGCGGAGCTTCCCATCCTCCACCGCCTGTTCCATTGCCCTGTACGCCGCCACATCGTTACGGGGCTGGGAGTGGTGCAGGATCATCAGGTCGATGTAGTCAAGACCAAGGCGGCGCAGGGAGGCGTCAATGGCGGCAGCTCCGTCATCGAAGTCATCCGTCCACATCTTTGTGGTGACGAATATCTCCTCACGGGTCACAAGGCCCTCGTCAATGGCTTTCCGAATGCCCCGGCCCACACCCTCCTCGTTGCCATAGATACGGGCGGTGTCGATCAGCCGGTAGCCGTCCCGCAGCGCCCAATAGACGGAGTTCTCCGCCTGTTCGTTGCTCAAACGGAACGTACCGATTCCAAGGATGGGCATTTCAATGCCGTTGTTCAGCAGGACGGTCCTACGCTCCAGGTCAAAGCCGGAAGCAGCGGTTTCGCCGCTGCCGGCGGGCGGCCCAGCGGGGGTATTGTCAGACACTTCCGTTTCATCGGAAGCAGGCGTCTGGACAGGTGCGGCTGGCGTTTCATCCGGTGTATCCTTTGTGTTTCCAGCCCCGCAGCCGGAAAGCAGCAGGCAGAGTACTGCCGCCGCCAGAAAAATGGTTTTTCTCATATACAATAACCTCCTATTCTACCAGCAGGGTTTCCCCCATGTCTAAAATCAGGCGGTTCTCCACATCGAACTGTTCCGCCAGCGTCCGGTCAAAGAAAATGTCGTTTCTGGCCGTCACATGGTAGGGAATGCTGTGCTTGGCTCCCACCAGCTTGGCGGCTTCCGCCGCTTCCTCCAGGCCCATGTTGAATACGCCGTCACAGCAGAAAAAAGCATAGTCGATCTCCATTTCCGCCATATCCGGCATCTGTTCCGTGGTGGAGGTGTCCCCGGTCACATAGATGGAGCGCCCGTTGGAGAAGGTCAGCACATAGCCTACGCACTCAGATACATCATGCCAGCGGTTGTATCCGGCCTCCACCGCCTCTACGGTGACGTAGCCCAGGTCAAACACCTGATGTTCGCCGTTCTGGAGCGCTTCCTTCCAGGTAATGACCTGACAATCTGGATTCCGGCTTTCGATACGGTCCACGCCGTTGTGGTCATAGTGGGCGTGTGTGACCAAAATCAAATCAGCGGGCAAATCGTAGCCCCCGCCCACATAAGGGTCGATGTAGATCACCTTTCCCTCGCCGGTCACCACCCGCATACTGGCCTGCCCCTGGTAGAGCAGCTCTGCCGGATCGGGGACGGCCTCTGCCGGTTCGTCCGGCTGAACAGGCTGCACCTGGGCGGGAGGCTCCATTTCAACAGGAGGTGGAGCGGGCGGTGTACCACAGGCAGAGAATAGTATGAGGGGAATCAACAAGAGAGACAACATCATTATTTTTCCCTTCTTCACAAATCTGAACTCCTTACGAATGCTGGCGTTTCAGCAGCTTGGCGGAATAATGACCAGCCATAGCGAACAGCGCCATGACAGAGATATAGTCGATTACAAAGAAAAGCAGCGGCTGGCTGAAATCAAGGAACACAAATTGATTTCGCAGAAAAAGGTAGCTGCCGATTTCCCGCCGCAGGAAAGCGAAAATACCCCATAGCCCCAGCAGAACTGTAAATGTGCGCAGGGCCATTGTCCGGGCGGCAGATTTGCTGTTTGACCCTTTGCGGAGCATTGCCATCACAGCCCCGCCATGCAGTCCGGCGTGAAGACTCATCAGTACCAAGCCCCAATAGGAGGCCAGCAGGTGAATCGTCCGGGCCAGCGCCATCCCGCTCCCCGCATTCAAAAAGGTGAATACATGACGGGACATCATAACTCCACTGACAGGAAGGGCAATCATATCGGCCAGCAGAAGCAGGTCGGTCGCAGCTCCCAGGGTGCGGACGGTACTGTACCGTCCCTTGCACAAACCTCTATACCATCTCCGGTTCAAAACATGGTGGAGGATAAACAGCGCCGACATAGCGATCCCCAACCATTCGTGGGCAGCTTCCCCCAGCAGGGAGTAGGCCATCAGCAACGGCAGCAGGATCACCATAGCGCCATCTACCGCCATTTTGAGGGCCGGACGGTTCTGCCTACTCAATGAAGCCGCCCTCTCTCAGCCAGTCGGCCACGGCTTCTCTGGCCTCATCCTGCCGGTTTTGGGCAGTTTGTCCCCTGACGGCCAGCCCATCCAGCAACTCGGCATCCGGGATCAGCTCCGCAATATCGCTATCGCTGCTTCCAAGGGCGCTGCCCTTATGGGTGCAGAATGGAACCACTGTTTTTCCAGAAAAATCATAGCTCTCCAGAAAGGTAAACATGGTCATGGGCATGGTTCCCCACCAGTTAGGGTAGCCGATAAAAACCGTGTCATAGGCATCCATATCCGCCACGGAGGACGCCAATTCCGGCCTTGCGTCATCGTCCTGCTCCTGCCGTGCCTGGGCAATCAAATCGTTATATTCCTCCGGGTAGACCGTGGTAGTCTCTACATGGAACAAATCGCCGCCAGTCTGTTCAGCAATCATACTGGCAATGACTTCCGTGTTTCCAGTGTGGGAAAAGTAGGCCACCAGAATATTGCTGGTTTCCCTGTCCGTGGGTTCTGATTTCTTGTCCGCAGCGGCGGCATCATCATCCGCTGGCGTTGAGATTGGAGGATTCGATTCATCAGGCGGATTGTTCTGCGCAGGGGTTCCGCCGCAGGCGGTCAGGAAAGCCATCAGCAGTGTGAGCAGAAGTGCGGTCATTCGTTTCATGGTTTGCGCCTCCTTTTCTCATTAACGGAAACATTACCGTTCATACCGAAGAACCACCCCATTCCCATCAATCTGGCGCACCTCCTTCAGCCGGTAAAATTTCGGGAAACCAGCCGTGTCCTCCGAGCCGATACAGGTCAGCGCATTCCGGTTGCCGTCTACCCCAGGGCCAATGACCAGACTGATTTCGTCCACCATGTCCGCCCGCATAAACGCCGCGTTGATTTCAGCGCCGCCGCACAGGGCGAAGGTATCCACATGGTAAAGCTGTTTCAGCTTCTGGAGGAACAGCTCCGGGTCAAAATCCTCTTTCCCGGCAAAGAGATAGGGGATGCCCAGAACGTCCAGATAGGCCAGGAACTCCGGGGGAACCTGCTCTGTCAGGACCTCCATCATCAAATTGCTTTGCCCGCCATAGGACATCACGGCGCTTTTCCAGCGCAGTTTGCCGTAGCGGTCAAAGGCCACACAGAGGCCGGTCCCCTCCGGCGGCTGGATTACTTTATCCTCGTACTTGACCGGCACATCCTTGTACTTGGAGAAATCCACATCCAAGTCCATCTGCGAGGTCGCCCGCCCGCAGCCGTAAGCCTGGGCATAGGTGTAAATCAGGCGGTCATATTCTTCGCCTGCCAGCTCGTAGTCCTTGTTGCCATCCCAATCAATGACGATTTTTCCATCAATGGTCGTCATCATGTGGCAGATCACTTTCGCACGATCCATATCGAAGCCTCCTTGTTATCGGGAAAAGCCCCTGTGCCCATAAACCTTGCACTTGTTCAGCGCGTCCTCCAGCGAACGGAAGTCCTCATCCGTCAGCTCCACCAGAGAGGCATCAAGATTTTCAATGATGCGCTCCTTGTTTTTGGAACCGGGAATGGGCACGACATTGGGATACTTGTGCAGCATCCAGGCCAGAGAAATTTGAGCGGGAGTTGCCTGTTTCCGCTCCGCGTACTGCTTCAGAAGGTCAACAATGCCTGTAGGCGTTCTGAATCGCCTCAATACTGTATGCCTCCGGGGGAATCTGGCCGTAACCGTGGGAAAAGGCCATACAGCCCATGCCAACCGCCGATACAGTCAGTTCTCCACTTTTTCTTGTTTTCATGCTGCCTCCCCGCCCGTTTGGGCGCTGTTCAAAAAGTTTATGATGTAGGATACCGCCAGCGCAAAGTCCTCGCCTAAAAAGCCATGGTCAGCGCCCTGGATCACATGGTATTCCACCTTTTCCACGTTTTCCGCGAGTTTGTCGGAATAGGAAAGCGGGACAATGGAATCCCGGCTCCCATGAATCAGCAGGATGTCTTTTCCATATTCCTGAATCAGTGCGTAAGGTTCCTGATCCCATGTGTCCAGAAAATATCTCTGTCCCAGCAGCATCCCCAACAGCCTGTGCGTCTCCGGTATCTCCTCTGGGGAATCAAACATCTCATGCACGTCATCATAGATACAGAATGCGGGGTAAACCAAGACAACCGCCCGAATCTCATCCCTGTGTTCCGCAGCGGTCATCGCAGTGACCACTCCGCCCTGACTGTTTCCCATCAGGTAGATGGAATCCGTATCCACAAAATCCCATTCCTGCACTTCCTCCAGTACAGCCTCCAGATCCGCTTTCTCCGTCAGAACCGACATATCCAGCACATTCCCGTCACTCCGGCTTCCGTAGCCCCCGCCGCAGAAATCGAAGCAGACAGTCACATACCCGGCTTCGGCCAGTGCCTCTCCATAGCCCTTCACACGGTCCAGAGTAGCGCCCAGCTCGTGAGAGAGGATCACCGCAGGCATTTTTCCATCCACGCCGGTGGGAATGTGCGCCATTCCATAGATATCCATTCCCTCCCGGTCAACATGGATTTCTCTGGTTTCGTATACTCCGGTAGCCGTTACTGCCGGAGTGGTTGGGCTTTCTTTTTCACTCATACATCCACACAAAAGAGACACCAGACACATGGCGGCTGTCATCATCATTTCGATACCCTTCATTGTCTCATTCCTTACCGCTGAACGCATCCAGCGCCCGGTCGATCTCGGCAATCTCCGCCGCAGTCAGATGTACTTCCGCCGCTCCGCCGTTCTCAATCATGCGCTCCAGCTTCCGTGTACCGGGGATGGGGACGATCCACGGTTTCTTTCCCATAAGCCACGCCAGAGAGATCTGTGCGGGGGTGGCCTGTTTCACCGCCGCTTTGGATTGGATCAGGTCCAGTACCGCCCGATGCTTACGGATGCCGTCCTCCGTAAAGAGTTCCATCCGTCCCCGCCAATCTCCCTCCGGGAATACGGCGTTTTTGTCATAGGAGGCGGTGAGGAATCCTTTTGCCAGCGGGCAGTGGGTGACCAGGCCAATGTTCAGTTCCTCCAACACAGGGAACAGATTCTCCGTATCCCGCTCCAGCATGGAATAGATATTCTGGATCGCCGTCACCGGACAAACCGCGTGGGCACGGCGAATGATGTCCTCCGTCACCGTAGAGAGGCCCCAATGCAGGATTTTTCCCTCCTGGATCAGCTGGCCCATGACCTCGGCAACATCCTCTATGCGGCCATTCGGGTCATGGCGGTGCAAATAATAGAGATCAATGTGGTCTGTCTGGAGCCGCCGCAGGGAAGTTTCCAGAGAGGCGCGGATTTTCTCCGGCCGGGTGTCATAGAGAAAGCCGCCGCTGGGGTTGAACGCGATACCAAACTTGGTGGCGATTTTCACCTTGTCCCGATAGGGTTTCAGAGCGGTCCCCACCAAATCTTCGTTATGCTCGTCAGAGCCGTCATCGCTGATATAGACCTCCGCCGTATCGAAGAAGGTGCAGCCCTGCTCCACCGCTCCCTGGATCACCCTAATCATTTCTGTTTTGTCAGCCGCCGCGCCGAAGGTGTGGGTCATGCCCATACAGCCCAGGCCGACAGCGGATACTTCCAGACCGTTTCCTAAAATGCGTTTTTCCATACCGTGTAATTTCCTTTCAAAATGACAGATGTTTTATATGACTTCAAACTGCGTCCACTTCCGGCTCCGGTAGCGGACTACAATCAGAATTGCCTTAATCAGCCAGTCGCCCACCATTGCGTATGCAATGCCGGTCACACCCAGATGCAGCCACAGGCCGAACAGCACAGACAGAGCCACCCGGCAGATCACCGTGGCGAAAATGGAAGCAAGCATGGTGTAGCGAATATCCCCAGCCGCCCGCAGACCGTTGGGGAGGGAGAACGCCAGGGGGCAGAGAATCGTATTCCCTACCGCATGAATCAGCACAAGCAGGATCACCAGCTGTTTTGCCTCACTGGAAAGGCTGTAGAGCATCAGCACCAGAGGCGTCAGCGCAAAAATAAGGATGTTCCAGAGCGCCGAACCGAAATAGGTGATCCGCAGCAGCTTTTTGTTGTAATAGTCCGCCGCTTCCACGTCCCCCGCCCCCATGCACTGACCGATGACGGTGACAAAGGCATATCCGAAGGCGATACAGAACAGGGCGGCCATGGACCAAAAGCTCTGGGCCACGCCGTTGGCGGCAATCTCCACCGTGCCAAAGAGGGCCACGATGCTGGACAGGGCCACCTTGGAGAGCTGAAACAGTCCGTTTTCCACGCTGCTGGGGAGGGCGATGTTCAAAATCCGCTTCACCATTTTCCCGTCCCAGGCAAACACCTGGCGGAACCGAAGATACAGCGTTTGATCCTGCCGGAACGCCAGCGTCAGCATGACTACCGCCGCAAAGGTGCGGGAGATCAGGGACGGCACGGCCACCCCGGCCACTCCGGCGTGAAGGACAAAGATACCGATGGCGTTGCCCGCCACATTGATGCAGTTCATGGCTATGGAGACATTCATAATAGAGCGGGTCTTATTCATACTGCGGAACAGGGCCGACACGCTGTTATAGACTGCCAGCGCAGGATGACCTGGGCCACGGACTTGCCGTATTTTCCGGCGATGGAAACCAGAATTTTGTTTTCAAAGATTCCGTTTTTCGCCTCGGCCAGCGGCCCCCACGCCTCCAGCTGTACGCCGTACTGCTTGTGAATGTCCTCCCGCTCAAACTGAGGGGAATAGGGGTGCAGCTCGATCTGGTTGACCATGGGAGCAATTTCG
The DNA here is from genome assembly GCA_910586735.1 of uncultured Oscillibacter sp. Lineage (GTDB taxonomy): Bacteria > Bacillota > Clostridia > Oscillospirales > Oscillospiraceae > Oscillibacter. Next base: position 31,144 of record CAJUJW010000020.1, on the reverse strand, counting down.
TTGAACTCCGCCAGATCGGCAAGCTGCGTATCGGTGAAGTTGCACACGCCAATGGCCCGGAGTGTTCCGGCCTTGTAAAGCTCCTCCATGGCCCGCCAGGAGCCGTACACATCACCAAAGGGCTGGTGAATGAGGTAGAGGTCCAGATAGTCCAGGCCAAGCCGCTCCAGAGAGGCGGTCACGGCCTTTTTCGCGGCCTCATACCCCTGATCCTGAACCCACAGCTTTGTGGTGATAATCAATTCCTCACGGGGAACGCCGCTGCGCCGGATGGCCCGGCCCACAGCCGCCTCGTTGCCGTAGACCGCCGCTGTGTCGATGAGCCGGTAGCCCACAGCCAATGCGTTATAAACGCTCTCCTCGCAGACCTCGCCCTCCGGCACCTGGAACACGCCGAAGCCCAGCAGCGGCATCTTGACGCCATTTTTCAGTGTTGTGTATTCCATAAACATTCTCCCTTTCACATTTCAAACGCGCCCTTGACTTCTTTCAGCAGCTCCCGGATGGGCAGCTTTTGGGGGCACACCGCCTCGCACTTCCACAGCCATCGCAGGCGGACGCCTTGCCGGTTCCGGCGGGGAAGTTGGCATAGTAAACCATTCCGTTGGTGTACTTGTTCATCTGACAGTGTTCATTATACATATCAAAATAGGCGGGCATGGGGATATGCTGGGGGCACTGTTCCAGGCAGGCGCCGCAGGCGGTACAATCTACGGTGATCTTACTCCTGAGCGCGGCCGCCACCTGCTTCACGGCATCCTGCTCCACATCGCTCAGGGGCTGGAAGTCCTTCATATAGGACGTGTTATCCTCCACCTGCTCCATGTTGGACATACCGGACAGCACCGCCAGCACATTCTCCAGGCTGGCCGCGAACCGGACGGCCCAGGACGCGGTGGAGAGGTCCGGCTGTTCCCGCCGGTAGATTTGTTCCAGCTCCTCCGGCAGCTTGGCCAGGGAACCGCCCTTCACCGGCTCCATGACCACCACCTGTTTGCCGTGCTTGACGCAGACCTCGTAGCACTTCCGGGCCTGGACGGATTTGCTGTCCCAATCGAAGTAGTTCAGCTGAAGCTGGACGTACTCCATCTCCGGGTGTTCTGTCAGGATGCGGTCCAGGACGTCCGCGCTGTCGTGGAAGGACAGGCCGATGTGCCGGGTCAGCCCCTCTGCTTTCAGCGCCCGGAGTTCCCCGAAGGCGTCCACTCGCTTGGCCGTCTCATAGGTGGCGGCATTGACGGCGTGGAGCCAGTAGTAGTCCACATAGTCCGTACCCAGCCGGTCCAGCTGCTCCCGGAAGAAGCGGCGGACATCCGCCTGCTCCTTTACCATGAAGATCGGGAGCTTCGTGGTGATGGTGAAACGGTCCCGGGGGTATCAGTCCACCAAGGCCGTTTTCAGGGCACACTCGCTCATGCCCCCGTGGTAGACATAGGAGGTGTCGAAGTAAGTAAAGCCCTGCTCCAGAAAGCGGTCCACCATCTCCTGGAACCGCTCCAGATCGACCTTGGAATCATCCCCAAGGGTGGGGAGGCGCATGGTTCCAAATCCTAATTTTTGCATCATGGTATCCTCCTCTTATAATTTACTTTTTGCCCATTCGGTGATTTTTACTTCAGAACCGCTCACGCGGGAACCAACGAAGGAAACGCCGCAGTCCACATCCGCGCCCCTGCATATTCTCTTAATATCCCGCACACTGTCCCCGATGCCGCTGCCCTCGTTGGTGCAGAAGGGAATGATCCGCTTGTTTCCTCCACCTGTTTTAATGGATACGGTAATTGCCGAACATTCGAGCCATCTCTGGACTGTCATGTTCAAAAAACAATTCCCGTCCTTTGTCCATGCCGGCGATCTGTTTCATTTCCTCCGCAGTCAGCTCAAAATCCCATATATCATAATTCTGCCGGATGCGGGAGGAATGCGAGGATTTAGGAATGACGGCGATGCCGCGCTGCACATCCCAGCGGAGAATCACCTGCGCGGGGGATTTTCCATATTTTGCTCCAATAGACGCCAACAGTTTATTCTGGAAAATGTCGTTGCGGCCCTCCGCGAAAGGCGCCCAGCCCTCCGGCTGGATGCCAAGGTTTTTCATCTCCCGGATTGCTCCTGTCTGCTGATAGAAGGGATGAATCTCGACTTGACTGACGTGGGGCGTTATCCGGTTGTGCATGGCGAGGTCAACCAGCCGTCCGATGTTCAGATTGGATACGCCAATGGCCCGGACTTTACCTTCGTCCAGCAGTTCCTCCATGGCCCGCCACGCGCCGTAAATATCCCCCAAACGCTGGTGGATCAGGTAGAGGTCCAGGTAGTCCAGCCCAAGGTTTTGCAGAGAAGTCTCACAGGCCAGCTTTGCCCGTTCATAGCTGGCATCCTGCACCCACAGTTTGGTGGTGATAAACAACGTATCCCTGTCTGTTCCGGATTCCCGGATTCCCTTGCCTACAGCTCCTTCATTGCCATAAATTGCGGCGGTGTCGATCATCCGGTAACCCGCGTCTACCGCCTCACAAATAGCCCGCACACATTCGCTGCCGTACATATGCATCACGCCCAGGCCCACCAGAGGCATCTCTACTCCGTTGCGCAGGATGGCCGTTTCCTTGACGGCTGCTTTCATCATGCCGGTTCCTTTCTTCTCTATGACCATGCGCTGTCCGGGTCAAACCGCATTCCGCCGCAGTGGGGGATGGCGTCGATGTCCAGCATATCCGCATCTGAAAGCGCAAAGTCGAAGACATCCGCATTCTCAATGATATATTTTTCGTGGGTGGACTTGGGCAGGGGAACGATCCCCTTTTGAAGCAGCCAGCGGATACAGGTCTGAGAGGGCGGTCTTACCGTACTTCCCGGCAATTCGGGCCAGTTCCCTGTTCTTCAAAACATTGCCGCCGCCCAAGGGGCTCCACGCTTCCACAACAATGCCGTTCGTCTGACAGCAGGACGCACTCTCAACCTGGCCAAAGCCTGGATGATACTCAATCTGGTTTACCATGGGTTTGATCTCACTGTCCTCTGTCAGCGCCCGAACATGGTGGGCGAGGAAGTTGCTCACGCCGATTGCCTTGACCCGGCCCTCCCGGTACAGCTGCTCAAAGGCCCTCCATGTGGAGCGGTTGCTCTCCCACCAATCATCGCGCCAGCGAGATACGGCAGGCCAGTGGATGAGGTAGAGGTCCAGGTACTCCAGACCCAGCTTTTTCATAGATTCCTCAAACGCCCGCAAGGTCTTATCGTATCCCCGATGACTGTTCCAGACCTTTGTGCTGATAAACAATTTTCCGCGCTCCACTCCGAGTTCGCCCATCGCACGCTTGATTCCTTCTCCGAGGCCCTTTTCATTCATGTAGCCCTCTGCGGTATCAAAATTTCGATACCCAGCTTTGACAGCAGTTGTCACGCACTTTGCTGTCTGGAACTTCGGTATCTGCCATGTGCCAAAACCGAGCGAGGGTATCTGGACGCCGTTGTAAAGCGTCAATGCCTGATCCGGTTTGTTCAAGCTGTTTCACCCTTTCATTTCCTGCTGATGTTTTCTCCCTTTTGATTGCAATTATAGTCAGCAAAGGCTTGAAAGTCTAATCGAAAAATGTTATAGTTTATTTGATTCTTTTATAGCTTCGAGAGAGGAGGACTTTATGACAACAAAGCAGATGGATTGCGCCTTGGAATTATCCCATACCCTTAATTTCAGCCGTGCGGCGGAGAATCTTTTTATCAGTCAACCGGCATTGACCTATCAGATTCAATGCCTGGAAAACGAGATCGGCTTCCGCCTGTTTGAGCGCACAGGGAAAGGCGCTGATCTGACACCAGCAGGCGCGCGTTTCTGTACGGAACTCCGGCGCATCCGGACGGAGTTGAAGGCGGCTGTCGAGCAGGGGCAGAATATGAGTTCCCAGTACAGCGAGGCCCTTCATGTGTGTATCCCAATGCGCTCCTGCATCTACTTCCTGCCGCAGATCATGCAGAAGTTTGAGGCGGCGATGCCTCATGTGTCGCTCAATATCAAATTCCAATATGGGGACAGCCGGGTAGATCTATTTCTTCGGGGAGAGCAGGACATTTTATTTGCCAGAGAATCCGAGCTGAAGCGATTTTCCAGCGTTCGCACAGCGGCCTTGTTTGACTGCCATTTTTATATCGTGGTCGGTAAGGATGACCCGCTGGCCGCAAAGGAAATATTAAACGTGGATGATCTGGCGGGACGGACCTTTATGGTAGGCGGCGGTTCCCCGGCGGAAATGGTAGTCGTACAAAACCGGATCGTGGATTCGGGGCAAGTCCGTATCCTCAACTGCCCCGATCACGAGACGGCTATGGCGAATGTGGCTGCCCGGAAGGGGATTGTCATGTCTCCCGGCTTTGCCAACGACCACAACGGCGAGTTTGTTTGGGTCCCCTTTGATTGCCCGGAGCGTATCAAGTGCGTCCTGGGCTATCATCGGAGAGACGAGAGGGAAAGCACCCGCTATTTTATCGAATTGGCGCAGGCGGCTTATACTCATGCAGATGCCATCCCGCTCTGATCGTAGGCAAGCAGGGCATCGGGATATCGTTTTCGATATTCCGATGCAGCTTGTTGGGGTTCCCCCAAGCCCCGGACAGACCGCTTTGCGTCTAATCGAACGCACCTGTCGGTGCGGCTCCATGCTTCTCATGACCAGCAGGGAGAGAGTAACGCAGCAGCGTTATGATAGCCGCAGAGCGGCGCAAGGGGCATGCCCCTTGTACGGAGCGAAGCGATGCGAGCTGCCTGGAGCGGTGACAAGTCAGCGATCCAGGCGGCGGCCTCGCAGAGCGCACGGATACATTGCCGCAGGCCATGTATAGAAGTGCGCCGTTCCTCGCAGGTGCTCGGAACGGGGACAGCTTAATCACTTGCACGAGGCGCACCGACTAACCCGCGCCGGTCCGCCTGAGCAGTCCCAGGCACAAGACCCGCCGCAAGGCTCACCGTCGTGTCTCCTGCTGGTAAAAAACACCCAGCCGGGACGTTATACGCTCCTGGCTGGATGCTATACGCTGTCTTCGCCCTTTACGTTACACCTCGCTTTTTGGCTTCCCTCGTTGCGCCTATTTTTTGCAGGGGATTAGGTGGAAAAAGAATAAGGACAAACCAGTCAACTCCTTGCACTGCAAGGGCTTTCCGATCTTATTATGCCATAAGGGCATACCTTCGCAACGATGGCGCTGCAAAACGGCGTAGACGTAAAAACGGTATCCACCATGCTGGGACACTACGACGCCGGCTTCACTCTCCGCACCTACACCCACGCTACACGGCAGGCACAGGATGAAGCGGCGGAAAAGATGGGAGCATTTATGGAACAGATGATGAAAATCCGAAATGACAAAAGACAACACCGCAGCGGACAGCATCCTCTCCGCTGCGGTGTTCGTTTCTGATTATTTTCCTGTGTGGGTCAGGTTGTGGGTCTTGACCGCTTCTTGCAAAAGAAAGCCTTCGCAGAGTCTGTATGCGAAAGGATTATTGTGGGTCAAAAAGAGAATCAAATGTGGGTCAACTATTTTTTCTGGAAAGTTGCAAAAGCGGCGAAAATCATTTGATTTTCGCCGTTTTCTGGAGCTACTGATGTGACTCGAACACACGACCTGCTGATTACGAATCAGCTGCTCTACCGACTGAGCTACAGTAGCATATTCAATTTTCTGCGACCCGGCCTGGTAGTTACGAATCAGCTGCTTTACCGACTGAGCCGCACCGGCGCACATCGTCTTCCGACGGGGCGCTTGCCGGGGAAGAAGGACCCGCAGTCCTTGAAGCCGTGGAGTATCATACCATAAATTTCACCCGCAGTCAACCTTGTTTTTAAATTTTCCTCCCGCTCCCGTTTTTCTCGATTACGCTTGGTATTAACGCAGGATTTCCTGCGTTTTTTCTTTGAGCATTCTGTCGGTTTTTGACGCATCTTCGAAAAAACGCTCGAAGCGCCGGAAAATTTCCCGCTGGACTTCGGACGGTTTTTCCCCATTTTCCGCGGGTTCTCCGGCGGCATCTCCAAAGACCGGCAAACTGCGCCTCCGTTCGAGGGGGGTTACATAAGATTTGTCATAAAAATCTTCTACGAAGAGTTATCCACACTTTCCACAAGGTTTTCCACAATCTGATTCCCTGAAAAATCAGGGGCAAAATTTAGCCCCTTCCGGATTTCGCGGGAGAAAAGCGGATTTTTCACGACGGACGCCGCTGGATGGAGTTTACATAATATTTTCCGCGCCGAAAATTCTACATTCTCTCCCTAAACTTTCTCTGGACAAGCGGGTTTTTTGTTGAAAAAGGGAAGGGCGTCCAGCCGGGAGGACGGCTTGTGAAGGTTCTGCTGCAAATCGGTCGGGAAGGTTAGCTAGACGGTCCGCAGATATTACGTGACAAAACGACGGAATCGTACTATAATAATAGCCGCGTGAAATGCACGGGACGGGAGGCGCAAAATGGAGAGGAACAAGGATCTAAGCGCGCTGGTGGCGATGAGCGGCGGCGTGGACAGCTCTGTGGCGGCGTATTTGACGCTGAAGGCGGGGTATCGCTGCCTGGGGGCCAACATGCGTCTTCTTCAGGACGGGGGAGAGGACGGGGCTGGCGGCTGCAAACGCCGGGACGCGGAGGACGCCGCCGGGGCGGCGGGGCAGCTGGGCATCCCCTTTGAGATTCTGGATTGCGGCAGGGAGTTTCAGGAGCGGGTGGTGGACAAGTTCATCCGGGTCTACGAGGCCGGGGGGACGCCGAATCCCTGCGTGGACTGCAACCGCTTCCTGAAGTTCGGGCGGCTGCTCCAGGAGGCGGAGGCCAGGGGATACCACACTGTTGTCACCGGACACTATGCCCGGGTTGGGTTCGACGAGGACTCCGGCAGGTGGTTTTTGAAAAAGGCGGTGGACGCCGGGAAGGACCAGAGCTATTTCCTCTACACGCTGACCCAGCGGCAGCTGGCCCACGTGCGGTTCCCCCTGGGGGACCTGGAGAAACGGCAGGTCCGGGAACTGGCGGAGGCGCTGGGGCTGGTCAACGCCGGGAAGCACGACAGCCAGGACATCTGCTTTGTCCCGGACGGCGACTACGCCGCCTTTATGGAGCGCGGCGCCGGGAGGACTTACCCCTCCGGGGACTTTTTGGACCTGGAGGGCCGGGTGGTGGGCCGCCACAGGGGCACGGTCCGCTACACCCTGGGACAGCGGAAGGGCCTGGGCCTGGCCATGGGCGAGCCGGTGTACGTCTGCGGGAAGGACATGGAGGCCAACACCGTCACCGTGGGCCCGGAGGGGGCCCTCTACGCCCGGGAGATTCTGGTGGAGGACCTGAACTGGATTGCCATAGAGGCTCTGACCGCCCCCATGCGGACAGCGGCCAAGACCCGCTCCCGCCAGCGGGAACAGCCGGCCCAGGTCTTTCCGGAGGCCGGGGGGCGGGTCCGCCTGGTCTTCGACCAGCTCCAGAGGGCGGTGACGCCGGGACAGGCGGCGGTGTTTTACGACGGCGACGCCGTGACGGGCGGCGGAACCATCGCGGAAGTTTTGCGGGAAACGGAGACGTGAGGACATGCTGGACCAATTTTCTAGGACGGAGCTGCTCCTGGGCCGGGAGGGCGTGGAGCGCCTGGCCCGGGCCCGTGTGGCGGTGTTCGGCCTGGGCGGCGTGGGGGGCTACGCTGTGGAGGCCCTGGCCCGCGGCGGCGTGGGGGCCCTGGACCTGATCGACAGCGACCGGGTGAGCCTGACGAATCTCAACCGCCAGATTCTGGCCACTCACGAGACCCTGGGCCGGTACAAGGCCGACGCCGCCCGGGACCGGGTGCTGTCCATCAACCCGGAGGCCGTGGTAAATGCCCGAAGGGTCTTCTACGGCCCGGACACCGCCGGGGAGTTTGACTTTGCCCGGTACGACTATGTGGTGGACGCCATCGACACGGTGACGGGAAAGCTGGCCCTGATTCAGGAGGCCCAGGCGGCGGGCGTCCCCGTTATCAGCTGCATGGGGGCGGGGAACAAGCTGGACCCCGCCGCTTTCCGGGTGGCGGACATTTACGAGACCTCGGTCTGCCCCCTGGCCCGGGTGATGCGGAAGGAACTGAAGCGCCGGGGTGTCCGGTGTTTGAAGGTGGTCTACTCCCAGGAGCCTCCCAGGGCGCCGGAGGGGGCCCTCTATCAGGAGTCCCTGGAGGGGGAGGTCCGGCGGCAGGTGCCGGGAAGCTGCGCCTTTGTGGTGGCCGCCGCCGGAATGCTCCTGGCGGGGGAGGTGGTCCGGGATCTGGCCTTGGGCGGGGGCTCGGAGAGAGCGTAACAAATCAGGAGCCGTTTTCCGGGAAGACTCCCCTGGAAAACGGCTCCTGTTTATATGTCCGGTTCCGTCAGCGCAATAGCTGCCGCAGGTCCTCCGTCCCCCGCTTGCCGTGGGTCCGCATGGCCTGGGAGGAGGGGAAGGAGAGGGACCGCCGGGTGTCCGCCAGCAGGGTCCCCGCCGCGCCGTCGTCCCGCACCGGGCCCTCCGCCCCGCTCAGGTACTGCTGGACCCCCAGGAGGCCGCCGAAGCTGCGCTCCAGCCGGTGGTACAGCACGTGATAGGCGCTTTGAATCTGGGAGACCCAGCGCCGGTCCCGCTCAATGGCGGCCTGAGCCGCCTGGGCCGCCTCCTTCTTGGCCAGGCTCAGCCGGTCCAGCCCCAGGGTCTTGGAGGAGAGGCGGAACTGGGGCAATGTCACGGTTTCCGCCCCCATCTGGAGGGGGACCCCGGACCGGGTCCAGAGGCGGGCCCGGCCAATGTCCGCCCCGCCGGTGATCTCCACCTTCCCGCAGCCGCCGAAGAGGCAGGCCCCGATGTCCGCCCCGGGGTCGCCCCCCAGGGCCTTTTGAATTCTGGCCACGCCGGAGATGAGGATGTCGCCGCAGCTGCCCTGGACGCCCGCGCCGATGGCGGCGGCGTGGCCCACGGCCTGGGCGGAGACCACGCCGCCCCGGATGCGGATATCCCCCACGGAGGCCCCCAGGGCCCCGCCGATGCCCGCGCCGCCGCCGCTCTGCCCGGTGGCGGAGACGGCGCCGCCCCGGATGTCCACCGGGCCCATGGCGCTTCGCTTTCCCGCGCCGATGCCCGCGCCACCCGCCGTTCCCACGGCGGTGACGCTGCCGCCCAGAATCACAATGTGGCCGGTCTGCTCCCGGCCCATGCCGCTGTCCCGGCCAATGCCCGCGCCCCCCGCGCCGCCGGAGGCGGTGAGGGTCCCGGCGGGGTTCCGGGTGCTGGCCCGGGCGTCCGGGCAGTCGATGCTCAGTGTGGTGTCCGGGCCCAGGGAGATGCCCGCCCAGCCCTCGCCGCTTTCAAAGAGGTTGCGGGTTCCGCTGCGGAGAAGGAGCGTCACCTCGTTCCCCCGGCCCAGGACGAAGGCCCCGCCCTCGGACACCCGGCACTCCACGCCGTCCAGGGTCAGCTCCACCGTCCCCAGGCCGTCCGCCAGGACCAGCCGCCCGCTGAAGGGGGCCTGGTTGGCGTCGGTGCCCAGGCCGCCGGAGACGGAGGAGACCTGGCCCGTCAGGATGCGCAGGGTCTGGCTCTCCTCCTCGTAAACCCAGTCCCGCCCGGCCTCGCCGCCGGAGACGGTGAAGGGGTTGGGGTACATGACGGTCTCCTGGAAAGCCCCGGCGCTCTCGTTCCAGCGCAGGTAGGCGTACCGGACCTTGGGGCGGCCGTGCTTGTCCTTGCCCCGGATGACGACGGAGTGAATGGGGGAGCCCTGGAAGAAGTTCTCCTTCTCCAGCCAGAGCCTGGCGGGCTCGCCGCTCATGAGGGCCAGGCGGCCCTGCCTGCCGTCCGCCGCCAGGGAGGTGAGGGCGCTCCAGCCCGGCAGGAGGGCCCGCCAGACGATGTCAAAGGGGGCCATGGGCTTCCCGGAGGCGCTGGTGACATTGGCCGCCCTGGCCGCCAGCAGGACCGGGCCGTCCACCACCACGGGGACGGGCAGCGCGCCGAAGGACTCGCCCTCCTTCTCCGGCTCCACGATGACCGCGCCGCCGGTGAGGCGCAGAACGCCGCCTTGGCCGGCCTCCGCGCTGCCCAGGCGGACCAGCCCGCCGCCGCCCAGGGTCAGAACCGCGCCGGGGCGCAGGACCAGCTTTTCCACCAGGGTCTCCCCGGGGCTGGATACCTGGGCGGAGGTCTCCGCCGTCAGCAGGGCGATCTGGGCGTCCCGGAGGGTGACTGTGCCGGAGCCGGTGAGGAGGAGGGACCGGATTGTCCCCCCGGTTCCCTGAATCTCCGTGTCCGCCTGGCCGTCCACCGTCAGGGTCCCGGCGGTTTCGTCCACCGAGACGCCGCTCAGGTCCCGGCCCGCCACCTGTGCCTCTCCAAGGTCCAGGGCGGCGGTCTGGGGGGCGTCGGGGAGGGAACCGTCCCCAATGGCGGCCTCCATTCCCGCCTCCGCTTCCGAGGCGGCGCTCTGCACCGCCGCCAGAAGACCCATCATCAGCTCCAGCTCCATGCCCTCCATTCCCGCCAGGAAGTTCAGGATGGACGCCTCGGGCAGGAGGGCGGCGTCCCCGCCGCTCAGCATCAGCGCGGACAGGAAGTCCTCCAGCCCAGGGGCCGTGCCGCCGGTGAACTGGGCCTCCAGGTCCGAGAGGCTGGTGAACATGCCGCCGGTCAGCAGTTCCACCGCCCGGTCCGGGGAGACGCCCTGGGAGATTTTCTCCATGAACTGCCGCAGTCCCTCCAGGGCGGTCTGGAAATCGGCGGACTTGAGGGCGGAACCTCCGGCGATGGCGGCGCCCAGGTACAGGGCCGCCAGATAACCGGCGGCGTCGTTGGCCAGGGACTTTTCGGCAAGGGCGTTCAGGATGTCCGAGACGCCGGCGTTCTTGTCCAGCCCCAGCAGAAGCAGAAGCCGTTCCGGGGTGAAGTCCCTCTGGTCCAGCCCCTTCAGCAGCCAATCGGGCAGGGGCTGGGCGGTCTCCTCCTCCCCGGCGGGGGGCGCGGTCTCCGCGCCCTCCTCAATCTCCGCGTCCCCGTCCAGGAACAGCCGCGCGCCTCCGGCGAAGGCGCTGGCGGTCATGCGGTCGATTTCCTCTGCCAGGCGCTCCAGTTCCGCCTGGAGGGCGGCGCGGTCTATCTGGCCGCCCCCGGCGGCCTTTTGGGCCAGCTCCGCCATGCGGCCCAGACTGCTCTGCACCTCGTCCAGCACGGCCTCGCCCACCTGGAGGGTCCGGTGACTCTCCCTGGTGTGGGTCTCCGCCTGGCCGATTCGGGTCATGAGCCGCCGGAGGGTCTCCGAGACGGTGGCCCCCGCCGTCCTGGCGGCCGGCTGGCTCTTGGCGGCGGCGGCCGCCTTCTCCGTTTTTTCTGCCGCCTGATACCGGGGCCCGGTGATGCCCCGCTCTCTGCGGATTGTCAGCTCGCCCATCTCAGACGCCTCCTTTCCTGGAAACCCGGTGTTTCCCATATATAAATATATCGGCAGGAGGGGGAGAAAGATAAGGCGGGAAACCCCATCTGGGTTTCCCGCCCAGGCTGTCAAAAATTTTTGACAGCCTGGGCAAGTTTTCAGAACCCGTGGGAAGTTCTGAAAACTTATGATTAAAAACGAGAGGAACCCCTCCTGGGTTCCTCTCGTAACTCTCTTCCTTCCCGGCGAATGGGTCTTTACCTCTGCCGGTTAGGGCTTATTTTTTCAGCCGGAATTTGGAGACCAGCTCCTTCAAAATCGCGGCCTGGCTGGACAGCTCCTCGCTGGCGGCGGCGCTGCTTTCCGCCGTGGCCACGTTGGTCTGCACCACGCCGGCGATCTGCTGGATGCCCTGGGTGATTTCCCCGGCGTTGGCGGCCTGCTCCTGGGTGTAGGCGGCGATGCCCTCCACGAGACGGCTCATCTCCTCGGCCTTGGACACCACGGCCAGCATGGACGCCGAGGTGTCCTGGGCGGCCTTCACGCCCTCTTCCATGGAGTCCACCGTCTGGCCCAGCAGTACCGTGGTCTCCTGGGCGGCGGAGGAGGATTTCCCCGCCAGCATGCGCACCTCGTCGGCGACGACGGCGAAGCCCTTGCCGGCGCTGCCCGCCCGGGCGGCCTCCACGGCGGCGTTCAGGGCCAGGATGTTGGTCTGGAAGGCGATGTCCTCGATGGTCTTGACGATTTTGTGGATCTCGGCGGAGCGGTCGCTGATTCTCTGGATGACCTCCGTCATGTTCCGCATTTTATCGCTGCTGTCCACCAGACCGTCCTTGACCTCCAGAGAGATTTGGTTGGCGGTCTGCGCGCCCTGGGCGATGCGCTGGACGCTTTCGGACACGGCGCTGATGTGCCCGGCCAGCACGTCCACCTCGGCGGCCTGTTCCGTGGAGCCCTGGGACAGCTCCACCGCGTTGGCGGAGACCTGCTCCGCGCCGGAGGCCACGTCCCGGGAGGCGGCCTGGAGCTGGCCCATTACGCCGTTGAGCTGGTGGGAGATGGCCTCCAGGGAGTCCTTGATTTTGGAGAACTCGCCGGTGTAGTCCTGCTCCAGGGTGAAGTCCAGGTTTCCCCCGGCGATTTCCCGCAGGGTGTCGGCGATCTCGTTGATATATGTAATGTACTCCCGCAGGCGGACGGTGACCTGATTGAAGTCGTCCGCCAGCACGCCCAGCTCGTCGTTGGACCGGTACTGAATGGACTGGTCCAGGGCGCCCCCGGCGATGCGGGTGGCGGCCCGGCTCAGCTCCGCCACGGGGCGGCCGATGATGCGCCGGACCTGGATGATGACCATCAGCGTGAGGAGAATCACGGCCAGAAGGGCCATCACCAGCATGGTGACGGTCAGCTGGCGGAGTTCCGCCAGCACCTCGCCCTGGGAGACGTGAGCCACGGCCATCCAGTCGCTGCCCGGAACTTGGGCAATCTGGAAGTAGGAGCCGTTATGCAGGGTGAGCCCGGTCTGCCCGCCGCGAATCTGCTGGGCGGCGTAGGCGTACATCTCGTCCGGCAGATCGCCGAGCGTCTTTCCGGCGGCCTCCGGGTCCCGGTGGCCGATGATGGTGTCTGTCCGGGTGTCCACCAGGAAGATCCCGCCGGTGTCCTCAATCTGGATGCCGCTGACGATGCCGGAGATGGAGTCCAGGTATACGTCCGCTGCGGCCACGCCCCGCACCGCGCCGGAGGCGCTCCTCAGCACGCCGGAAGCGCCCACCACGTTGGACTGGCTGTCCTCGTCAAAGTACACGTCGCCCAGGATGAACTCCTCCGAGGCGATGCCGTTTTGATACCAGCTCTTCTCCTGGGCCACGAAGTCCGGCCCGGGGACGAAGGTGGCGTGGTACAAGGACCCGTCGGTCAGGGCCACGTAGAGCCCGGCGGGGTAGGCGTCGTTCTGGTCCACGGTGTGGCGGATATAGTCCCGCATGGCGGGAACGTCCATGTCCTCGTACTCGATGGTGTCCCGCTGGGTTTTCAGCGTGGCCAGGGTGTTGTTCATCCAGGCGCGGGTCTCCTGAATGGTCCGTTCCGTAGTGGTCTGGAGCAGGTCCTCGCTCTTTTCCAGCAGGGCGCCGGACATCTTGAAATAAACCACCAGCAGCAGCGCCGCCAGGGCCAGCACCGCGCTGACCACCGTGGCGAACACCAGCTTTCCGGTAATGCCCATGCCCCGTTTTTTCGCCGTGGCGGGGCTTGCGGCGACTCTCTCTTTCCGCTTCATGACAAGACTCCCTCATATACAATATTTGTGTGCAAGGCGGGGCGGGGCCCCGCAGACCTTTTGTATTATATCAGGTGGGGAGGGGAAACGCAAGATGGAGGTTTGGGGGCGCTTCGCTTTTTTTCGAGGGGGGAGTTGGTGGGGGGGCTCCCCGGGGGGAAGGGCTGGTACACGCCCTGACGGGCGGCGGGGCTTGTTCTCCTACCGCCTTCTATCGGCAGAATAGCCTGCAGGGGCGGCAATCTGCCGCCCGTCCCCTGGGTTCCTGCTCCTATCGGCAGAACACCCCGTAGGGGCCGCCGCCCTCGGCGGCCTGCGCCTCCTGGCCCCCCCTTCTCCTGGTAGAACCTATACATTATCAATTGTCCATTGTCAATTATTCTCCTGCCGGCAGACCCCGACTATTCCCAAGGGAAGGGGGCATACTGGACTGGGGATTTTCTCCAAAAGGGGAGGGCCGGTTTTTCTGAATCTCCAGTTTCTTCCAAAAGCTGAAATTTCTTCTTGCATTTGCGGAGAGAGACTGCTATAATAAGGCCGGTCAATTTGGAATCGTTTCCAATAACGGTTCCAGAAGCGTTTCCGTATTTTTGGATGACAGCGGTAAGACTGCCCGATACCGGAGGAGAGGAGGGACACGGCTTGACTATTAAAGATATCGCCCGGCTCTCCGGGTGCGGCGTGGCCACCGTGTCCCGCGTCCTTAACGGGCACCCCGATGTCAGCGAGAAGACCCGGCGGCGGGTGATGGCGGTGGTGAAGGAACAGGGCTTTCAGCCCAACGCCAACGCCAAACACCTGAAGCAGCAGACGGAAAGCAGCATCGCCGTGGTGGTCAAGGGAACCATGAACATGCTCTTTGCCGACCTGGTGGAGAAAATCCAGGCCCTATTGCTGGACGCGGGGCAGGACGCCGCCGTTTACTATCTGGACGAGGACGCCGACGAGGTGGCCTGCGCCCTCCGGCTCCACCGGGAGCGCCGCCCCAGGGGCTTTGTCTTCCTGGGCGGGGACCTGGAGCTGTTCAGGGCGGGCTTCGCCCCCATCACCGTCCCCAGCGTGTTGCTGACCAACACGGCCCGGGACCTGGGCTTTGACAATTTGTCCTCCTTCACCACCGACGACGGCGCGGCGGCGGAGCAGGTGATCCGCCTCCTGGCGGGGCAGGGGCACAGGCACATCGGCCTGCTGGGGGGAAACCGGTCCTTCGCCCAGATCAGCAGCAGCCGCCTCACCGGCTGCCTGGAGGCCTGCCGCCGACTGGGGCTGCCCTTTGACGCGGACCAGCAGTACGAGCCCTGCCGGTACTCCATGCCCGACGCCTACGCTGCCACGCTGCGGCTTCTGCGCCGCCGGCCCGACCTGACCGCCATTTTCGCCGTCAGCGACGTGATGGCCCTGGGGGCTATCCGGGCCCTGCGGGACCAGGGGCGGCGGGTGCCGGAGGACATTTCCGTGGTGGGCTATGACGGCATCGTCATCGGCCAATACTCCCTGCCCCGGCTGACCACCGTTCAGCAGGACACCCAGCGGCTGGCCGAGCGGGGGGTGGAGACCCTCCTCCGGGGCATCGTCCTGGGGTGCGGCCGCCCGGTCCACGAGCTGATTCCCTTCCGGCTCATCCAGGGGGAGAGCGTGGCCCGCCTCTCCCTGGGCAGCGCGGGCTGAGCCATATCAACATGGAAACAGGTGATCCCAATATGAGACGATCCGGCATTTTGATGCCCATCTCCTCGCTGCCCTCTCCCTGGGGCATCGGCACCCTGGGCCTGGAGGCCCGGAGGTTCGCGGACTTCCTGGCGGCGGGCGGACAGAGCTGCTGGCAGATTCTGCCCGCGGGCCCCACCAGCTTTGGGGACTCGCCCTATCAGTCCTTTTCCTCCTTCGCCGGGAACCCCTATTTCATCGACCTGGACGCCCTGGCGGCGGAGGGACTGCTGGAGCCCTCGGAGTTCCAGAGCCTGGACTGGGGGGAGGACCCGGCGCGGGTGGATTACGGACTGCTGTATCAGAACCGCTATCCCGTTCTGCGCAGGGCCTGTGCCCGGCTGCTGGCCCAGGAGCGGCCGGAGTTCGCCGCCTTCTGCGCCGGACAGGCGGAGTGGCTGGAGGACTACGCGCTGTTCATGGCCCTGAAGGAGGCCCACGGCGGGGCCTGCTGGTTCCAGTGGCCCGAGGAGCTGCGGCTGCGCCGCCCCGCCGCCCTGGAGCGGGCCCGGCGGGACCTGGCGGGGGAGACCGCCTTTTGGAAGGCCGTTCAATACCTCTTCTTCCGCCAGTGGGACGACTGGAAGGGCTATGTCAACGGCCTGGGTGTCTCCATCATCGGGGATCTGCCCATCTACGTGGCCGGGGACAGCGCCGATGTCTGGGCGAACCCCGCGCTGTTCCAGCTGGACGGGCATGGTTTGCCCACGGAGGTGGCGGGCTGTCCCCCGGACGACTTCGCCCTGGACGGCCAGCTGTGGGGGACCCCGCTGTTCGACTGGGAACGGATGAAGGAGGATGGCTACGCCTGGTGGCTGCGCCGGATCGCCTTCCAGTTCCGGCTGTACGACACCTTGCGCATCGACCACTTCCGGGGCTTCGACTCCTACTACGCCATCCCCTACGGGGAGCCCACGGCCCGGAACGGCCGCTGGCGTCCCGGCCCCGGCATCGAGTTCTTCCAGACGGTGAACAGGGTCCTGGGGAAGAAGGACATCATCGCCGAGGACCTGGGCTTTCTCACGCCCTCGGTGCGCAGGCTCCTGGAGGAGTCCGGCTATCCGGGCATGAAGGTGCTGGAGTGCGCCTTTGACAGCCGGGACACCGACAGCGGCTTTCTGCCCCACGGCTACCCGGCCCACTGCGTGGCCTACGCCGGGACCCACGACAACGACACCATCCAGGGCTGGATGGCCTCCGCCCCAAAGGAGGATGCGGCCTATGCCAAGGCGTACCTCCGCCTGAACAAGCGGGAGGGCTATCACTGGGGCATGATCCGCTCCGTCTGGGCCAGCCCCGCCGACCTGGCCGTGATCCAGTTCCAGGACCTGCTGGGCCTGGGCAGCGAGGCCCGGATGAACACGCCCGCGACCCTGGGGAACAACTGGCGGTGGCGGGCCCTGCCGGGTACATTTGACAAGAGGCTCTCCCGGCGGCTGTACCGGGAGACACGGGTTTACCAGCGCCTGCCCCAGGCAGGAAAAAATAAAGAATAAAAAATGAGGATGTGAATTCCCATGCGTCTGAACGAACAACTCTCTCAGCTCACCCAGGAGCGCTTCGGCCTCCAGCCCCGGCAGTGCGACGGCCGCCAGCTCTACGAGGCCCTGCTCCTGCTGACCCGGCGGGCGGCACAGAACCGCCCCGCCCCGGCGGGGGAGCGGAAGCTGTATTACTTCTCCGCGGAATTTTTGATGGGCCGTCTGCTGAGCAACAACCTGCTGGCCCTGGGCCTCTACGGCGAGGCCAAGGAGCTTCTGGCGGACCTGGGCCGGGACCTGGGGGCTCTGGAGTCCCTGGAGCCCGAGCCCTCCCTGGGCAACGGCGGGCTGGGCCGCCTGGCGGCCTGCTTCCTGGACTCCATCGCCGCCCTGGGCCTGCCCGGGGACGGCGTGGGCCTGAACTATCACTACGGATTGTTCAAGCAGAAATTTGAGGAGGACCGCCAGACCGAGTCCCCGGACCCCTGGATTCAGCCGGAGAGCTGGCTGATTCCCACGGGGAAGCGCTTCACGGTGCCCTTCGGCGGCTTTGACCTGGAGGCGGCGCTGTACGACATCGCCGTCCCCGGCGCGGGTTCCGGGTGCGCCAACCGGCTGCACCTCTTCGACGTGACCCAGCCCGCCCCGCCGCCCCAGGAGGGTATTTCCTTCGACAAGGGGGACATCGCCCACTGCCTGACGGCCTTTCTCTACCCCGACGACAGCGACGACGCCGGGCGGCTCCTCCGGGTGTACCAGCAGTATTTCATGGTCTCCGCCGGGGCCCAGCTGATCCTCCAGGAGCTGGAGGAGCGGGGATACGCCCCGGAGACCCTGGCGGACCACGTGGTTATCCAGATCAACGACACCCACCCCTCCATGGTCATCCCCGAGCTCATCCGCCTGCTGACGGACCGGGGCATGAGTTTTGACGGCGCCCTGGACCAGGTGCGGCGGACCTGCGCCTATACCAACCACACCATCCTGGCGGAGGCCCTGGAGAAGTGGCCCCTGGCCTTCATCGAGAAGGCGGCCCCGGGGCTGGTCCCCGTCATCCGGGAGCTGGACCGCCGGGACAAGGAGGTCCACCCCGACCCGGCCACGGCCATCATCGACGGGGAGGACCGGGTCCACATGGCCCACATGGACATTCACTACGGCTTCTCCGTCAATGGCGTGGCGGCCCTCCACACGGAGATTCTGAAAAATTCCGAGCTGAAGCCCTTCTACGACCTCTACCCGGAGAAGTTCAACAACAAGACCAACGGCGTGACCCTCCGCCGCTGGCTGGAGGTCTGCAACCCGGGCCTGGCGGCCCTGCTGGACCAGTGCGCCGGCCCCGACTGGCGGCGGGACGCCGGAGAGCTGGAGAAGCTGCTGGACTTCCAGGAGGACCAGGCGGTGCTGGACCGCCTGCTGGAGGTCAAACAGGACAACAAGCGCCGCCTGGCGGCGGCCCTCAAGGCCGAGCAGGGGCTGGACCTGGACCCGGAGTCCATCTTCGACGTGCAGGTGAAGCGCCTCCACGAGTACAAGCGCCAGCAGATGAACGCCCTGTACGTCATCCGCAAATACCTGGACATCAAGGCGGGAAAGCTGCCCCGGCAGCCCGTCACCGTCCTCTTCGGCGCCAAGGCGGCCCCGGCCTACGTCATGGCGAAGCGGATCATCCACCTGATTCTCTGCCTGCAAAAGCTCATCGACCGGGACCCCCAGGTCCGGCCCTGGCTGCGGGTGGCCATGGTGGAGAACTACAACGTCACCTGGGCCGAGCGGCTGATTCCCGCCTGTGATATCTCCGAGCAGATTTCTCTGGCCTCCAAGGAGGCCAGCGGCACGGGCAACATGAAATTCATGGCCAACGGGGCTGTGACCCTGGGCACCCTGGACGGGGCCAACGTGGAAATCGCCCAGCTGGTGGGCCGGGAGAACATCTTCACCTTCGGCGCGCCCAGCGGCGAGGTGATCCGGCTCTACCGGGGAGACGAGCCCGACGGCCGGGCCTACCGCCCCCTGGACTACTACCACCGTCCGGCGGTGGAGGAGCTGGTGGACTTCCTGGTCTCCCCGGAACTGCTGTCCATCGGGGACCCGGCGGAGCTCTCCCTGCTGTGGAGGGACATGAAGACCAAGGACTGGTTCATGGCCCTGCTGGACACGGAGGCGTACACCGCCGCCAAGGAGCGCTGCCTGTACTCCTACGGAGACCGCCGGGCCTGGGCCAAGAAGATGCTGGTCAACATCGCCAAGTCCGGCTACTTCTCCTCCGACCGGACCATCCGGCAGTACAACGAGGACATCTGGCGCCTGGCGTAATCCGGCGTTTGGGAGGAACGAGCTTATGGCGGTTACAACATCCAAGACTCTGCGCAATCAGGTACTGTACTCGGTCTACGTCCGCAACCACACGGCGGAGGGCACCTTTGAGGCCCTGCGCCGGGACCTGGGGCGCGTCAAAGCCCTGGGGGCGGACATCATCTGGCTGCTGCCCATCCACCCCATCGGGGCCGGGGCCCGGAAGGGTACTCTCGGCAGCCCCTACGCCATCTCCGACTACCGGGCCGTGAACCCGGAGCTCGGCACGCTGGAGGATTTCCGGCGGCTGGTGGAGGATATCCACGGCCTGGGGATGAAGTGCATCATCGACGTGGTGTACAACCACACCTCGCCGGACTCCTGGCTGATGCGGAACCACCCGGATTGGTTTTACCGGGGGCCGGAGGGCCGCCCCGGCAACCGCTTCGGCGACTGGACGGACGTGGTGGACCTGGACTACGCCAAACCGGCGCTGTGGGACTATCAGATCGAGACGCTGAAATACTGGGCGTCCATGGTGGACGGCTTCCGCTGCGACGTGGCCCCGGTGGTGCCCCTGGCCTTCTGGCTGCGGGCCCGGGAGGAGGTGGAGGCGGTGCGCCCCGGCTGCCTCTGGCTGGCAGAGTCCGTGGAGCCGGACTTTGTGGCCGGGGGCCGGGCCGATGGTCACGCCATCCTCTCCGATTCGGAGATTTACCAGGCTTTTGACATCAGTTATGAGTACGATGTCTTCCAGTGTTTTCAGGATTACCTGGAGGGGAAGGGAAGCCTCCGCGCCTACGCGGAGGCCCTGAACCGCCAGGAGTATACATACCCGGAGAACTATGTGAAGCTGCGCTTCCTGGAGAACCACGACCGGCTTCGGGCGGCTTTCCTGATTCCAGACGGGAAGTCCCTGGCCAACTGGACGGCCTTTCTGTACTTCCAGAAGGGGATGACCCTGCTCTACGGGGGCCAGGAGCGAAGCTGCGTCCACCTGCCCAGCCTCTTCGACAAGGACAGCGTGGACTGGACCTCCGGGCCGGACCGGGGGGAGGAGCTGCGGCGGCTCAGCCGGATGAAGAAGCACCCATTGCTGGCGGACGGCGCGTACCATGTCCGGGCCCTGGCGGGGGACATCCTCCAGGCCGTCCACTGGGCGGGGGGCCGGCAGCTCACCGGCGTGTTCAGCGTGCGGGGAACCCGGGCCCCGGTGGCGGTGGACGCCCCCGACGGCCGGTATCCCAACCTGGCCGGGGAGGGCGAAATAGAAGTCAAATTCGGCAGGGTGCGCTGCCAGGGGGACCCCATTGTCTTTGAGGCTGCCCGGATGGCCCGGTGACGGGGAAAGAAAGTGTCTGCGGCACCTTGAGAACCGAGAAATCCCATAAATCCATAGGCATGGAATCAAAGCGGTAGGATACAGATTCAATGTCATTAAGCTAAGTCTTTTGGAGCGCTTGAAAAACACTCACCCCGTCCAAAGCGAGGTGAGTGTTTTTAGGAGACCTAATTTGTAAGATGAAGACCTTGTAAAATAATTGCTTTTTTGGTATAATGACAAAAATCGATCCAAAAAGGGGGGGGAGCATTGCCTAAAAACAGGCTGGTTGTGCCAATTGTCAAATGGGTTGGCGGGAAACGCCAGCTTCTGGACGAAATTATCCCCCGGCTTCCTGAGCGGATTACATCCTATTGTGAACCTTTCTTAGGCGGTGGAGCCGTACTGTTTTCAATACAGCCATCTAAAGCGATCGTGAACGATTTAAATGCGGATTTAATTGCGGTTTATGAGGTAATTCGCGATGACGTTGAATCGCTGATTGACGATCTCAAAAAACACGAAAATACCTCAGAATATTATTACAAGATAAGAGACCTGGACAGAGATAAAGCAGCCTATCAAGCGATGTCAAAGGTTGAGCGCGCTTCGAGATTGATTTATTTGAACAAGACCTGCTTCAATGGACTGTTTCGGGTTAATTCCTCTGGGGAGTTTAACTCTCCATTTGGGCATTACAAAAATCCTAACATTTTAAACGAGCCAATTTTACGTGCGGTAAGCAAGTATTTTGCATCCAGCGGCATTACCTTTTTCAGTGAAGATTTTTCCGCGACATTAGACCGGGTTGGAAGGGGGGGGTTTGTATATCTTGACCCACCCTATGATCCGGTTTCTGATACTGCAAGTTTTACAGGCTACAATAAAGGCGGATTTGGCAGAAGCGAACAAATCAGGTTGAAACAATGCTGCGATAACTTAACGCGGCGCGGCATAAAATTTATGCTTTCAAATTCGGCAACAGATTTCATTAAAGATCTGTACCGAGAGTATAATATTGACTTTGTGAAAGCCAAACGAGTAATTAATGCGGACGCAAGCAAGCGAGGTGCAATAGAGGAGGTGCTTATCAGAAATTATGGGTATGAATGATACCGCATGGAAGAATCTATTTGATAAGTACCATATTCTTGCAGAAGTCAAGAAAAACGGGCAGTTTATTATATCCGCAAATCAGATTAAGGAGTTTAGAGAACCCCGGTTCATGACAAAGTTCGACCACAGAATAAATCTTCCGGCTGTTTTTGCAGAAAATGATCTCTCAATTCTTCCCATAACGCGTGGGGATTATGTGATCGCATCTTTTTCTGCTTATAAAGAGTTTGAAGAACCTTCGCCTGAAGTCCAGAGAATTTCGATTCCATCCCACATTCAAAGTTTGATTCCGCAGTTCCTCGTAAGCGAAGCGATTGCCCTGAATTGCGCCAATGCCTGCGGGGTGCTGAGCGATTTCTTGGAAGATGATGGCCTTGTGCCAACGGTCAGCGGGCGAATGAGTTCCGGCAGCTTTTCGTTTAATATTAACACAGCGTTCGGCACAAAGAATATTGCGGTAAACAATTCTCAAATCGAAATCGACGCGGCATATGAGGGAATTCAATACCTCTCTTTATTTGAGGCTAAGCGAGACTTATCTGACGATTTTCTTATCCGGCAGCTTTATTATCCGTTCCGTGTTTGGAGCAATAGAGTAATCAAAAAGGTAAAGCCTGTCTTTTTGATTTTCTCCAATGGAATATTTTCCCTCTATCAATACCAGTTTGAAGATTCCCGGAGTTATAATTCTCTTCAACTGATTAAGCAGAAAAATTATATGATTGCTACAGAAATTTGCCTCTCCGATATTGAGAACCTATTAAGAACAGTGCCGATTGCAACAGAACCTGATATCTCGTTTCCGCAAGCAGATCGTATGTCCCGGATCGTCAATCTGATGGAGTTACTCAACGAAAAGCCAATGACAAAGCAAGAAATTACATCAGAGTATGCCTTTGATGAACGGCAAACAAATTATTACACAGATGCGGGGCGTTACCTAAATCTAATCGATAAAGAGCAGGATGAAAACGGCAATATTCTATTTCAGCTTTCCACATGTGGAGAGTACATTATGGGGCTGGGATATAGAGAACGTCAGCTTGCAATTGCGGCACAAATTTTGATGCACAAGGTATTCAATGAAACACTGAGGCTTCATTTGCAAAATGGGGTAATGCCAGATAAGCAGACAATCGTTCAGTTAATGAAGCGTTCAAGCCTCTATCGCGTAGAGGCCGACAGTACATACTTGCGTCGTTCTTCTACGGTGATCGGTTGGATAAACTGGATTTTGGAAATGATCGAATTATAATTTTGGAGAAATATTAAAAACACATGGAGGATGAACAATGCCCATTTCCTATAACGAACAGCGGCGGGTGTTCCGCCTGGACACGCCTCACACCACCTACCTGATGGGGCTCGTGGGCAGCGAGAATTTCCTGGGCCACATCTACTACGGCCCCTCTGTGCCCGACGACAACATGGAGTATCTCCTCCGCTTGGAGGAGAGCCCCTTTACGCCGGACGGCAACGCCCGGGAGCGGGCTTCCTTCTACGACTGCTTCCCCTTCGAGTACCCCGCCTGGGGCGGGGGGAACTTCCGGGAGCCCTGCCTGCGGGTCAGGGACGCCCGGGGGGGAGGGAACTGCGAGCTGTTCTATGACAGCCACCGGGTCTTTCAGGGCAAGCCCGCCCTGGAGGGGCTGCCCGCCACCTACGGGGACGGCTGCGAAACCCTGGAGATCGTCCTGCGGGACCCGGTTCTGGAGCTGAGGGTCCACCTGCTCTACACGGTCTTTGAGGACGCGGACGCCATCTGCCGCTCCGCCCGGATTGAGAACGCCGGAACCGAGGCCCTGGACCTGACCGCCGCCCTGTCCGCCTCCCTGGAGATGGACGCCGAGGAGCTGGAGGTGATTACCCTCCACGGAAGCTGGGCCAGGGAGCAGACCATCGACCGGCGGCCCCTGCGTCCGGGCCGTCAGGGGACCTTCTCCCAGCGGGGCATCTCCTCCCACCAGTTCCACCCCTTCCTGGCCCTCTGCGAGCCCACGGCCACCCAGGAGCGGGGCCTGGTGTACGGCATGAGCTTCGTCTACTCCGGGAACTTCCTGGCCCAGGCGGAGACGGACCAGTATCGCCGGGTCCGGGCCGTGCTGGGCATTCACCCGGATTCCTTCCAGTGGCGGCTGGAGCCCGGCGCGTCCTTCCAGACCCCCGAGGCGGCGCTGGTGTGTTCCGACTCCGGCCTGGGCGGCATGAGCCGGACCTATCACGACCTCTTCCGGCGGCACCTGATCCGGGGCCAGAAGAAGCACCGGCCCGCCCTGCTCAACAGCTGGGAGGCGTGCTATTTCGACTTTGACCACGAGCGCCTGCTCCAGCTGGGCCGGGAGGCCGCCCGGTACGGCATCGAGCTGCTGGTGGTGGACGACGGCTGGTTCGGCCGGCGGGATACCGACACCAGCAGTCTGGGGGACTGGCGGGTGGATTTGAAAAAACTCCCCGGCGGCCTGACCCGCCTGGCGGAGGAGCTGGCGGACATGGGGGTGAAGCTGGGCGTGTGGATGGAGCCGGAGATGATCTCCCCGGACTCCGACCTGTACCGGGCCCACCCGGATTACGCCATGGCCGTCCCGGGCCGGACGCCCACCCAGGCCAGGTGCCAGCTGGTGCTGGACCTGACCCGGAAGGAGGTGCGGGACTGCGTCTACGACCAGATTTCCGCCGTCCTGCGTTCCGCGGACATCCGCTATCTGAAATGGGACATGAACCGGCCCCTCACCGACGTGTACAGTCCCTCCCTGCCGCCGGATCGCCAGGGGGAGACGGCCCACCGCTACGTCCTGGGCCTCTACGAGCTCCAGGAGCGGCTGGTGACGGACTTCCCGGAATTGCTTCTGGAGAACTGCTGTTCCGGCGGCGGGCGGTTTGACGCGGGGATGCTCTATTACAGCCCCCAGATCTGGACCTCCGATAACGCGGAGGCGGTGGACCGGCTGGTCATCCAGGAGGGCGCGGCTCTGCTGTACCCCCTGTCCTCCATGGGGGCCCACGTGGCCGCCTGCCCCAGCCACGTCAACGGCCGGGTGACGCCCTTTGCGATCCGGGGACAGGTGTCCCTGACGGGCTGTTTCGGCTATGAGCTGGACCTGGACAAGCTGTCCGAGGAGGAGCAGGCCCTGATTCCCGGGCAGCTGGCGGAGTACCGCCGGTTTGGACCCATCTTCCGGGAGGGGGACTGCTACCGCCTGGCGTCTTACCGGGAGAACCACACCTATGACGCCGTCATGGCGGTGGCCAAGGACAAGTCCGCCGCCGTGGTCAGCTTTGTGCAGGTGCGCTCCCGGGCCTCCCGCCGGTCCCTGCGGCTGCGTCTGGCCGGTCTGGAGGAGACGGCCCTCTACCGCCGGGAGGACACCGGCGAGGTGCGTTCCGGCGCGGGCTGGATGCGGGGCGGCGTGCTGATGGAGGCGGTGCTGTCCGACTACCTTGGCCGGCTGATTTACCTGGAGCAGGTGCGCGAATGACAGATAGGGCCCGCGCCGTAAGGCGCGGGCCCTGGAACGTACATAAGAACCAGCCCCCGGCTGCCGAAGGGTTCTCGGCAGCCGGGGGCGCTTCCGTTTTCTCACAGGAAATAGCCGCTGATCTTCTCCCAGATTTCCTCCGCCAGGACCTCCGGGTCCTTGCCGCCGTCCACGATGAGGATGTTTTCCGCGTCCCGATACTTTTCAAAGGCCTCGAAGTATTTCTCCCGGACGGAGACCAGGCGCTCCCTGGTCTCGAAGAGCTCCAGCTGAGAGCGGGTTTTGGCGATTCGCCCGATGGCGTCCCCGGGGTCCACGTCGATGAACACGGTGGCCGTGGCCCGGAGGAGCTGGGCACAGGGGGAGTTGGCCGTCACCACCCAGTCCATGGGCATGTCCACGCTGTGGTAGGCGTAGGAGGAGAAGTAATAGCGGTCCGAAATCACGGAGACGCCGGACATGACCTTGGCGTAAATCCCGTTTGTGGGATTCAGGAGGTGGTCCAGACGGTCGGCGGCGAAGAGGGCCGCCACCACCTTGTTGTCGCTGAGAATCCGCCCGGTGAAAATCTGGTGGATTAAGGAGCCGATGGGGGAATCCGTCGGCTCAAAGGTGCTGTAGAAGGGGACGCCCAGCCCGGCGAGCCGGTTTTTCAGCAGTTGAATCTGCGTACTTTTTCCGCTGCCGTCGATGCCCTCAAATACGATAAATGACCCTTTTTTCTGTTCCTGCATAGTGGCAACCTCTTCGTAATAGATTTAATCCGCCGGGATCAATTCCTCAAGCGATTTCACCAGAGAATCGTACTGGCCCGGAATCTTCACCTCCAGCGCCCGCATGTCCTGGGTCGGCTCAGAGGCGCTTTTTCTTTTCTCGCGCAGTGCGCCCAGCATATCCAGAAGGTCCTGGACGCAAGCCGCAATCCGCTCCAGCTCGGGATCCAGGGCGGCCTTCTTTTCCGGCAGCATTCCTTTTACTGTGAGAATGGAATCCAGCAGATTTTGAATGCCCACCGTCTCAATCACAGTCTCTGAGCGCTGTTTTTTGTCAAGGATCAGCCGGATGATTCCCTGAATCTGCGCCGCAATTTCCTCTCGGTCGCTGGAAAACACCAGGCTGGTGAGCATGGCCGTCACCTTTGTCTTTTGCTTCTTTGTGTCCAGCTTTGCTTTGAGGAAGCATCCGAACCGCTTTGTGACCTGGACGCGGAAGGCGGAGATTTCCGCCTCGATGTTGGCGAAGGGGTGCGCGTCGTGGATTCTCTGGGCGACGTAGAGAATTTCGCAGATGTTGATTTTCAGAAAGCGGCTGACCTCCAGGGCCCGCAGGTTCATGGAGATATGGAGGGTGTCCCCCTCCGGGCTGAACCCCGCCTGGATGGAGAGCAGGGAGGGGAGGAAGGAGTCCGGGTCCGTTTTGGCGATGTCCGATGAGTTGATTGTGGACATAAGGGCCCGGCTGCTGGTCTTCTTCTCCCCGATTTCGTGGATCAGGTAGTCAATCCCGGAGGGGTACTGTTCCGTGCGGAAGTGTTCCCCGTGGTTGAAGTACAAAGCCTCCTCGTCCCGCTCAGGGGCCTCCCACATCTCCGCCAGCTTGGCGTATGTGTACTGCTTGTCCAGGGTTTCCAGCTCAACCAGCTTGCCAAAGTTTTCCCGCACGTCGGAACAGAACGCCTCAAAGCCCGACTTCACGTACAGCCGGACGTGGTACAGCTTCGACTGGGCCCGGACCTTTTTATAGAGCGCGTCGTAGACCTCCGAGAAAGTTCCCCCGCGGAAACAGTTGTCATCCTTCGACATGTGGATGGGGGACTCCTCAAAGCCGTCGGAACCCTCCACCTTGGCCAAATCCACATTGTACCGGTAGTTTACCGCGGATTGCACCACCCCGTTTTCACAGCGGATCAGGTTGAACTGGGAGTTTACATTGGGGTAGTCCCGGACGTAAACGGTGCCGACGCCCACAATGGGGCAGCCGCCGAGGCCCACGCGGACCGTGTACTGACCGTGGGTGTGGCCGTGGAAGACCGCCTTGACCGCGTATTGGTCCATCAGCTTGATGAGCGGGGGGACCTGGCGGAGGGGGGAGTGGTCGTCCTCGTCCATGCTCATCAGCGTGTGGTGGAGTACCAGGTACTTGGTGGAATCCGGGCGGAGGCTCTCCAGAATGGCCTCCAGCTTCGTGTAATCGATCTGCCCGTACTTGTGGTTCATGGGCGGGCAGGAGTTGACAAAGATGAAGTCCACGTTTTCCTCGTCCAGCCGCAGGGCGTAAGATTCCTGAATCTCGTGCCCGTTGAGAGTCCGGGAAAATTGGTTCATCTCCGACTCGTGGGTGATGTCGTGGTTTCCGGCACACAGGCCGACGGTGAGCTGGTAGTCGTCACGCAGGGGTTCAATGAGGGCGGAACGAATGGTGTCCCCGGCCTCCACATAGCGGGACGCCACCTCGACCCCTGTCAGGTCCCTTTTCGCGCCTCCGTCATCCACCGGCCTGCTGTCGATATAGTCCCCGCAGGCGCAGAGAACGACGGGGGAGTCCTTCGGGACGATGGTCCGTATCTTCTCCCGCATGACGCCCAGGATTTCCGCCTCCTGGCCGGAGGAGGCCCCGCCGAAATGGAAGTCGGCCATTTGAACAATGTAGTACATAACGCAGCCCGCTTTTCAATCACTCAAAATAGTCGCCCGAGAACTCCACCAGTACGGCGCTGCTGACGCCGTCCATCTGGGAGAGGCCCGAGAGAAAACCGGCATCCTCCTCGGAGAGGCGGATCTCATAGGTCAGCTCTGCGTAGTCCTTGACAACGGTCTTGTTTTTCAGCACCTTTTTCAGGGAGGACAGCCGGTTCTGCACGGCCTGGGCCGCGTCGCTGTGGTGCTTCACAATCAAGAGGTACTGGTGCTTGCGGTTGCGGACCTTCACCAGCAGGATGTAAATGAAGGCGATAAACAGGGTGGCCAGGATGGAGATCAAATAGAGCCCCGCGCCGCAGGTGACGCCGATGGCCACGGTCCAGAAGAGAAAGCCCACGTCCAGCGGGTCCTTGACGGCGGTGCGGTAGCGCACGATGGACAGCGCGCCCACCATGCCCAGGGAGAGCACCACGTTGGAGCTGATGACGATGACCACAAAGCAGGTGACCAAGCTGGTCATCACCAGGAGGATATTGAAGTTGTGGTTGTAGACAACGCCCTTGTAAAAGCCCCGGTAGACGGCGTAGACAATCATACCGCAGAGGAAGGCCGCCAGCATGCTCAGGGCGAACTCGTTGATGGTCAGGCTTCCGGCCTCTTCCAGGAAGCTCTTCTTGAAGATATCGGAAAATGTGGTCATCGGTACAAAAGTCTCCTTTTTTCGCCCCTGCACAGGGCGTATTTGGAAATGGCGCACCGCTCGGCCGCGGGGAGTTTCAGGGCCTGGGCCAGGGCCGCCGGAAGGAAGCCGTCGTATTTGATCTCCATAATCATCCGCCCGGGCTCCAGCACCCTGCGGACCTGGAAGAGCTCGGAGAACATGTCCCACTCGTCCACGGAGGCGGAGACATCCTTGTCAAAGGTAATCCGCGCGTTCCCCTCCCGGGCGACGTAAGCCTCCCGGAGGTACTCCACCGCCACCACGGGCCTGAGCAGCTGGGCGTGATGCCGGGCGTAGACTTCCTGGCCCAGGGGGGTGGAGAGGAGGGCGCCGTAGTCCCCGGAGAGAATGCCGTCGTACTCCCGGCGGAGAAGGGGGACGCTGTCCTTGGAGACGTACTCGCCGAATTTCCGCTTGCACTCCAGGCGGATGCTGCCGTCGGAGCGGTTGTAGCACCGGAGGCGGAACTTCTTCCGAAACTGGTAGCCGGCGCTTTTCTCCGACATAGCGGAGTGGTGGATGTCGTCGAAATAGACGCTGGTGACCTGATACCCCTCCGGGTCCGGCATGTTGGGGTCCGGGACCGCTAGGGCGGAGAGGCGGGCGCGGAGGGCGAGATAGTCCCCGGCGCTGATGAAAAACTTGAGCTCCTGGCGCAGCCGGTGTCCCAGATATTCCATATGCCCACCTCACTCCAGGGTGAATTTCAGGAGGCCGTCCTCGTAGTATCGATTATTGTTGCCGTCCCTGCCCTCCACGTGTTCCAGGCTGATCTGCCGGTACCCCTGGGCGTCCGTGCCGGATATCAGCACGTAATAGGTCCCGTCGGGGAGCCCCTCCTCCAACATATAACGGGTCTGCTGGAGGCCGCCGATTTCGTACACCAGATTTTCCATGTTATAATCGGTGTAGACCTGGAGGGTGTAAGTCACCGGAAGGAGCTTCGGAGAGTAGAAGGAGTCCCAGGAGAACTGGACCGAGCCGTCCTGATTGCGGGTGGGGATCGCCACGAAGCCGGAGAAGGGATATTGGATGGAGGCTTTGAAGATGTCGTAATTGTGGAGGATGCCGTCGTACAGGCCGTCCAGATAGGAAAAGAGCTGTTCCGGCGTGTATTTCAGGATGTTCAGGTCCGGGTCCTCCCGAAGAGTCTTATCCAGGACGGGCTTGTAGGCTTCCGCCAGCCCGGTCACCCGTTCTCTGGTGATATGGGTGTTCAGCAGCTCCTGCATTTTCGCGTCCAGCTTCTCAAGGCTGCCGGGAATCTGGAAATACCGGCGGTGGAGCCCCACCATCAGCAGCTTTTGAATGCCCCGGAGAGACTCGGGCCGTTCGCTTTCGTAAGCCCCAAAGCGAAGGCCGCCGTCGAAATCCCAGTTCATGAAATACCAGGTCTGGGAATCCTCCGGGCTGTAGAGCAGGAAGTTTTGGTTGATGATGTCCTCGTGCCCCAGAAGCACATTGAATGCCAGCCAGGTCAGATAGTTCTCCTCGTTGAAATACGCCGCGAAAACCTCCTCAAAGTCCCGGTTAGGGTCGTTGAGGGCGTCCAGCATTTCCAGCAGTTTCGCGTGGCTGCCGCCGCCCTCCCGGATGCCCAGGACCTGCTCGAAGGCCTCCTGGGAGTACAGCGGGTCGTTCACGTCCCGGAGGGCGTCGTTGAGCGTAAAGGTGAAATTCCTGGCCTTGTACAAAGAGCCGTTCTCGCTGAGGCCCCGGGCCTGGAGGTAGGTTTTGTTGGGCTGCTCCAGTTCGGTGTACATGCCCTGGTATACAAATTCCTGCTGTTCCAGGGCCAGGGAGGCGTCCCGAATCCAGAGCCGCATAAAATAGGTGCGGTAGCCGAGAATATCGTCCATTTCCGCCAGCAGGTCAGTGGACAGCTTGGTGCTCACTTTAGAAATGTCAAAATAATCTTTGTTGAGGTTTAAAACCCTTTGACCAAAGAAATCGTTCGCATTATTGTCGAGGTTGATTTTAAAATTTTTGTAGGGATTGGCGCGGGAGGTGTTCCCCCGAACCCGGATAGTGGCATTTTCCTGGTTTAGGTCAAGGAGTGGGCTTGGAAGTTCCCCCTCCGGCAGGATTTGAATATTGCAGTTCAGCACGGGATTATAGCTGTGGTCTTTTGATTCATGGAGGTCGAAGGCGGAGAGATCCAGCAGGGTTCCCTCCTCGTCCTCCGTGGGAAAGACGCTGAGATAGATGTCATAAAGATTGGTGTCCAGCTGATAGATGTCCTTGTTTTCCACCAGCGGCGCGCTGGAGGAAAGTTCCCGGACAACCTCCTGAACGGCTTCCTGTTCGCGGAAAAAGTAGTCCGCCGACACCGGCGGCGTCCCGGTTCCAGGGGACGTTAGGTACTGCCAGTAAAGGACCGCGAACAGCGCCGCCGCCAGGGCCGTGGTCAGCCACAGGGGCAGCGCGTCATGCTGTTTGAACCACCGCTTCATGTGCGCTTCCCCCCTTGACAGGCATTTTGGCCGGTGATTTGTACCGGGAAAAGTATAGCACAGCGGCGCGGTCAAATCAACAGGTTTTACAAAATGGGGAGTGTCCTATTGGGGGATGTTGTTGTGTGAATGGACAATTGATAATGGATAATGGACAATGAATGGGGTGTGATCGGGACAGGTTCCATCCTTTGAAGCATGGCAGTCCCGGAGGGAGGGCGGACACATAGGTCCGCCCCTACAGGCTATTCT
>CAJUJW010000019.1 GCA_910586735.1 uncultured Oscillibacter sp. | reverse complement strand
ATAACCGAGATGAAAACAGAGGTAGCCGCCGAAAAGGAGCGGCTGAGGGCAGAGAGCAAGGCTGGTTGAGAACTGCGGCCCACCGGGACACTCCCGGTGGGCCAGTTTTTCTCTGTCTGTGGGCAAATATGTGGTCAAGGAGTACCCAGCCGTACCAAGCAAGCAGAAATTGTCACGAGAATGGCAGGTCTGAAACAGATAATGGAGATTTTCAAGGCCATAAATCAGCCCTTATCCTCAGAGCAGCGTGTGCGCTGGTACATCCAAAGAAAAGACCATGGCCGGAGACTGCCGTCAGGGACCCACTTCCTCATACAGCTCCGGCCGGGAGAGATAGTGGTCGATGAGCGCCGCCGCGCCCCCCAAGGCGTCCAAGTCCGTCAGGGACCGGGTGTCGTAGGCAATTTCCATGGGCTGGCTCAGGGACAGGTAGCGGAAGGAGGAGAGCTGACGGCGCATCCGCTGGTCAAAAAACTCGTCCGCCACGGCGTAGTCCCCCACGAAGACCACCTTCTCCGGGCTGAACACCAGGGACACGTTCCGCAAAAGGGCGGCGAACCGGTCCGCCATATAGGCCACGTATTTCCGGGCGTAGGCGTCCTCCTGCCGGGAGGAGGCGAAGAGGTGCCGCAGCTCCACTGCCTCCGCCGGGAGGCGGGACAGGGGAGAGCCCTCCGGCGGAGGATCCCCGGCGATCATCTTCCGCACCCGGGCAACGGACACCAGCCGTTCCGCGCAGCCCCGGCTGCCGCAGCTGCAAAGCTCCGGGTCGTTCTGGTCCAGGATCATATGGCCGATCTCGCCCACCAGAGAGTTCCGCCCGTTGAGAATGCGCCCGTCCTGAATCAGCGCCCCGGAGAGCCCCCAGGAGGTGAACAGGACCAGAATGGACCGGTTTGGGTCCTCCTGCTCGTTGAGTATGGCCCGGCTGATGGATTTTCCGGCGTTCTCCTCGGACAGCGCCGGGCCGGGGCCGAAGATGTCCCGGAGGAAGTCCCCCACCGGAACGTTCGCCCCCCAGTTGGGGGTATGGACGCTGTATTTCAGGGTCAGGCTGTCATAGTCCACGATGCCGGAGGAGGACAGGCTGACGCCGTACAGCTCCTCCCGGCCGATCCCGGCCTGGGTCAGCAGCGCCAGGGCGCTGTTCTCGATGATGCGGAACGCCTCCTCGGGCGTGTCCGGGATGATCCAGGCCAGATGGGAGCTGTCTACCTTGTTCATGCGCAT
Source organism: uncultured Oscillibacter sp. (assembly GCA_910586735.1). Classification (GTDB taxonomy): domain Bacteria; phylum Bacillota; class Clostridia; order Oscillospirales; family Oscillospiraceae; genus Oscillibacter. The sequence goes on along the minus strand of CAJUJW010000019.1, from coordinate 40,527 downwards.
GTCGAACAGCGTCAGGCCCAGGTCCTCCGGCCACATGCGGATAGTCAGCAGGTACTTCCCGCAGGAAAAGCGGAAGTACTCCGGCTTCTTCCCCCCCAGCTCCGTGGAATCCCCTTTGCCGGAGCTGGCCAGGATGCCCTTCCCGCAGAAAAACTGGATGGCCTTCATCACCGTCAGCTTGCTGATGCCGGTGCGGGCCACCACGTCCGCCACTGAGTGGGGCCGGTTGTCCCGGAAGCAGGAGAGCACCATTTTCCGGTTCTGTATCTTTAAATTCGAGGGCAGTGCGGGGACAGGTTCGCCTCCGCGCTCCTTCGCTCTCTGGGCAGCCGTTCTCTCCATAGTTGCCCCCTCCTTGTCAATTTGGTTAGATTATAACACAAACTAATTTTGATTTCAACAGGGGCAAAGATAGGTTATCTTATTGCCAAACCAAAGAGCCCACCAGTGGCGGAGCCAGGAAAAACTATCATCTCTTACAAAATGACGGCCATATCCAAGGCGCTCTGCACAAAATTTGGTGGATTGCTATGGTTTCTGTTGACATTTTGCCGAGCATCTATTACACTAAGAGCAAGGTCGGGCGGTAAATTTTTTTAACCTAAGTTAGTAAATTTAATCGCCTAACATACCAAAATTTTTGATTGGAGGAAAAGGTACATGAAAAAGAAAGTCTTCGCGTTCCTACTGGCAGCCGTGATGCTGCTCTCCCTGGCCGCCTGCGGCGGCGGCTCCGGTTCCGGCTCTGGTGACGACGGCTCCGGCGGGAGCTCCGCCAGCGGCAAGACCGTGCTGAATCTCTGGGCTTTCACCGACGAGGTGCCCAAGATGGTCGACAAGTTCCTGGCCAGCCGTCCGGACTTTGCCGAAAAGTATGAGGTCAAGACCACCGTCATCGCCACCACCGACGGCGCCTACCAGCCCGCCCTGGACCAGGCCCTGGCCGGCGGCGGCTCCGACGCCCCGGATATGTACTGCGCCGAGGCCGCGTTCGTCATGAAGTACACCCAGGGCGACGCCGCCCACTACGCCGCCCCCTATGAGGACCTGGGCATTGACGTGGCCGGGGATATCCAGGCCGCCGACATCGCCCAGTACTCCGTGGACATCGGCACCCGGCCCGACGACGGCAAGGTGGTGGGCCTGGGCTATCAGGCCACCGGCGGCGCGTTCATCTACCGCCGCTCCATCGCCAAGGAGGTCTTCGGCACCGACGATCCCGACACCATCGGAGCGGCTATCGGCGCGGGATCCAATGGCTGGGATAAATTCTACGAGGCCGCCGAGACCCTCAAGGGCAAGGGCTACGGCATCATCTCCGGCGACGGCGACCTGTGGCACGCCGTGGAAAACAGCTCCGAACAGGGCTGGATTGTGGACGGCAAGCTGAACATCGACCCCAAGCGTGAGGCGTTCCTGGACCTGTCCAAGGAGCTCAAGGACAACAACTACCACAATGACACCCAGGACTGGCAGGACGCCTGGTTCGCCGACATGAAGGGCGAAGGGGACAAGGGCATCTTCGGCTTCTTCGGCCCCGCCTGGCTCATCAACTACACCATCGCCCCCAACTGCGGCGGCTCCGCCGTGGGCGAGGGAACCTATGGCGACTGGGCGGTCTGCGCGCCTCCCGTGGGCTTCTTCTGGGGCGGCACCTGGCTGATGGCCAGCAACAACTCCGCCAACAAAGAGGCCGTGGGCGAAATTATCCGCTGGATCACCCTGGACTGCTCCGAGACCGGCCTCCAGTACATGTGGGCCAACGGAACGCTGAACGGCGAGGGCGGCACCAAGGACTGCGTGGCCTCCGGCACGGTCATGGAGATGAGCGACGGCTCCCTGGATTTCCTGGGCGGCCAGAACATGTTCGACGCCTTTGTCCCCGCCAACCAGTACGCCAACGGAAAATGCCTGACCCAGTACGATGAAACCATCAACACCAAGTGGCGGGATCAGGTCCGGCAGTATACCTCCGGCACCAAGACCCGGGATCAGGCCATCAAGGACTTCAAGCAGGACGTGGCCGACAACCTGGATGTGACGGTGGATCTGGGCTAAGCCGATTTCTGGGCCAGTGGCCCAGACCATCTCGGAGCGGGCTCCGAGATAATGAAAGACTGCTTCCAGGCGAAAGGGGCCCGGAACGGGCCCCTTTCGCTCCGTTCTTCCTCTCCGGCCATGCCCGGCCAATCTGATTTCAAGGAGCTGAGATTTCATGAAGCAGCGAAAAGGCTTCAGCTACGCGAGGTACGGCTATTTGTTCAGCCTGCCCTTCATCGTGGCCTTCTGCGTCTTCTCCCTGTATCCCACCATCTACACCGCCCTCCTGGGCTTTACGGACTGCAAGGGCCTGGGAAACACGACCTGGCACTTCCTGACGGACGAGCCGTTCAAGAACTTTGTCAGCGTCCTTCAGAACCCCTCTTTTATTAAATCCCTGGGCAACACCGTGAAGCTCTGGATTATGAACTTCATCCCCCAGATTACCTTGGCCCTGCTGCTGACGGCCTGGTTCACCAGCCACCGCCACAAGCTGGCCGGTCAGGGCTTCTTCAAGGTCGTTTTCTACATGCCCAACATCATCACGGCGGCCTCCGTGGCCATTTTGTTCAACGCCCTCTTCGGCTATCCCACCGGCCCGGTAAACGATCTTCTTGTGACCACGGGAGTACTGAGCACGCCCTTCAACTTCTCCATCAATGCGACGGCGGCCCAGCTCATCGTGGCCTTCATCCAGTTCTGGATGTGGTACGGCTACACCATGATTATCCTGATTTCCGGCGTCCTGGGCATCAGCCCCGAGATTTACGAGGCGGCGGAGATCGACGGGGCCAACGACGTGCAGCTGTTCTTCCAGATCACCATTCCCAACCTGAAAACCATCCTGCTCTACACCCTGATCACCAGCATGATCGGCGGACTGAACATGTACGACATTCCCAAGCTGTTCCTGCTGGGCGGGCCGGACAACGCGACCCTGACCACCAGCGTGTTTATCTACAACCAGGCGTTCAGCGGGAGCTATCTCTACAACCGGGCCGCCGCGGCCAGCATGATTATGTTCCTTATCATCGCGGTGTTTTCCGGCGTGATTTTCCTGCTGATGCGGGACAAGGACGAGGGGAGGTAACCGGATATGAAACACGCGAAGCATTCCGACGGAAGGGCCTTCAAGATCGTGGCCTATACCGTGTGCGTCCTGCTGACCATCCTCAGCCTGATGCCCTTTATCATCATGCTGATCAACTCCACCCGCAGCACCTATGAGATTCAGCAGCACGCCATTTCCCTGATGCCCTCCACCTACCTGATGAACAACCTGAGCGTACTGCTGGGCAAGACCTTCAATCCCATCCGGGGCTTCACAAACTCCATGATCATTTCCGTGGGCTCCACGGCCTGCACGGTGTATTTCTCCGCCCTCACCGCCTATGCCCTGGTAGCCTACCAGTGGAAGGGGCGCAAGACCTTTTTCACCGTCATCATGTGCGTGATGATGATCCCCGCCCAGGTCACCAGCATCGGCTTCTACCAGTTCATGTACCAGATCCACATGACCAACAACTTCCTGGCGCTGATCCTCCCCTCCATTGCCGCTCCGGCCACGGTGTTCTTCATGCGGCAGTTCATGCTGTCCTCTTTGCCTCTGGAGCTGCTGGACTCGGCCCGGATCGACGGCTCCGGGGAATTCAACACCTTCAACCGCATCGCGCTGCCCATCATGAAGCCGGCCATGGCCACCCAGGCCATCTTCTGCTTCGTCTCCAGCTGGAACAGCCTCTTCCTGCCCACCATCCTGCTGACGGACAACAGTAAATACACCATGCCGATCATGGTGGGCCTCCTTCGGGGCGATATTTATAAGACGGAGCACGGCGCGATCTATTTGGGCCTGACCCTGACAATCCTGCCCCTGTTCATCGTGTACTTCGCCCTGTCCAAGTACATCATTGCCGGCGTGGCCCTGGGCGGCGTGAAGGGCTGAGCCTATGGCGGACACGCGTAAGGCCGGGCCGGAGGAGGGAAGCCCCCTCCGGGCCTCCCTGGGCCAGGTCCTCCGCACCCTGGGGGACCTGATTGTCCTCAACTGGCTCTGCGTCCTCTGCGCCCTGCCGGTGGTTACCGCCGGGCCCGCCCTGTGCGCGCTGTACTATGTCACCTTGAAGCTGGTCCAGGGGGAGGAGGTCCGCACCCTGCGGGGCTTCCTGGACGCCTTCCGGGCCAACTTCAAGCGGGGCGCGGCCCTGGGCCTGCTGGTGCTGGCCCTGGGGGCGGTGGCGGCGGGAGACGCCCTCTTCGCCCTCCGGCAGGAGGGGGCCCTCCGGGTCCTCTTCCTGACCGTCGCCACCATCGTGGCGGTGATTGCCCTGACCCTGCTGTGCTATGTGTTCCCCCTTCAGGCCATGTTCCAGAATACCTGGAAAGGGCAGGTGAAGAACGCCTTTGCCCTGGCTTTCTGCTCCCCGGGGCGGACGCTGCTGCTGTGGCTGATCGCCCTTTTGCCCGTCGCCGTCCCGCTGTTTCTGCCCCCGGTGATCATGCGGATGCTGGGCTTTGTGTATTTCATCGCGGGGGCCTCCGGCCCGGCGTGGCTGGCCTCCCGGGTGCTGTGGAGAATCTTTCGCCGGGTGCTCCCGGCGGAGGACGGAGAACCAAACTGAACCCAAAGGAGAATTGCTTATGGATCGAGAAACCGCGCGGCGGCGGGCCAGGGCTCTGGTGGCGCAGATGAGCCTGGAGGAAAAGGCCGGCCAGCTGAGCTATAGCGCGCCGCCTATTCCCCATCTGGGGGTCCCCGCCTACAACTGGTGGAACGAGGCCCTTCACGGCGTGGCCCGGGCGGGCACCGCCACCAGCTTCCCCCAGGCCATCGGCCTGGCGGCCATGTTTGACGAGGAGCTTTTGGAAAAGCTGGGGGACGCAGCCGCCACCGAGGGCCGGGCCAAGTACAACGCCCTCTCCGCCCAGGACGACCGGGACATTTACAAGGGCCTGACCTTCTGGTCCCCCAACGTCAACATCTTCCGGGACCCCCGCTGGGGCCGGGGCCATGAGACCTACGGCGAGGACCCCTGCCTCACGTCCCGGCTGGGCAAAGCCTACGTCCGGGGCCTCCAGGGCAGCGGCGAGACCATGAAGGCCGCCGCCTGCGCCAAGCACTTCGCCGTCCACAGCGGGCCGGAGAGCCTGCGGCACAAGTTTAACGCCGTGGCCTCCCCCAAGGACATGGAGGAGACCTATCTCCCCGCCTTCGAGGCATGCGTGAAAGACGCCGGGGTGGAGGCCGTCATGGGAGCCTACAACCGCACCAACGGCGAGCCCTGCTGCGGCAGCGAGACGCTGCTGAAAGACATCCTCCGGGGCCGCTGGGGCTTCCAGGGCCATGTGGTCTCCGACTGCTGGGCCATCCGGGATTTCCACACCGGGCACATGGTCACGGAGAGCACCGCCCAGTCCGTGGCCCTGGCGCTGAAAAACGGCTGTGACCTGAACTGCGGCGACTGCTACCGCTGTTTGCTCCTGGCCCTGCGGGAGGGGCTGATCTCCGAGGAGGATATTACAATTGCCGCCGAGCGGCTCTTTACCACCCGGTATCTCCTGGGCGTCCTGGGGGAGGGGAGCGAGTACGACTCCATCCCCTATGAGGCGGTGGAGTGCCCGGAGCATTTGGCCCTGGCCCACAAGGCCGCCCTGGAGTCCTGCGTGCTGCTGAAAAACAGCGGACTTTTGCCCCTGAACCCGGAGACCGTGGGCACCGTCGGGGTCATCGGCCCCAACGCCAACAGCCGGGCGGCTCTGGTTGGAAACTACCACGGCACCGCCTCCCGCTATGTCACTGTGCTGGAGGGCATCCAGGACGCCATGGAGGGCCATGGCCGGGTGCTGTACGCGGAAGGCTGCCACCTCTGGCGGGACCGGGTGGAGCCCCTGGCCCAGGCCAGCGACCGCATGGCGGAGGCCGTGGCGGTGGCCAAGCACAGCGACGTGGTGGTCCTGGTTCTGGGCCTGGACGAGACTCTGGAGGGCGAGCAGCCCGACGAGGGCAACGCCGCCGGGTCCGGGGACAAGGAGGACCTGCTGCTGCCCTCTCCCCAGCGGATGCTGCTGCGCCACGTCCTGGCGGCGGGAAAGCCCACGCTGGTAGTCCTCCTGGCGGGAAGCGCCATTGACCTCAGCGAGGCTGAGAATCAAGCGGACGCTATTCTCCTGGGCTGGTATCCCGGCGCCGGGGGAGGCCGGGCCATTGCGGACCTGATTTTCGGCAAAGCGTCTCCCTCCGGCAAGCTGCCCGTGACCTTCTACCGGGACGGGGCCCTGGCGGAGCTGCCCGCTTTTACCGACTACGCCATGACCAACCGGACCTACCGCTACTACCGGGGCGAGCCCCTGTATCCCTTCGGCTACGGCCTGACCTACGGCGACGTAGTGGTCACCGCCGTCACCGCCGGGGAGGGCTCCGCCCAGGTCACGGTGGAGAACCGGGGCGGGCGGGCCGCCCAGGAGGTGGTGCAGCTCTATTTGAAGGACGAGGCATCCCCCGACGCGCCGCCCAATCCCATCCTCTGCGGCTTCCGGCGGATCGAGCTGGGGGCGGGGGAGACAAAGACAGTGGACATTCCCATAGAGCCCTCGGCCTTCACCGTGGTCAACGCCGCCGGAGAGCGGATTCCCGGCAGCGGGGCCTGGACCCTGTACGCGGGCCTGGGCCAGCCGGACGCCCGCACCGCCCGGCTGACGGGAAAGACCACAGTCAGCACTTCTATCCGCCGGACATAAGGAGAAACGACATGCTGTATATTGGAATCGACCTGGGCACCTCCGCCGTGAAGCTGCTGCTGATGGACGAGGAGGGACAAATCCAAAACATCGTCTCCCGGGAATACCCGCTGTCTTTTCCCAAGCCTGGCTGGTCCGAGCAGAACCCGGAGGACTGGCTGGAAGCGGTGGTGACTGGCATCCGGGAGTTGACGGCGGACTGCGATAAAAGCCAGATCGCGGGTATTGGCTGCGGCGGGCAGATGCACGGGCTGGTGGCCCTGGACGGGCAGGACCGGGTCCTCCGCCCCGCCATTCTCTGGAACGACGGCCGCACCGCCCAGGAGGTGGACTACCTCAACAAGATCGTGGGCCGGGAGAAAATCAGCCGGTACACCGCCAACATCGCCTTCGCGGGCTTCACGGCCCCTAAGCTCCTCTGGATGCGGAAGAACGAGCCGGAGCTGTTCGCCAGAATCGACAAGGTGATGCTGCCCAAGGACTATATCAACTACTGCCTCACCGGCGTCCACTGCACCGATGTCTCCGACGCCTCGGGGATGCTCCTCTTCGACGTGGAGCACAAGCGCTGGAGCCCGGAGATGCTGGAGCTGTGCGGCCTGCGGGAGTCCCAGATGGCGAGGGTCTTCGAGAGCTACGAGGCCGTGGGGACTCTGAAGCCGGACATGGCCAAGGCCCTGGGCCTGGCGGAAACGACGGTGGTCTGCGCCGGGGCGGGGGACAACGCCGCCGCCGCCGTGGGCACGGGCACCGTAGGGGACGGGGGCTGCAACATCAGCCTGGGCACCTCCGGGACCATCTTCATCTCCAGCAAAACCTTCGGCGTGGACCCCAACAACGCCCTCCACTCCTTCGCCCACGCCGACGGCGGATACCACCTCATGGGCTGCATGCTCTCCGCAGCCAGCTGCAACAAGTGGTGGATGGAGGATATTTTAAAGACCCCGGACTACGCCGGGGAACAGGAGGCGATTACCCCGGAGAAGCTGGGGCGGAACCGCGTGTTTTTCCTCCCCTACCTCATGGGGGAGCGGAGCCCCATCAACGACACCAACGCCCGGGGCGCGTTTCTCGGCATGACCATGGACACCACCCGGGCGGACCTGCTCCAGGCGGTGCTGGAGGGCGTGGCCTTCGCCATCCGGGACAGCTTCGAGGTGGCCAGGAGTCTGGGCGTGGAGATTCCCCGCTCCAACATCTGCGGCGGGGGCAGCAAGTCCGGCCTCTGGCGGACCATCATGGCCAATGTCCTGGGCATCCCCCTGGACATCGTGGCCACAGAGCAGGGACCCGGCTACGGCGGGGCCATGCTGGCCATGGTGGCGGCGGGGCGGTTCCCCTCCGTCCAGGCGGCGGCGGACGCCCTGGTGCGCGTTGCCGGCACCGTGGAGCCGGAGGCGAAGCTGACCGCCCTCTATGAGGAGCGGTACCGGCAGTTCCAAAAAATATACCCCGCCTGCAAGGCGCTGTTCCCCCAGCTTCTTTAAAGGAGGAACCCCATGAAGATTGAATCTGTTTACAGCCCCGCCTTCCGGGCCTACGGCCAGGTGCTCACCGGCTATGACACGGAAAAGCTGCTCTGGGCCATGGAGGCCATCCCCCTGCCGAAGGAGGGCACGGCCTATGAGCCGTCCATCGCCGCCCTGGAGGGGTGCGATATCTTCCGGCGGATACAGGACCACGCCTACGGCGGGATGCCGGTACAAATCGGCATGTGCTGGGGCCGCAATACCAAGCTCAACTGCCTGGAGTACCACCGGGACAGCGAGGTCAACATCGGATCGTCGGACTTCATTCTCCTGCTGGCGAAACAGGAGGAAATGGTGGACGGCCGGCTGGATACCGCCTGTGTCCGGGCCTTCCGGGTCCCCGCCGGGGCGGTGGTGGAGGTCTACGCCACGACGCTGCACTACGCCCCCTGCCATGTGGATGGGGCAAAGGGCTTCCGGGTGGCGGTGGCGCTGCCCAGGGGCACCAATGAGGCCAGGCCCGTCCTCACGCCGCTGAACGCGGAGGATGACCGCCTGTGGGCGAAAAATAAATGGCTGCTGGCGCACCCGGACTCCGGCGAGGCCGGACAGGGGGCCTGGGTGGGCCTGATAGGCGAGAACATTGATATCAAAAACGATCTTTGAAAAGGAGGAAGATTCTATGCAATTGACCAATATTCCCGAGGTAAAGCTGGGCCTCGTCGCCGTCTCCCGGGACTGCTTTCCCGTCGCCCTGAGCGAGAAGCGCCGGGCCGCCGTCAAGGCCGCCTGTTCCGGCGGGCTGTACGAGTGCCCTGTCACGGTGGAAAACGAGCAGGGAATGCTGAAAGCCGTGGAGGACGTGAAAGCCCATGGCTGCAACGCCCTGGTGGTGTTCCTGGGCAACTTCGGCCCCGAGACGCCGGAGACGCTGATTGCCCGGAATTTTGACGGCCCCTGCATGTTTGTGGCCGCCGCCGAGGGGGACGGGGACCTGATCAACGGACGGGGCGACGCCTACTGCGGGATGCTGAACTGCTCCTATAACCTGGGGATGCGGCATCTCAAGGGCTATATCCCCGAATACCCCGTGGGCACCGCCCAGGACATCGCCGGGATGATCGCGGAATTTGTTCCCATCGCCCGGGCGGTCATCGGCGTGAAGAACCTCAAAATCATCACCTTCGGCCCCCGGCCTCAGGACTTCTTTGCCTGCAACGCCCCCATCAAGGGCCTGTACGAGCTGGGTGTAGAGGTGGAGGAGAACTCCGAGCTGGACCTGCTGGTGAGCTATAAAGAGCACGCCGGTGATCCCCGCATCCCGGCGGTCTGCGCGGAGATGGCCGCCGAGATGGGGGAGGGCCGTTACTATCCCGACCTGGGCGAGCGGATGGCCCAGTTTGAGCTGACGCTGCTGGACTGGGCAGAGCACCACAAGGGAGCCAGGAAGTATGTGGCCTTCGCGGACAAGTGCTGGCCCGCCTTCCCCAGCCAGTTTGGCTTTGAGCCCTGCTATGTGAACTCCCGTCTGGTGAGCCGGGGCATCCCGGTCTCCTGCGAGGTGGACATCTACGGCGCGCTGTCTGAGTACATCGGCATGTGCGTCTCCGGGGACACCGTCACTTTGCTGGACATCAACAACTCCGTCCCCGCCCAGCTTTGGGCGGAGCAGATCAAGGGCAAGTTTGATTATACCCTCACGGACACCTTTATGGGCTTCCACTGCGGCAACACCCCCGCCTGCAAGCTCTGTGCGGACCGGGCCGTTAAGTACCAGCTCATCCAGAACCGCCTGCTGGAAAACGGCGGTGAGCCGGACTTCACCCGGGGCACCCTGGAGGGGGACATCGCCGCCAGCGATATCACCTTCTACCGCCTCCAGTGCGACAGCGACGGCGTGCTCCGGTCCTACATCGCCCAGGGCGAGGTGCTTCCGGTGGCCACGGGCAGCTTCGGCGGCATCGGCGTATTCGCCATTCCCGAAATGGGCCGGTTCTACCGCCACGTCCTTATTCAGAAGCGCTATCCCCACCACGGGGCCGTTGCCTTCGGCCATTACGGCAAAGCGCTCTTTGAGGTGTTCAAGTTCTTGGGGATCCAGGACATCGCCTACAACCAGCCCAAGAGCCTGCCCTATCCCACGGAGAACCCCTTTCAGTGAGTGTCGTGCTTCCATTGCCCGACAGGGCGCGTGAATAAAACCATGGGCCGGTCCGCTGCTCCACTCCCACAGCGGCCGGCACCAAAAAAGGAGGAAGACCGCGTCGGCCCGCGGTGCGGCAGTGTGGAGACCTGTCGTAAAGCCCCCTGACCGGGGCGAGGCGAAGGCGGCGGAGGCCCCTTCGCCAGGGCCGAGAGTTATGGCAAGTTTGAATCTGAAGGGCATCACCAAAATCTATCCCCACAGCGGAGACCGGAAGAAGGCGAAAAAGAAGGCCGGCGACCCGGAAAAGAAGGTCAACCTCCAGGTGACCGCCGAGGGTGTCATTGCCGTCCAGGAGTTCAATCTGGATATCAAGGACAAGGAGTTTATCGTCCTTGTTGGCCCCTCCGGCTGCGGCAAGTCCACCACCCTGCGGATGGTGGCGGGTCTGGAGGAGATCTCCGGCGGCGAGCTGTACATTGACGGGAAGCTCATGAACGATGTGGAGCCCAAAAACCGGGACATCGCCATGGTTTTCCAGAGCTACGCCCTCTATCCCCATATGACGGTTTATGAAAATATGGCCTTCCCCCTGAAGCTGCGGAAGATGGACAAGGCGGAGATTGACCGCCGGGTCAAGGAAGCGGCAGAGACTCTGGATATCACCCAGTACCTGGACCGCAAGCCCAAGGCCCTCTCCGGCGGACAGCGCCAGCGTGTGGCCATTGGCCGGGCCATCGTCCGGGAGCCCAAGGTGCTCCTCATGGACGAACCCCTCTCCAACCTGGACGCCAAGCTCCGCAACCAGATGCGCGCCGAGATCATCAAGCTGCGCCAGAAAATCAATACGACCTTTATCTATGTCACCCACGACCAAACGGAGGCCATGACCCTGGGCGACCGGATCGTCATCATGAAGGACGGCTTCATCCAGCAGATTGGCACCCCCCAGGAGGTCTTCGACCATCCGGCGAACCTGTTTGTGGCGGGCTTCATCGGCATGCCCCAGATGAACTTCTTCGACGCCAAGCTCCTCTGCGAGGGCGGCAAATACTTCGTCAGCGTAGGCGGCTGCAAGGTGGAGCTGTCCGGCGACAAGCAGAAGAACCTGGCGGCCCAGGGCGTCCAGTCCCAGACCATCACCCTGGGCGTCCGCCCCAGCCACATGGTGCTGGCCAAGCAGCCCGGCAACACCCTCGCCGCCAGGGTGGAGGTCTCGGAGATGATGGGCAGCGAGGTCCATTTCCACGCCAACGCCGAGGGCCGGGACGTGGTGGTGATCGTGCCCACCATGGACGCCACGGGGACCCACATCGATTCCTTCCACGCCGGAGACCAGCTGAACCTGACCTTCAGCGGCAACGTGTGCCACGTGTTCGGCCAGGACGGAAAGAACCTGGAGTTTTGACGGGAGCTTGAACCATGGGATTTCCAAAGGATTTTATCTGGGGCGCCGCTTCCGCCTCCTACCAGATCGAGGGCGCCGTGAAAGAGGACGACCGGGGGGAGAGCGTTTGGGACGTTTTCTCCCATACCCCCGGGAAGGTCAAATGGGGCGACACCGGCGACACGGCCACCGACGCCTATCACCGCTGGCGGGATGACATCGCCATCATGAAGGAGATGGAGCTCCGGGCCTACCGGTTCTCCGTCGCCTGGCCCCGGGTGGACCCCAAAGGCGACGGACACTGGAACCAGGCGGGGCTGGACTATTACAGCAAGCTGGTGGATGGCCTTCTGGAGGCGGGAATCCAGCCCTGGGTGACATTGTTTCACTGGGATCTCCCCCAGGCATTGCAGCGGCAGGGCGGCTGGCAGAACCCGGAGACCGCCCGGCGCTTTGCGGCATACGCGGAGAAAATGGCGGAGCTGTTCCGGGGCCGGGTGCGCCGGTGGTTCACCTTCAACGAGCCACAGTGCTTTATAGGAATGGGCTATGGGACGGGAGAACACGCCCCGGGCCTGCAGCTGGATGACGACAGCCTCAGCGCCTGCTGGGAGACCTTCTGTCAGGCCCACTCCTTGGGACAGAAGGCCCTGCACCGGGCGGACAGTGAAAACCTGGTGGGCATCGCCTCCACCGGGGCGGTCTGTTATCCCGCCAGTCAGGAGGCCAAAGATGTGGAGGCCGCCCGGCAGGAGACCTTCGCCCTGCCTCTGGGGCCCAGGACCTTCTCCCATACCCTGGCCCTGGACCCCCTGTGCCTGGAGGGACGGTACGAGAGGCCGGACTTCATCGGGCTCAACCTCTATCAGGGCGCGCCCGTCCGCATGGGGGAGGCGGGGCCGGAGACGCTTCCTTTCCCGGCGGGCTTTCCCCGGACAGCCCTGGGCTGGCCCATCACCCCGGAGGCCCTGGAGTGGGGCGCTCGGTTTCTGGCGGAACGGTACGGCCTGCCCCTGGTGGTCAGTGAGAATGGACTGGCCTGTACGGACCGGGTCTTTCTGGACGGGTCGGTCCACGACCCTCTGCGGATCGACTTCCTGGCCCGGTATCTCCGGGCTCTGGAGCGGGCCATCGGCCAGGGTACGGACGTACGAGGGTATTTCCAGTGGTCCCTGACGGACAACTTCGAATGGGCGGAGGGCTACGATCCCCGCTTTGGCCTGGCCTATGTGGATTACGCCACGGGAGACCGGACGCTGAAGGACAGCGGGCGGTGGTATCGGGAGGTCATCCGCTCCAACGGCGCGGACATTGGGCCACGATAAATAAAGAATACGCCTGGGACCGGTTAAGCGCAAGCCGGCCCCAGGCGTTTTATTCACAACCGGTTCAGATTCTCTTTCAGCTGCCGGATGATAGACGCGCTCAGCGCAGTGTCTGCCGTTGCCCGCAGCTGCTCAATAGCGGCGTCTCGTTCCGCCGCGGCCTGCTCTCCCCATGCCTTGAATGCGTCCGCACTGGTAAGGGCCTCCCCCGTTGATCCAGTATTTGCCGCCGCTGAAATCTACGGTCAGCGGAAAAGTCAAATTGAAAATGTTCATGAGCAGCCCCTCTCAAAATGGAAAATAAAATATCTGCACAACTATTGACAACCCCTCTTTGCTGTGTTACACCGCAAGAACCGCGAATAGACTATACAACGCTTGCAAGATGGAAGTCAACTATCCGGCAAAATATTTTTCAAAATAGAGGTGGCAAAATGAAGGAGTCCGACTATAAAAGCTACGAGGAACTGCCGCTGTTCCTCAACGCAAAAATGGTGGGGCAGGTGCTGGGTGCTGCTCCATCCAGCGCTTATGAACTCATGCACGAATCAAATTTTCCCGTCCTAAAAATTGGTAACAGGATGGTAGTACCCAAAGAGAAGTTTATTGAGTGGGTAGAGCGTAGTACAGGAGGGGACAGTTGATGCTCTGGCAGTACACAAAACAAAATGCGGTGGACCTCTACAACCAACGACAACTCCGCCAGCTGGAGGAAATCGTGGAACGAATGCGTGTCCGCAAGAGACTGGAGGCTGGCGAGAAGCACAAAACGGGGTCCCCGCCGGAGCCCAGCGGAGCGGGTCCGGTGGGGAGAGGAGGAGCGGCGTCTTGGAACGAAAATTGGAGGTTTTATGGGCAATGAAAAAGAGCGGCTGAGTTTACGAGTCTCCCCGGTGACAAGGTACCGGCTACACACAGCGTACAGGAAATCCGGATGCCGCAGCATAAACGAGCTGGCGGAAAAGCAATCGGATTCTACCTGGATTATTTAGAGGCGGATAACGCCGGCGATTTCCTCCCGATAGCCCTGAAGTCTTATGTAGACGGACGGCTGGGGAAGCTGGAGGAGCGGCTCTCGTCGCTGTCCTTCAGACAGTCGGTGGAGGTGGATATGATGGCTGGCATTTTGGCAGAGGGCTTTCAGTTCAGCGAGGAGGACCTGCGCCGACGCCGGGCGGAGAGTGTGAGCAGCGTGAAGCGGACCAATGGCCGTATCTCCTTGGAGAAGTACGCGCGGGAGGCTTGGGAGGATGAGGAATCGTGGCAAGACTGATTATCAAGAGTCCCTATTTCAAAGGCGGCGGCTTCAGCGGTAAGAATGCCGCTGGCTACCTTCGGTACATCGCTGCCCGGCCTCGGGCAGAACGATTAGGCCGTCACGGATTGTTCGGTGATGAGGATACGGTTGATCTTGAAAAAGCAGTGACAGAGTTGGGTGACTACCCAGGCAACATCTGGACGCTCATCATTTCCCTCAAACGGGAGGATGCGGAGCGCCTGGGTTATGATAACGCGAAGGCTTGGCGGAATCTGCTCCGCACCCACCGCAACGAAATTGCCGCCGCTATGAATATTCCGCCCTCTGACTTCCGTTGGTACGCCGCCTTCCACGACGAGGGCCACCACCCTCATGTTCACATGATGGCTTGGTCAGTGAAGCCGGGGCAGGCGTATCTCAACCAGGAGGGCATCCGCAAAATCAAGTCCGAACTCACACGAGATATTTTCCAGGGCGAACTGCTGCGCCTCTACGAGCAAAAGCGTTCGTCCAGAGATGAGCTGGTGCGGCAGAGCCGTAAGGCGCTGCTGGAGCTGACAAAGCGTATGCGCTCGAAGTTCTGTGACAGCCCGGTACTCGAAGCGAAGATGTTGGAGTTGGCCAAGTCCTTGGAGGTTGTCAAAGGCAAAAAGGTCTGCGGCTATTTGTAAAAGTCCATCAAGGCACAGGTGGACGCCCTCGCAGATGAGTTGGCGAAACTCCCAGAGGTAGAGGAGTGCTATGAACTATGGTGGCGGCTCCAGTGTCAGGTGGAGGATTTTTATTCCGAACGGGAGAGAATGCGTTCGCCACTCTCTCAGGTGAAAGAGTTTCGGGCGATCAAGAACACCGTCATACACGAGGCAGAGCGCATCCGGCAAGGTGCGGTCAGCTTTGAGGATGCTGGTATCCAACAGGATGATGAGCCGGAGGAGTTCGTAGGCTCTTCCTACAGTTACTGGATGCTGCGAAATATGATTCGCAGCGAAGGACTGCCTCTGGAGGAACGGGATCAGGCCGTCAATGAAATGAAACGGCTGGCGGAGAGCGGCGACATGAACGCTCAGTATCTCATTGGCAAGCTTCTGCGGGACGGTCCCCTAATGCTCCCGGACAGCGTGAAGGCTCGGCGCTGGCTGGAGCGTGCGGCAGCGCAAGGTCATGTCACGGCGCAGTACGCTCTTGGAAAGCTGCTCCTCTCCGATGATGTGGAGGTCCGCGATTTGCAAGAGGGTCTCCGCTGGCAGAGAAACGCCGCTGAAAATGGCAATCACTACGCCGCCTACCGTCTGGGCAAAGAGTGTCTCAGGGGAAAAACTGTTGAGAGGGATATTGATAGAGCAGTTCAGTTGCTGAGTGCCTCCGCCAGCCAGGGGAATCAATATGCGCAGTATGTCCTCGGCAAGCTGTACCTCCAAGGGAAAGAAGTAGGACAAGATCAAGATGCGGCAGAATACTGGCTGACGTGGTCTGCCGCTCGAAGCAACAGCTATGCGCAGTTTCTCCTGGACCATCGGCAGAGTGCCCCGTCTGTTCTCCTCTGTACTGTAAGGCTCCTCCACCACATGAGCAATATTTTCTGGGAAACGCTCCCGCCGCCAAATCCGTCGGGTGGTCATGTGGAGAGTAAGCTCATGAGAAGAATCCGTGAGAAGAAGATCGCAATGGGCCACAAGGCGGACGATCATGAGGAGTATCAGGGCCCGTCAATGTCGATGTGACGAGCTCAAAATCTGCGCTGCTATAAACAAGGAGAAGTTCCAAACCGGCAAATACAAATTTTTTGATAACACCGCATGTAGCGGCTGGATATTTCTGTGAGGTGCTGGTATGGTGTGTAGCTGATAAAGGAGGCGATACGCTATGGCGAAAAGGCGTGCCAACGGAGAAGGCAGTATCCGCAAACGAAGCGTCCTGCACATGCTCCAGCGGGTGCTGAAACGGGCTGGATTGGAAAGAATCAGATTCCATGATCTGAGGCATACATTCTCGGTCCTGGCCCTGCAAAACGGCGTAGACGTGAAAACGCTCTCCTCCATGCTGGGCCATTACTCCGCCGGGTTTACCCTTGATACCTACGCCCACGTCACCACCTCCATGCAGAAACAGGCGGCGAACGCGGTGGGGAGTTTCCTCTCAGGTACTCTCCAGCCCTAACCGCTCCAAGTTCCCGTATGGGTCACGGCTTGGGTCAACTGTCCACCGCAAAATCCAACCACCCGAAAAAGTACAGAGATCAAAAGCAAAACCACGGAAATTCATTGAATTTCCGTGGTTTTGGTACGCCCTGAGGGATTCGAACCCCCGGCCTTCTGGTCCGTAGCCAGACGCTCTATCCAGCTGAGCTAAGGGCGCAGAGCCTGTCCGTTCGGACAGCTTCATTATAATAGCATACCCTCTCTGGAAATGCAAGCCTTTTTTCCGATTTCCTTATTATTTTTTTCTTCCCCCCAGGGCCCCATCCTTCCCGGTCCTTCCCGGCGGGGGCCCGGAAACACCGGCAGGCCAAAGGACCGGGGGACTGCCCCCGGCCCTTTCGTCTCAGCGCTTACTCATACTGGGTTCCGGCGCCCTCAACCATGGCGTCGTAGGCCCGTTTCACCTTGTCGTAGTTCTTATCCCGGTCCAGGGCCACGCCCCGGCCCACGCCGTCCACGATGCGGCCCACGCCGATGGCCTCCAGCTTCGCGTCGGTCTCCGCCAGCAGGGCGGGGGCAGAGCCGGGATCGGTGGAGCGGCCGTCGAAGATGATGTGGAGATACACCCGGTCCAGACCGTTGTCTCTGGCCATCTCGCAGATGTTCAGCGGATAGTCGATGCACCCGTGGGAGGACTTGTAGGTCAGATACGCCAGCAGGTGCAGGGAGGTGCCGTTTTTCTTGGCGTGCTCAATGGCCTGGAGGAAAATGGGATTCTGTTTGAAGCTGCCGTCCTTCACGGCGGCGTCCAGGCGCACGTCGTCCTGCATCACGCAGCGGCCCGCGCCCAGGTTGGAGTGGCCCGCCTCGGAGTTGCCGGCCTTGCCCGCGCCCAGGCCCACGAACTCGCCGGAGGCGTGGAGCTTGGACCAGGACTGATTGGCCAGCAGGGAGTCCCAATAGGGGGTGTCGGCGATGTGGATGGCGTCGCCCTCGTCCCCGGTGCCTAGGCCCCAGCCGTCGCAGATGATGAGGAGCATCTTCCGGCCCTGGCCCCAGTCCTTGCCCTCACAGAGGGGCTTGCCGTCCATCTCGGCGGGCTGGGGGATGCCCAGGACGTTCAGCACCGTGGGAGACACGTCGCCCAGGGACCCGTCCCGCAGGGCGATGGGGCTCTTGCCGGCGGGGTCGATCATGATGAAGGGCACCAGATTGGTCGTGTGGGCCCCGTCGGGCTTCCCGGCGGCGGTGTAGAGCTTTTCGATGTTTCCGTGGTCCGCCGTGATGGCCACCACATAGCCCTTCCCCAGGGCGTCGTTGACCACTTTGTCCAGATACTGGCTCACATAGCCGCAGGCTTTGATTTTCGCCTCGGTGTTCTGGGTGTGCCCAATGACATCTCCGTTGGCGAAGTTTGTCACCACAAAGTCGTATTTCCCCAGCGCGTCCATGACGGCGTCCGCCACCTTGGGCAGGGACAGCTCGGGCTGCTGGTCGAAGTCGATGCCCTTGGGAGAGGGGATGCACAGGTCGTCCTCGCCGGGGAAGGGGTTGTTCTCCCCGCCGTTGAAGAAGAAGGTCACGTGGGCGAACTTCTCGCTCTCGGCGCAGTGAAACTGGGTTTTCCCCGCCTCGCTGAGCACCTGGGCCAGGGGCTTCACTACCTTGGCGGGGGCGAAGGCGATGGGCAGGTCCTTGAACTTGTCGTGGTACATGGTCATGATGACAAAGTCCAGATCCCGCAGCATCCGCCGGTCCACCTTATCAAAGTCGGGCTCGGTGAACATCTCGGTGAGCTCAATCTCCCGCTCGCCCCGGCGGCAGCAGAAGATGGCGGCGTCGCCGTCGGCAATCTTGCCCACGGGCTTCCCGTCCTCCACCAGAACCATAGGCTCCAGGTGATAGTCGTCCTGTCCCAGCGTATACGCTTTCTTGACGGCCTCAGCCAGCTGAGCGCCGCCGCGTTTGATATCAGACATGTTAAAAACCTCCAGATTAATTGATAATTGACAATTGACAATGACCTTCGGGGAGAGCCCGCCCTTCGGTTTCAGGCCGGGTAAACGGCAGGGCCGTCTCCGCCCTCCACATTGTCCATTTTCAATTGTCCATTCTTATTGTCCGTCGTCCGGGGCGATCAGCCTCTCCACCGCCACCTTGCCCCGTTCCGGGAAGATGTCCAGCAGCTGGGGGAAGGTGTAGATCTTGCCGTCGGGCATGTTCTCCTCCGTCAGCTTCAGGGGCTTTTCTCTGTTATACTGCACCGTGACGGTCATGCCGAAGTCGCAGGCCTTGGCGCCCACGATGTCCCGGTTCAGGTTGTCGCCCACGTAGCAGCAGTTCTCCGGCAGGGCGCCCGCTTCCTCCATGGCGTAGTAGTAGATGGCGGGGCCGGGCTTGCGGACATAGGTGATGGAGGACTGCTGGACGGTCTTGAAGTAGGGCCGGAGGCCGTCGGCGTCCAGCCACTCGTCCACCTCCCGCTTGCCTACCAGGTCGCTGATGATGCCCATGGTGTAGCCCCGGGCACAAAGCTCCTTGACGGTTTCGGCGCCGCCCTCTACCACGGTGCGGCGGCCCTTGGTCTGGCGGTACTGGTAGGTCAGCTCGGAGGCGTTTTTCAGGATGCGCTCCTTGTCCATGTCATAGGCCAGCCAGCGGGTCCAGAGGACCTCCTCCGGGGCCTCACACATGAATTTCAGGGCCCAGTCCCGGTATTTGTCATACCGTTTTTCAATGACATCGCTGAACCACTGGTTCGGGTTGTCGGTCTCCACGCCGCAGAGCTCGGCGATTTTCGCCCGGGCGGCGGAGAGGTAGGCGGGGTCCTCGTCGATGACCCGGAAGGTGCCCCCCAGGTCCAGGAAGATATAACGGATATCGGTGTTCATAGTCCATCAGCCTCCTATAAGAAATGGTTTTCTCTGGAACGCGGGATAGTCCGGGTTGCCCCGGACATCCCGTTTTGGATTCAGTTCAAGGGGGGAAGCAGGTCCAGAATCTCCCGGAAGTCCTCCACCACAGCGTCGGGCCGGTTTTCCTCGGTGAATTTCACCGGGTGTTTCTTCTCGGGAGACGAGAAGATGATGTTGCAGCCGATTCCCGCTTCCTTGGCCCCGGTGATGTCCCGTTTCACGTTGTCCGCCACGGACACGCAGTCCTCCGGCGCCACGCCGATGTCCTTGCAGGCGATATCGTAGATTTCAGAGCAGGGCTTCCGCAGGCCGCAGACGGAGGAGAGAATCACCGTGTCGAAATACTCCGCCAGGCCGTCCTCCTCCAGCCAGTCGGGGACCTCGTTCTCCCCGATGAGGTTGGAGATAATGCCCAGCTTATAGCCCCGGTCGTGCAGGCCCTTGATGACCTCCGCGCCGCCATCCACCACCACCCGGCGGCCCTTGCACTGGCGGTACTGGAAGCTCAGCTCGTGGCAAACCTGCTTGATCCGGGCCTGGTCGTAGTCCGGCAGCAGCCACTTGCACCAGAGCTCCTCGTCGTTGGATTCCTTGTTCTCCCCCAGGGCCCACTTGCGGTAGGGCTCGTAGCGCTCCTCAATCATCTGGTAGAACTCCTCGTAGGGCACGGGGGACCCGGCGATTTCCGCCATCTTCCGGCGGGCGTGCCTCATCCAGGGCTCCTCCAGCAGGGCGATGCGCAGGGTGCCTCCCAGGTCGAAGAATACGGCCTTATAGCGCTTTGTCGTATCCATGGCGTGTTCCCTCCTTATCTATATCCGTTAAGTACGGGCGGGGAAGATGTCGAGAAGCTGAGACAGAGAGGTAATCACATGGTCGGGGGTGAATTCCTTTCCCGTGGCGTGCTCCGTGTTCAGGGTGTCCGGCTCGTCGATGCGGATCATCATGCCGAAGCCCGCCGCCTGGGTGCCCTCCACGTCCCGGACCGGGTTGTCGCCCACGTAGGCGCAGTTGGCCTCCGGGGTGCCGATGCAGCGGCAGGCCAGGTGGTAAATCTCCGGGTTGGGCTTGCGGATGCGGACCTTGGAGGAGAGAATGGTGGTCTTGAAGCACTGGGCCACGCCGTCGGCGGCCATCCAGTCGGGGATTTCCGTCTCCGTGACGGTGTTGGCGATGATGCCCAGGGTGTAGCCCCGGGCGCAGAGCTCCTTGAGGGTCGCCACGGCGTCGGGCCGGGCCACCCGGCGGCCGTCGTGGTCCCGCCACAGGCGGGTGAGCTTGGGCGCGTTGGCGAAGATCATGTTGGTGTCGTACTCCGGTAGCATGTACTGGGTCCAGAGCTCGCCCTCGGAGGCGTCCAGCAGGGTCTCCTTGGACATCTTGCGGTACTTCTTCCAGCGCTCCGCCAGCTTGGCGAAGAGCTCGTCGTGGGTCTCCCTGGTCTGGATCAGCTCCATCAGCCCGGCCTCGGCCTGGTCAATGAAATCCTGCTCCTTCAGCACGATGCGCAGCGTGTTGCCAACGTCGAAGAAAATCGTTTTGATATCGGGGGTCATGGGAATTCCTCCTTATAATGTGATCGGGTGGCGTGGCCGGAGGCCGGGGTCCCTGGAAACGGGGTCCAGGAGGCGCGGGGCGGTCTCCCGCCGGTTCGTAAACGTTTGCGGCTTTTCAGACTTATTCTAAATGAAAAACAGGTCTCTTGTCAATATGCCAAACGCCGAAGACTGCGTTTGTTTTTCGTTTTTCTGCCCAAAGATAGGAAAAAATCAGATTGTTATTGACATTGCCGGGAAAATCGGATATTCTTTACTTGACAAGCTGAAGTGGCCGGAATCTGGCCGGTTCAAAAAAATAAAGCGGAAACGTTTACGGTTTCCAATGGGGCGGAAAGGATGAAAAGCAATGAAGAGTGTAACCTTGAAGGATGTCGCCAAGGCTGCCGGCGTCTCCTACGCCACCGTGTCCCGCGCCCTTTCCGGCAGCCACCAGATTGGAAACGACACCCGGGAGCGCATTATCAAGCTCTGCGACGAAATGGGCTACACCACCAACTACGTGGCCCGCTCCATGGTGACCAAGCGGACGGGGCTCATCGGCCTGGTGGTCCCCTCCATCGACAACCAGTTCATGTCCGAGCTGGCCTACTATGCCGAGATGAGCGCCCGGAACCACGGGTACAACATCATGCTGTGCAACTCCGGGCCGGATTTGAAGCAGGAGAAAACCGTGGTGAAGCTCCTCCTCAGCCGGCAGGTGGACGGCATCCTCATCGTCCCCCAGAGCCCCAAGACCTATGAGAACATCCGGGCCTATACGGACCAGGTGCCCACGGTGTTTCTCAGCGAGAACCTCCGGGACCAGCCCCAGAGCTATGTGGCCGTGGACAACAGCCGGGGAACCTATATCGGCACCAAGTACCTCTACGACCTGGGGCACCGGGACATCCTTTACTTCGGCCGCCGCCACACCACCACCCACCAGTTCCGGGCCGAGGGCTATATCCGCGCTTGCCAGGAGCTGGGGCTGACCCCCCGGTTCTTCAACAGCGAGCTCTCCCGCTCCTCCATCATGGGCGGCTATCAGCTGGCCAAGGAGCTGTTCGCCAAGCCCGTGGACTACACCGCCATCTTCGCCTCCACGGACTCCAACGCCCTGGGCGTATTGAAGGCGGCGGACGACGCCAGCATCAGCATCCCCGGACAGCTGAGCCTCATCGGCTTCGACAACATCTCCTCCACGGCCCTGCCCCGCATCGAGCTGACCACCATGGAGCAGCCCAAGCGGGACATGGCCGTCCAGGCGGTGGATATGCTCCGGGACAAAATTGAGAACGGCACCCAGGGCTATGTACACCAGATTCTCATGCCCACGCTGATCAAGCGCAGCACCTGCCGGGACCTCTGCCAGGCTTGAAGACAATTCTAAAGGAGCTTGCTCCATATCATGAAAGAGGGAATGTCACTATGAACGGCTACCGCTACGACCCCCACACCCACACCGCGGAAACCAGCCACTGCGGCCATCTCTACGCCGCCGACGTGGTGGACCGCTACGTGCGAAACGGCTTCACCGGCCTGGTGGTCACGGACCATCTGCACCCGGAGTACCTCTCCCGCATCGATACCGAGCACAACTGGGATAAGGTGATGGACCACTATCTCAGCGGCTACCACGCCTCCAAGCGCCGGGGCGACGAGGTGGGGCTGGACGTGATTCTGGGGGCCGAGTTCCGCTTCCCGGAGAACGACAACGACTACCTGGTCTACGGCATCGACGAGCAGTGGCTCCGCTCCAACCCCTACGCCTGCTGCATGAGCGCCCAGGAGTTCTACGACAAGTTCCACGACCAGGTGCTCATTATCCACGCCCACCCCTTCCGCAAGGGCAGCGCCCCGGTCCAGGAGACCGCCGTCCACGGGGCGGAGATCATCAACGGAAACCCCCGGCATGAGAACAACAACGACCAGGCCCTGGCCCTCTGCCGCCGCCACCCCGAATACTACCGCCTGGCCGGGTCCGACACCCACCGGGACGGGGACGAGGCCCGGACCGCCGTCATCCTCCCCGAGCGGGTTCACGATTCCTTCGCCTATAAGCGGATCATCGAGAGCGGGAGGTTCCATCTCTGGAGCCCGGAATTCCAGGAGTTTGTGGAGGCCGACGAGGCCATGCGGAAGGAGGAAGGGAAATGAGCCGGTTCAACACCCTGATTATCGGGGAAATCGCCCAGGACACCAACGTGGACTATGACGGGACCACGGTCCAGGCCATCGGCGGCGCGGTGTATTACTCCGGCTTCGCCGCCGCCAACATGGGGCACAAAACCGCCGTCCTGCCCAAGGCGGACACGGCCCAGGTGGACCTGAAAGCCGCCTTCGCCCCCGCCCCCAACGTCACCGTCTTCCCCCTGCACAGCGCCCGCTCCTTCGTCACCAAGAACGTCTACCACACCCCGGACCGGGAGCGGCGCACCTCCACCGTGGACAGCAAGATCGATCCCTACCGGCCTGAGGAGGTCCCGGCGGAGATCGACGCCCAAATCTGGCACCTGGCGGGCCTGGTGGGGGGCGACATCCCCAACGAGTTCCTGCCCTTCGCCGCCGGAAAGGCCATGCTGGCCATCGACGTGCAGTGCATGCTGCGCTGGGAGGAGAACGGCGGCATGGTCTACCGGGACTGGGAGGCCAAAAAGGAGCTGCTGCCCTATGTCCGCTTCCTGAAAACCGACGCCGCCGAGGCGGAGATTCTCACCGGCCTGACGGACCGGGCGGAGGCCGCCAGGGTCCTCTGCGGCTGGGGGGCCAAGGAAATCCTCATCACCCACAACACCGAGGTCCTGGTCTACGACGGCAGGGAGATTTACACCTGCCCCATCAAGGCCCGGAGCCTGGGGGGCCGGACGGGCCGGGGGGACACCACCTTCGCCTGTTATATCAACGAGCGGCTGACCCAGGACATCCCCGCCGCCCTGCAAACCGCCACGGCGCTGGTCTCCCTGAAAATGGAGACCCCGGGCCCCTATATGGGCACCCGGGCGGACGTGGAGGCGTACATCAAGGAGTTCTATTGAGGCTTATATAATAGGGCCCCCGGAGAGGCAGCATCTCTCCGGGGGCCTTCCTTTTTATGCACATATGGCCTTACTTAACTTCTTAGGTGAATTCAATATATCGCAGCCTCAGGCGGATTGCAAGAGGAATCTGTCATTTTCGCAAAGCGAATCTTCTCTCCTCACAGCCTCGTCACAACGGGGATCACCATCGGGCTGCGCTTGGTGGTCTTGAACAGGTAGCTGCTCACCGCCGACTTCACCACACCGCGAAGCTCCCCGTCGTCCCGCCCGCGCTTGCGGGTGACGGAGTCCGCCGCGTCCATGGCCACGCCCTGGAGCTCCTTCATCAGGTCCCCGGACTCCTTCACGTAGATGAAGCCCCGGGTGACAATCTCCGGCGGGCTCAGCAGGCCGCCGTCGTGGCTGGAGATGGGCAGCACGACCACCACCATGCCGTCCTCGGCCAGGCGCTTGCGGTCCCGCATGACCACGGCCCCCACGTCGCCCACGCCGGACCCGTCCACATAGACCTCCCCAGCGGGGACGGCCCCGCCGATTTTCAGGGTCTTGGCGGTGATTTCGATGACGCTTCCGTTTTCCGCGATGGCGATGTGGTTCCGCTCCATGCCCATCTGCTGGGCCACCTGGCTGTGAATCTGGAGCATCCGCTGCTCGCCGTGGAGGGGGATGAAGAACCGGGGCCGGGTGAGGGCGTGAACGATTTTCAGCTCCTCCTGGCAGGCGTGGCCGGAGACGTGAAGCATGTCCGCCTTGTCGTAGACCACGTGGACGCCCTTGCGGAACAGCTCGTTGATGACCCGGCTCACCGTCACCTCGTTTCCGGGGATGGCGGAGGCGGAGATAATCACCTTGTCGCCGGGGCCCACTTCCACCTGCTTGTGAGTGGAAAAGGCCATGCGGTACAAGGCGCTCATCTCCTCCCCCTGGGAGCCGGTGGTGACGATGACCTGTTTGTTTTTGGGCAGGCTCTTGATTTTGCTGATGTCCACCAGGGTGTTCTTGGGCACCTTCATATAGCCCAGTTCCGTGGACACCCGCATGATATTCTCCATGGACCGGCCCGTCACGGCCACCTTCCGCCCGTGGGCGGCGGCGGCGTCCAGTACCTGCTGGACCCGGTGGACGTTGGAGGCGAAGGTGGTGACGATGATGCGCTCCTCACAGCCCTGGAACTGGCGCTGGAAGGTCTGGCCCACGGCCCGCTCGCTGAGGGTGTAGCCGGGGCGCTCCACGTTGGTGGAGTCGGCGCACAGGGCCAGGACGCCCTCCTTCCCCAGCTCGCCCAGGCGGGCCAGGTCGATGACCTCCCCATCGATGGGGGTGGAGTCGATTTTGAAGTCCCCCGTGTGGACCACGGTGCCCATGTGGGTGTGAATGGCGAAGGCCACGGAGTCCGCGATGGAGTGGTTCACGTGGATGAACTCCACGGTGAACTTCCCCGCCCGGACGGATTTGCCCGGCTCCACGGTGATGAGCTTGGTGGACTTCACCAGCCCGTGCTCCTCCAACTTCAGCTGGATGAGGCCCGCGGTGAAGCGGGTGCAGTAGATGGGCATGTTCACCTGCTTGAGGACATAGGGGATGGCCCCCACGTGGTCCTCGTGGCCGTGGGTGATGAAGAGGCCCCGGATGCGGGCCCGGTTCTTGATCAGGTAGGTCACGTCGGGGATGATGCAGTCGATTCCGTACATATCGTCCCCGGGGAAGGCCATGCCGCAGTCCACGACTATGATCTCCCCGCCGTACTCATAGGCCGTCATGTTTTTCCCGATCTCGTCCAGGCCGCCCAGAGGGATGATTTTCAGTTTTTCTGCCATAGGTTTTGATTACTCCTTTGCTCATAAAAAAGATGTACCAACGGCCCATACCCGCGAAAGGGCATAGCAAAGAAGAGGCGCCCTCTGTCCGCCCGGCCCCGTTCCGCCGGCGGAGGTTTGGCTGCGCCCTATCATGTCCGAATATGGTAACCGTTTATATTATTTGACCAGCCGGAAAGCGCGTTCCGCCCTGGAAAAATACAAAAGATGCAGGTTTTAAACCCCGTTCCAAGGGCCCGTGCCGGGTCCTGGGAAGGTCAACTCGGTATAGTATAGCACAGGAATTCCCGTTTGTATACAAAAACTTTTAGAATTTCGCCGGAAGATTGACGGTGCCTGGAAAATATGCTATTATTTTTACGCTGGAAAAGCGATGAATCCCGCCCCGTCCTCCTCGCCGGAGGGCGCGGGCGCTGCGGAAGGATGAGGGAATGGGCGTTCACGACGGGCACAGGGAGCGGGTGCGCAGGCGCTTCCTGAAAAACGATCTGAGCGGCTTCGCCGACCACGAGGCCCTGGAGCTTCTGCTGTACTACGCCATCCCCCAGGGGGACGTGAACCCCCTGGCCCACAAGCTGATGGACCGGTTTGGAAGCCTGTCCGCCGTGCTCTCCGCCCCGGTGGAGCTGCTGACCGAGGTGCGGGGCGTGGGCGAGCGGACGGCGGTTTTGCTGCGCCTCTCCCTGCTCATCGCCCAGAAGGCCCGCCTGGCGGACCTGGAGCGGGAGCTGGTCCTGAACACCCGGGCACGGGTGGGGGCCTACCTCCTGGAGCTGTTCTCCCAGGAGCGGAACGAGGCGGTCTTCCAGCTCTGCCTGGACGGGAAGGGCAAGCTGCTGACCTGCAAGCGCCTGGGAGAGGGCAGCGTCTCCGCCGTGACGGTGGACATCCGCCGGGTGGTACACAACGCCATCCTCTGCTCCGCCAGCTCCGTCATCCTCGCCCACAACCACCCCAGCGGCATCGCCCTGCCCTCCGAGGACGACCGGGCCGTCACCGAACAGGTCCGGGCCGCCCTGGCCTCCATCGGGGTCCGGCTGGACGACCACATTGTCGTCGCCGATCGGGACTTTGTGTCCCTGGCGGAGTCCGGGTATCTCCCCTGAGAGGCCGCGCAAAAATATATCGAACAAATGTTGTAATCCCGGTCTTCTTGTGGTAAGATAGACCTTGTACAAATTCCGCCGTCAGGAGGCCGCCATGCCGAAATTCCAAGTCGTATCCGAATACCAGCCCTCCGGGGACCAGCCGGAGGCCATCGCCGCCCTGGCGGCGGGCATTGAGAACGGGCTGAAGGAGCAGGTGCTCCTGGGCGTCACCGGCTCGGGCAAGACCTTCACCATGGCCAAGGTCATTGAGGCCGTTCAGCGGCCCACCCTGGTGCTGGCTCACAACAAGACTCTGGCGGCGCAGCTCTGCTCGGAGTTCAAGGAGTTCTTCCCCAACAACGCCGTGGAGTATTTCGTCTCCTACTACGACTACTACCAGCCGGAAGCCTATATCCCCCACACGGACACCTATATCGCCAAGGACGCCTCCACCAACGACGAAATTGACCGCCTCCGCCTCTCCGCCACCTGCGCCCTGCTGGAGCGGCGGGACGTGATTGTGGTCTCCTCCGTCTCCTGCATCTACGGCCTGGGCGAGCCCGACGACTTCGCCAAGCTGGTGGTGTCCCTGCGCACCGGGGCGGAGTGGGACCGGGACGAGCTCCTCCGGCGGCTGGTGGAGATCCGCTATGAGCGAAACGACATCGCCTTTGAGCGGAACATGTTCCGGGTCCGGGGGGACACGGTGGAGATCTACCCCGCCTATTACAAGGACAAGGCCATCCGGGTGGAGTTCTTCGGGGACGAGATTGACCGGATCAGCGAGTTCAACCCCGTCACCGGCTCTGTGAACCGGGTGCTGAACCACATTGCCATCTACCCCGCCAGCCACTATGTCACCACCAAGGACAAGATGGACCGGGCCATCGGGGAGATACGGAAGGAGCTGGAGGAGCAGGTCCGGGTCTTCACGGAGAACAACCAGCTGGTGGAGGCCCAGCGGGTCCGCCAGCGGACGGAGTACGACATGGAGATGATGCAGGAGCTGGGCTACTGCTCCGGCATTGAGAACTACTCCCGCATCATCTCCGAGCGCCCCGCCGGGTCCGCCCCCATGACCCTGCTGGACTTCTTCCCCGACGACTTCCTCCTCTTCGTGGACGAGAGCCACGTCACCTTGCCCCAGGTCCGGGCCATGTACAACGGGGACCACGCCCGGAAGGACGCCCTGGTGAAATACGGCTTTCGCCTCCCCTGCGCCTACGACAACCGGCCTTTGAAGTTTGAGGAGTTCGAGGGCCGGGTGGGCCAGGCGGTGTTTGTCTCCGCCACGCCGGGCCCCTATGAGCGGGGGCGGGCGGACCAGGTGGTGGAGCAGGTCATCCGCCCCACGGGCCTGCTGGACCCCAGGGTGGAGGTCCGGCCCGTCAACGGGCAGATTGACGACCTCATGGAGGAGATCAACGCCCGGGCGGCCAAAAACGAGCGGGTGCTGGTGACGACCCTCACCAAGAAAATGGCGGAGAACCTGACGGAGTATTTCAAGAACGCCGGAATCAAGGTCCGCTATATGCACGCCGACGTGGAGACCATCGAGCGGATGGAAATTATCCGGGACCTGCGCCTGGGCAAGTTCGACGTGCTCATCGGCATCAACCTCCTGCGGGAGGGCCTGGACCTGCCGGAGGTCAGCCTGGTGGCCGTGCTGGACGCGGACAAGGAGGGCTTCCTCCGGTCCGAGACCTCCCTGATTCAGACCATAGGCCGGGCGGCCCGGAACGCGGAGGGCCTGGTGGTCCTGTACGCCGACACCATCACCCCCTCCATGAAGGCGGCCATGGACGAGACCGAGCGCCGCCGGGGGATTCAGGACCGCTTCAACCAGGAGCACGGCATTGTGCCGAAGACCATCATCAAGGGCGTCCGGGAGGTGCTGGAAATCTCCACCACGGCGGAGGACGAGACCACCCGGGCCCGCCACCACCGCAAGCTGAACAAGCAGGAGCGGGAGGCGGAAATCAAGCGCCTGGAGAAGGAGATGAAGGAGGCCAGCAAGATGCTGGAGTTCGAGTACGCGGCGGTGCTGCGGGATCGGATTATTGAGCTGCGGGGCGAAAATTGACAATGGACGATAGATAATTGACAATGGATAATGGACAATGAGGGCACTTTAGGAAGTCCGGTTTGTCTCCCGTCACGCTCCCTTCATTGTCAATTATCAATTATCCATTGTCAATTCATAATGGGGGATTTCACAATGAAGTACGACTGGCTGGACGAATACCTCCTGTCCCTCCCTGGGGCGGAGAAGGATTACAAGGCCGAGTGGGGCTGGTTCCGGTACATGATTCGGGGCAAGCTCTTCGCCGCCGTCTGCTCTCCTCGGGGGATGAAGGACGCGGCCTATAATGACCACGATCTGGTGAACCTCAAGTGCGGCCCCGCCCGGGGGGAGATTCTCCGGGCGGCCCACCCTGAGATTCTGCCGGGGTTTTACTGTGACAAGCGCTGCTGGATTGCCTGTCTTCTGGACGGGGATTTGCCCGACGACGTTCTCCGGGAGCTCTGCGCCCAGTCCCATGAGCTGGTGCTGCGGAAGCTGCCCAAGTATGCCCAGCGGGAGATTCTGGGAGGATAGAAACATGGAGCTGACAAGGTTTCAGAAACTCATGCTGGCGGTCCTGGCGGGGATGCTGGTGTTCTTCGGCGTCCTCATGGCCGTCTTCCGGGTCCGGTCCGGCGTGCTGTTCCAGGAGAGCCTTTTGAAAATCACGGAGGAGGACGGGCGGACTCTCTACAGCGGCAAGGCCCACGGGGACCCGGTGAGCATTGCCGTCTCCTTTCCCACAAACTTCGAGCGGGACGTGGAATTCACCATCGGGGACCGGCTTCACGATGTCTTCCAGGTGGTCTACCCCACGGAACAGATTCACACAGAGCACGGCGGGACCGTGGGCGGCGTCCTGGTGACGAAAAATGGGGAAACGCTCTTCGAGGGCGGCTATGACCCGGAGAGCGAGTTCGGCTGGTACGACAAAAACGGCGGGTGGCTCCCCTTCTACGGCTTCACGGTCCGGGGCGGCGGCAGCGACCCCTGGTCCGGCTTTGAGACCGGCGCCGGCGACGCGGTGCGCTTCGCCTTCGGGCCGGAGACCTCCGCCCGGGGGGACCCGGCCATATTCGCCATGGCCGTGTTCCTGACGGCCCTGCTGGCGGTGGAGGTCGTCTTCCACAAGGGGCTGTTCCGCTGGCGGCACTGGGCCGCCAGGGACCCGGAACCCTCGGAGGGCTGGCTGGCCCTGGAGCGGGTGATCTGGGTCGTGCTGGCGGGAGTCATTGCCGTGATGTATATCGCCGCTATGACGGAGATCTATTGACGGAGGTCCTCATGGAGACACAGAAAAAAGCCCCGGCGGCCCTGGCCATTCTGGCGGCGGCGGCCCTGTGGGGCATCATCGGACTATGGAACCGGCGGCTGATGGCGGCGGGCCTCTCGCCCTTTTCCATCGTGGTGGTGCGGAACCTGGGGGGCTGCGCCCTGCTGGTTCTGTTCTTCGCGCTGCGGGACCGGGGCGTCTTCCGGGTGGAGCGGCGGCACCTGAAATACTTTTTCGGCACCGGCGTGGTCAGCGTGGTGCTGTTCACCGTGTGCTATTTCTCCTGCCAGGAGCTGTGTTCCCTGGCGGTGGCCTCGGTTCTGCTATACACCGCGCCCTCCTTTGTGGTGATTTTCTCGGCGGTTTTGTGGAGAGAGCCCGTCACAAGGAAAAAGCTCCTGGCCCTGTTTTTGACCCTGCTGGGCTGCGCGTGCGTCTGCGGGCTGTTCAGCGGCGGGCTGTCCGTCACCGTCCCCGGCGTGCTCCTGGGCCTGGGGGCCGGGTTTTTCTACGCGCTGTACAGCGTCTTTGGCCGGTACGCCCTGGCCCACTACCCGCCCCTGACGGTGACGGTGTGGACCTTCCTTTTCGCGGGCCCGGCGTCCCTGCTCTTCCTCCGCCCGGCGGAACTGGCGGGGGCCTTCGCCGGGGGCGGCGGCCTCTGGCTGACGGCCCTGGCCATGGCGGTGTTCTCCACCGCCGCGCCCTACATCTTATATACCTGGGGTCTCGCCCGGATGGAGCCGGGCCGGGCCTCCATCCTGGCCAGCCTGGAGCCGGTGGTGGCCTCCCTGACGGGGGTGATCGCTTTCGGCGAGCCCATGGGGCCCTTGACGGTCCTGGGGATACTCTGCGTCCTGGCGGGCGTCTATATTTTGAGGTGAGCCTATGGCAAAGAAAAAGGACGAGAAAACCAACGTCATGCGCATTCTGGACCAGAAGAAGGTCCCCTACACCCCTCATTTCTATGAGGAGGGCCAGGGCCCCGAGGGCACCCGAGAGTACGGCGTCCACGTGGCCCAGGCCCTGGGGCAGGACCCCAGGCGGGCCTTTAAAACCCTGGTAGCCAAGGGGGCCTCCGGCGGGTACTATGTCTTCGACATTCCCACGCCGGACAGCCTGGACCTGAAAAAGGCCGCCAGGGCGGCGGGGGAGAAGTCCATCGAATTGCTGCCGGTGAAGGACATCACCGCCGTGACGGGGTATATCCGGGGCGGGTGCAGCCCCGTGGGGATGAAAAAGCAGTACCCCACGGTGTTCCACCAGACGGCTTTGGAGTTTGAGACCATCTATATTTCCGCCGGGAAAATTGGGGCACAAGTAGAAATAGAGCCCCAGGCTCTGTTGGGACTACTCCGTGCGGGGACGGCGGATATTGTTGTTTGACAGGGTAAGCCCCAGGTGGAGCCCGACGGTAAAGGCGTCGGCGGACCACTGATAATGGTAGAGGCTGATTTGGTCATAGAGCTGAATCCGGCGGCATTCCTCAATGGGGAGGGCGTTCAGGAGAACGACCAGCTCCTCGTGGGGGAAATTGCCCAGGTCATTCAGAACGGATTCGCCGTAGGTCTCGAAAAGTCTTCGGATTGTGGGGTCCATGATCATCACCATACGAATTATTATAATGCCATTGTACGTCTTTTAAATTCGTTTGTCAAGGAGTTTTTATGAAACCTTTGGAGATTCTCGGCGCAAGGTTGAAGGCGCTTCGGAAAGAACGGCGGATATATCAGCGGGAAATGGGAGAATTACTTGGAGTTACATCAAGGCACTATCAGAAAATTGAATCCGGGAAAATCAACATTCCCACCTTGACGTTATGCGCCCTGGCGGATTATTTTGGGGTGAGCACCGATTATCTGTTGGGGCGGTCCGAGGAGAGATAGGCGGAAGTCTGGGGGGCCGAAGGCCCCTGAAAAAACCCCTTGACATAAAAAATCCCATCCATTAGTCTGTAAAGCGTGACGACACGCAAGCAAAGGAGAACCGACGCCATGCACAAATATATCACCGTCAAAGGCGCACGAGTGAACAACCTGAAAAATATTGACGTGACCATCCCCAGGGACAAGCTGGTGGTCATGACAGGGCTCAGCGGAAGCGGGAAATCCTCCCTGGCCTTTGACACCATCTACGCCGAGGGCCAGCGGCGCTATGTGGAGTCCCTCAGCTCCTACGCCAGGATGTTCCTGGGCCAGATGGAAAAGCCCGACGTGGACTATATCGAGGGCCTCAGCCCCGCCATCTCCATCGACCAGAAGACCACCAGCAAAAACCCCCGGTCCACCGTGGGCACCGTCACCGAGGTCTACGACTACCTCCGCCTCCTCTGGGCCCGGGTGGGCACCCCCCACTGCCCCCGGTGCGGCAAGGTTATCCGCCAGCAGACCATAGACCAGATCATCGACCAGGTGCTGGCCCTGCCCGAGGGCACCCGCATTCAGGTCATGGCCCCCGTCATCCGGGGGAAAAAGGGCGAGCACGCCAAGGTCTTCGAGGACGCCAAGCGCTCCGGCTACGTCCGGGTCCGGGCCGACGGGAACCTCTACGATCTGGACGAGGAAATCAAGCTGGAGAAAAACAAAAAGCACAACATCGAGGTCATCATCGACCGCCTCATCATCCGCCCGGACATCCAGCAGAGGCTGACGGACAGCGTGGAGACCGCCTCCGCCCTCTCCGGCGGCATTGTGGTCATCAACCTCCTGCAGGAGGAGCGGGATTTGATGTTCTCCCAGAACTACGCCTGTGAGGACTGCGGCATCTCCATCGAGGAGCTGACCCCCCGCATGTTCTCCTTCAACAACCCCTTCGGGGCCTGCCCCGCCTGCACGGGCCTGGGCAGCCAATTGAAGGTGGACGTGGCCCTGGTGGTCCCGGACCCGAAAAAGTCCATCCTGGAGGGCGCCATCCAGGCCAGCGGCTGGGGGAACATCCGGTCCGACGGCATCTCCCGCATGTACTTCGAGGCCCTGTCGAAAAAATACCGCTTCTCCCTGGACCAGCCCTGGGAGGAGCTGTCCCCCGAGGCCAAGGACATCATCCTTTACGGCACCAGGGGGGAGAAGCTGGAGCTCCACTACGACCAGCCCAGGGGCAAGGGGGTCCTGTACCAGCCCTTTGAGGGCATCTGCAACAACGTGGAGCGCCGCTATCAGGAGACCCAGAGCGACGCCAGCAAGCGGGAGCTGGAGGAGCTGATGGCGGAGTGCCCCTGCCCCAGCTGCAAGGGCCGGAGGCTGAAACGGGAGTCCCTGGCCGTCACTGTGGGGGAGAAGGACATCGACGCCCTGACCCGTCTCAGCGTGGTGGACGAGCTCAAGTGGGTGGAACAGCTGGAGCTGACGGACCAGCAGCACCTCATCGCCGGCCGGATCTTGAAGGAGATCAAGGCCCGCCTGGGCTTCCTCCAGTCCGTGGGCCTGGGCTACCTGACCCTCAGCCGGGCCGCCGGGACCCTCTCCGGCGGCGAGAGCCAGCGCATCCGCCTGGCCACCCAGATCGGGTCCAGCCTCATGGGGGTGCTCTACATTCTGGACGAGCCCTCCATCGGCCTCCACCAGCGGGACAACGACAAGCTGCTGGCGACCCTCCGGAACCTCCAGAGCCTGGGAAACACCCTCCTGGTGGTGGAGCACGACGAGGACACCATGCGGGAAGCGGACTACCTCATCGACATCGGCCCCGGCGCGGGGGTCCACGGCGGCCGGGTGGTGGCCGCGGGCACGCCGGAGGAGGTCATGGCCAACCCCGACTCCCTGACGGGCCAGTACCTCTCCGGCAAGAAGAAGGTGCCCATCCCCGATATCCGCCGCCCCGGCAACGGGAAGTTCCTCCATGTCCGGGGGGCCGAGGAGAACAACCTGCGGAAAATAGACGTGGACTTCCCCCTGGGGACCTTCACGGTGGTGACGGGCGTGTCCGGCAGCGGCAAGTCCTCCCTGGTCAACGAGGTGCTCTTCAAGCGCCTGGGGGCGGAACTCATGCGCATGAAGGTCCACCCTGGAAAATGCGCCGCCATCGAGGGGCTGGAGCACCTGGACAAGGTGGTCAGCATCGACCAGAGCCCCATCGGCCGGACGCCCCGGTCCAATCCGGCCACCTACACGAACCTGTTCAACGATATCCGGGACCTCTACGCCTCCACCCAGGAGGCCAAGAGCCGGGGCTACGGCCCGGGCCGGTTCAGCTTCAACGTCCGGGGGGGCCGCTGCGAGGCCTGTTCCGGCGACGGCGTGCTGAAAATCGAGATGCACTTTCTGCCGGACATCTTCGTCCCCTGCGAGGTGTGCAAGGGCCGGAGGTACAACCGGGAGACCCTGGAGGTCCACTACAAGGGAAAGAACATCTCCGAGGTCCTGGAGATGACCGTGGACGAGGCCCTGGAGTTCTTCGCGCCCCTGCCCAAGCTGCGCAACCGGCTCCAGACCCTCCAGGACGTGGGCCTGGGGTACGTGAAGCTGGGCCAGCCCTCCACCGAGCTCTCCGGCGGCGAGGCCCAGCGGGTGAAGCTGGCCACGGAGCTTTCCAAGCAGGCCACGGGCAAGACCATCTATATCCTGGATGAGCCCACCACGGGCCTTCACACCGACGACGTGCGCAAGCTCCTGGAGGTCCTCCAGCGGCTGGTGGACAGTGGGAACACGGTGGTGGTCATCGAGCACAACCTGGATGTCATCAAGTCCGCCGACTGGATCATCGACCTGGGCCCCGAGGGGGGCGACGGCGGGGGAAACATCGTCTGCACCGGCACGCCGGAGACCGTGGCCGCCTGTGAGGCGTCGTACACGGGGCAGTATTTGAAGAAGGCCCTGGCGCGGTAAAGAAAAACGGAACACCGGGGAACCATACAAAAATTGCTTGACAGAGAAAGTTGAGGATCACCTATGTCTGACATCAAAAAAACTGCCATGATCACCGTCTGCGGCCGGCCCAACGTGGGCAAGTCCAGCCTCACCAACGCCCTGGTGGGGGAAAAAATCGCCATCGTCTCCAACAAGGCCCAAACTACCCGGAACCGCATTTACGGTGTGGTGAACCGGGGCGACACCCAGTTCGTCCTCCTGGACACCCCCGGCCTGCACCGGCCCAAGTCCGCCCTGGGGGACTACATGGTGAAGGTCGTCACCGCCAGCCTCTCCGACGTGGACTGCGCCCTGCTGCTGGTGGAGCCCATCCCCCATGTGGGCGGGCCGGAGAAGGCCCTCATCGACCGGGTGCGGGAGGAGAAACTGCGCTGCGTCCTGGCCGTCAACAAAATCGACACCGTGGAGCCCGCGGAGCTGCTGCCGGTGATTGCCGCCTACAACGAGGCCTGGGACGGCTTCGACGCCATCATCCCCATCTCCGCCCGCACCGGCGACGGCCTGGAGGAACTGATGGCCGAGCTCCAGAAATACGCCCAGGAGGGCCCCCAGCTCTTCCCCGACGGGCAGACCTCCGACCAGCCGGAACGGCAGGTGATGGGGGAGCTCCTCCGGGAAAAGCTGCTGCTTTGCCTGGACAAGGAGATTCCCCACGGCACCGCCGTGGAGATTACGAAATTCTCCGAGCGGGACTCCGGCGTGGTGGACGTGGGGGCCACCATCTACTGTGAAAAGGCCAGCCACAAGGGTATCATCATCGGGAAACAGGGGGCCATGCTGAAAAAAATCAGCTCTCTGGCCCGGCGGGACATGGAGAAGTTCATGGGCACCCAGATTTATCTGGAGACCTGGGTGAAGGTCAAGGAGAACTGGCGGGACAACGTGAATTATGTCCGCAGTCTGGGCTATCGCGACGATTAAATTTTTGCTTCCAGCTTGACCGGAAGTTTCCACGTATCGATTTCGACGGCCCTCGCAGACTATTCCCAAAAGGAGGTCTGCCCTATGGACCACATGGAACCCGCGCCCCTCTGGGAACTCTTCTGCCTCACCGGCGAGCCTCTGGCCTACATGCTCTACCGGTCGGCGGAGGACGAGAGGAACAATCATTTTTCATAGACGGAGAGCCGGCCGCTCTCCGTACATAAGGGAGGGAGCCGCCTTGGCGGGAACGCCCTATATTGTGGACCGCGGGCTCGTTCTCCGGGAGACGGAGACCAAGGAGACCGACAAAATTCTGACCCTCCTCACCTGGGAACAAGGCAAGATCGCCGTCATCGCCCGGGGGGCCCGGCGGAAAAACTGCAAATTCGCCGCCGCCGCCCAGCCCCTGGCCTACTCCGAGTGGACTCTCTACCAGCGGAAGGACTGGCACTACGCCAGCGACGCCTCCACCCTGGAGCTCTTCGGCGGCCTCCGGGGGGACCTGCCGGTCCTGGCCCTGGGGTGCTATATGGCCGAGCTGACGGAGGCCGTCTGCCCGGAGGACGTGCCCGCGCCGGAACTGCTGCGGCACCTTCTCAACGGGCTTTACGCCCTCTCCGCCCTGGGCAAGGCCCCCGCCCTGGTGAAGCCCGCATTCGAGCTGAAGCTCCTCTGCCTGGCGGGGTACGAGCCCCTGGCGGACGCCTGCGCCGTCTGCGGGAGGGAGAACCCGGAGGAGCCGGTGCTGGACGCAGTCCAGGGCGTTCTCCGCTGCCGGAACTGCGGCGAAGGCGGGGGGCGGCCCCTGTGCCCGGACTCCCTGGCGGCCCTGCGGCACATCGTCTACGGGGACCCCAAGCGGCTGTATGCCTTCCGCCTGGGGGAGGCGCCCCTGCGCCGCCTGACGGCGGCCTCCGAGGCGTTCCTCTTCGCCCAGCTGGAGCGGGGCTTTTCCACCCTGGACTTTTACAAGAGCCTCGCGTAACCCCGCGCGTCCCCGTCCCTTCCGGCGAGGACGCCCCTGACAGGAGGTATCCCACATGAGCGAACTGTTTGAAAAATCCCTGCGCACCCTGGAGCTTCCCCGGGTGCTCCAGCTTTTATCCGACGCCGCCGTCAGCGCCGAGGCCAAGGAGCGGGCCCTCCGGGTCTCCCCGGAGACGGAACCGGAGGAGGTCCTGCGCCTCCTGGACC
Organism: uncultured Oscillibacter sp.; assembly: GCA_910586735.1. GTDB lineage: Bacteria > Bacillota > Clostridia > Oscillospirales > Oscillospiraceae > Oscillibacter. Next base: position 3,313 of record CAJUJW010000019.1, on the reverse strand, counting down.
AGACCGACGCCGCCCGGCAGATGATTGGCCGCCGGGGCGCGCCCTCCTTCTCCGGCGTCAAGCCCGTGGCCGAGGCCCTGGACCGGGCGGACCGGGGGGGCAGTCTGAACCCCAGGGAACTGCTGCGCATCGCGGACCTCCTCACCGCCGCCCGGCGGGCCAAGGAATATTTCAACGAGGAGGCGGAGGAGAAGACCGCCATCGACCACCTCTTCCTCTCCCTCCACGGGAACCACTTCCTGGAGGACAAGATCAAGCGCTGCATCCCCGACGAGGACACCATCGCCGACGCGGCCTCTCCCGAGCTGGCGGACATCCGGCGGCACATGCGCCTGGCCCAGGCCAAGAGCCGCCAGATTCTCCAGAAAATCATCTCCTCCCCCAGCTACGCCAAGGTGCTCCAGGAGACCATCATCACCCAGCGGGACGGCCGCTTCGTGGTCCCCGTCAAGGCCGAGCAGAAGGGGAACCTCCCCGGCCTGGTACACGACATCTCCTCCTCCGGGGCTACGGTGTTCGTGGAGCCCATGGGGGTGGTCCAGGCCAACAACGAGTACGTGGAGCTGGAGGCCAAGGAGCAGAAGGAGATCGAGCGCATCCTGGCCGGGCTCTCCGCCGAGGCGGCGGCCCACCGGGAGGACATCCAGTGGGATTACGACGCCCTGGTCCACCTGGACCTGATTTTCGCCCGGGGCGAGCTGAGCTATAAGATGGACGCCGTGCGGCCGGAGGTCCGGCGGGACGGGCGCGTCTTCCTCCGCAAGGCCCGACACCCCCTGCTGGACCCCAAGACGGCGGTACCCATCGACCTGGAGCTGGGGGGCGAGTTTGACACCCTGGTCATCACCGGGCCCAACACCGGCGGCAAGACCGTGTCCCTGAAAACCCTGGGCCTCTTGACCCTCATGACCCAGTGCGGCCTCCACATCCCGGCGGCGGACCGCAGCGCCGTGGCGGTCTTCGACCGGGTGCTGGCGGACATCGGGGACGAGCAGAGCATCGAGCAGAGCCTGTCCACCTTCTCCGCCCACATGACCAACATCGTGGGCATCCTGAAAGAGGCGGACGGGAAGAGCCTCATCCTCTTCGACGAGCTGGGCGCGGGGACGGACCCCGTGGAGGGCGCCGCCCTGGCCATCGCCGTCATTCAGCACGTCCGGGCCAAGGGGGCCAACATCGCCGCCACCACCCACTACGCCGAGCTGAAAACCTTCGCTATGACCACCGCCGGGGTGGAGAACGCCTCCTGCGAGTTCAACGTGGAGACCCTGAGCCCCACCTACCGGCTCCTCATCGGCATCCCCGGCAAGTCCAACGCCTTCGCCATCTCCCGGCGGCTGGGGCTCCCCGAGGAGGTCATCGCCGCAGCCCAGACCCAGATGAGCGGGGACAGCGTCCGCTTTGAGGACGTGCTGACCCAGTTGGAGGCCCGGCGGCAGGCCCTGGAAAAGCGGGACCTGGAGTCCGACCGGCTCTTCCGCCAGCGGGAGGAGGACGCCCGGAAGGCGAGAGAGTTCCGGGAACAGATGGAGCGGGCCAAGGAGAACGCCCGCAGCCGGGGCGAGGCGGAGGCCAAGCGCATCCTCCGGGACGCCAAGGCCGCCGCCGACCAGACCTTTAACGACCTGGCGGAACTCCGCCGCCTCCAGGCCCAGGGGGACGCCGCCCAGAACATCAACGACGCCCAGGCCGCCATCCGGGCGGGCCTCCGTCAGGCGGAGGACCGCCTCCGCACGGAGAAGGACCGCCCCGAGCCCATCCCCAAGCCCAGCCGCCCCATCGTCAAGGGGGACCTGGTGGAGTTCCCCGGCGTGCGCCAGCCCGCAGAGGTCATTTCCGTGGGCAAGGACGGCACCCTGCAATTGAAGGCGGGCGTGCTGAAAATGAAGGCCAGGGCGGAGGAGGTCCGCCTCATTGAGGACGACGAGCGGGCCGCCCGGAAGCCCAAGGTCCCCGTCTCCTCGTCTGGAAACCGGACCCTCCGGTCCGCCGCCAGCCGGGAGCTGGACATCCGGGGTCTGGAGACCCTGGAGGCCGAGGGCGTGGTGGAGGGCTTTCTCTCCGCCGCCGTCATGGGCAAGCTGGAAACCGTCACCATCATCCACGGCAAGGGCACCGGGGCCCTGCGCAAGGCCGTCCACGACATCCTCCGCCGGAACAAGGCGGTGAAGTCCTTCCGCCTGGGGGTCTACGGCGAGGGGGAGACCGGGGTGACGGTGGTGACGCTGAAGTGAGGAACCGCGCCGGGCGCGGCACGCTGAAAAATTAAAAAGGAGATGCCGTCATGGACTACAGAAAACAGGCAATCGAGTGCGTAAAGGATACGGTCCTGCCCCTGCACGCCCGCCAGTTCCGGGAGTGCGGCGGGAACCTGGACCTCCAGTACATGAAATATGGAGACACCGCCACCTTCTTCGCCGAGATTCTGGAGCCGGGCCATGTCTACGAGGTGGGCTACCCCTCCTGCGTCTGCCCCCGCCTCCAGTACGGCGAAACCCGCAAGCCGGAGCACTGCGAGTGCTCCCGGCAGAGCATCCTGTACATCCTGGAAAACCTCCTGCCGGAAAAGCAGATCACCGTGGAGACCCTGGAGACCGTTCTCACCGGGGGAAGCCGCTGCCGCTTCCGGGTGACGGTGGAGTGAGGGCGGAAATTTTTCCGTCAAATTGTTGCAAAACCACCTGGGATTTGCTATACTGTTTTTACAAAATCACGACACAGAGGTGACGATTATGCAAAAACTGGAAAAGCAGTTCCATATTGCCTGTACCGCCGAGGACATCGGCCGCTACTGCATCCTGCCCGGGGACCCCGGCCGGGTGCCCGCCATTGCCGCCTATTTCGACGACGCGAAACAGGTGGCCTATAACCGGGAGTTCAACGTCTGGACCGGCACCCTCCTGGGGCAGAAGGTGACGGCCTGCTCCACGGGCATCGGCGGGCCCTCCGCCTCCATCGCCATGGAGGAGCTCCACAAGTGCGGGGCGGACACCTTCATCCGCACGGGGACCTGCGGGGGCATCGACGTGAACGTCCAGTCCGGGGACATCGTGGTGGCCACGGGGGCCGTCCGGTTTGAGCACACCAGCCGGGAGTACGCCCCCATCGAGTTCCCCGCCGTGGCGGACTTCGGCGTGGCGGACTGCCTGGTCCGGGCCGCCAAGGCCCTGGGCTATCCCCTGCACACGGGCATCGTCCAGTGCAAGGACAGCTTTTACGGCCAGCACGACCCCGCCGCCTCCCCGGTGTACTACGAGCTCCAGCAGAAGTGGGAGAGCTGGAAGCGCCTGGGGGTGAAGGCCAGCGAGATGGA
>CAJUJW010000018.1 GCA_910586735.1 uncultured Oscillibacter sp. | reverse complement strand
CCGCTACGCATAAGCGTCAGACTGAAGCGGCCATTCTCGCCGCGAAAGCGGACGTAATGGTCGTGGTAGGAGACCGTAAAAGCGCCAACACCAAACATTTGACGGAAATTTGTAAGGAGAGCTGCCGCCGCGTCGTCCAGCTTGAAAACGCGGACGAGCTCCCGCCGGATTTTTTCAGTGGTTGTTCTGTTGCGGGCCTTACGGCCGGTGCTTCCACGCCAGCGGGCATTATTAAGGAGGTATATGCAGCCATGAGTGAAGAAATCAAAGCGGTGGAGAACAACGAGGAGTCCTTTGAGGAACTGCTGAACCAGTCCTTCAAAACTTTAAATACAGGAGAGAAGGTAACCGGTATTGTCACCGCAATCACCCCGACGGAGGTGCAGGTGGATGTGGGCGCCAAGCAGGCGGCCTACATCAAGTTCAGCGAGCTTTCCGACGACCCCAACGCCAAACCCGAGGACGTGGTAAAGGTCGGAGATGAGATCGAAACCTATATTGTCCGGGTCAACGACGTGGAGGGCTATGCCGAGCTCTCCAAGAAGCGGCTGGACGCCGTGAAGGTCTGGGAGAACATCGAGCAGGCCGTGGAAGAGAAAACCGTGATGGAAGGCACCGTCACCGAGGAAAACAAGGGCGGCATCGTGGTGTCCGTCAAGGGCGTGCGGGTATTCGTCCCCGCCTCCCAAAGCGGCCAGCCCCGGGGCGCGGACCTCTCCGCCATGAAGGGCCAGAAGGTTCAGCTCCGCATCACCGAGGTCAACCGGGCTCGCCGCCGGGTGGTTGGCTCCATCCGTTCCGTGGCCGACGAGGCCCGCCGGGCCGCCCAGGAGGAGATCTGGGCCAACATCGAGGTGGGCAAGCGCTACACCGGTACCGTGAAATCCATGACCAGCTACGGAGTCTTTGTGGATATCGGCGGCGTGGACGGCATGGTACATATCTCGGAGCTGAGCTGGAGCCGCATCAAGACTCCCTCCGAGGTATGCAAGGTGGGCGACACCATGGAGGTCTATGTCATCTCCTTCGACCCCGAGAAGCGGAAGATCTCCTTGGGCGTCAAGGACCACAACGTGGACCCCTGGCAGGTGTTCATGGACAAGTATTCCGTGGGCGACGTGGCGTCTGTCCGCGTGGTGAAGCTGATGACCTTCGGCGCCTTCGCCGAGGTTGTCCCCGGCGTGGACGGTCTGATTCACATCTCCCAGATCGCTGACCGGCGCATTGAGAAGCCGGAGGACGTGCTGGCGGAAAACCAGATTGTGGACGCCAAGATCACCGCCGTGGACGAGGAGCGCAAGAAAATCTCCCTGTCCATCCGCGCCCTGCTGGCCCCCTCCGTGGAGGACGCGGGGGAGGAAGAGGAGTAAGTCCCCTCAAACCCGGAACCCCTTGCGGTACAAAAAGAGCAGGCCCGCCGGCCTGCTCTTTTTTCGCAAAAATACGTTATTTTTTTCACGTTTTGGCGTTGCAATATCCTTCCAAAGATGGTATAGTATATAAGTGGAGGAATAATACCACGGAAATTTCTTTTCGCGCGTCGCGAAGAGACTGAACAATAAGATATATGGAGGAATCGACTATGAGCTATCAGGAGCAATACCGTCAGAAGCTGACTTCCGCCCAGGAGGCGGTGAAGTGCGTCAAGTCCGGCGACTGGCTGGATTACGGGTGGACCGTCTGCTCTCCCAACGCCCTGGACAAGGCCCTGGCCGCCCGGATGGGGGAACTGACGGACGTGAACATCCGGGGCGGCATTCTGACCCGCCGTCCCGCCATCTTCGACGTGCCCGACGCCGCCAGCCACTTTGCCTGGAACTCCTGGCATATGAGCGGCATTGAGCGCAAGGCCATCAAAGAGGGCTTCGCCTATTACATCCCCCTGCGCTACTCCGAGCTGCCGGGGTATTACCGCAACTGCATCAAGACCCTGGATGTGGCCATGTTCCAGGTGGCCCCCATGGACGAGCACGGCTTTTTCAACTTCGGCCCCGGCGGCTCCCACCTGAAGGCCGTGTGCGACTGCGCCAAAACCATCATTGTGGAAGTCAACAAAAATATGCCCGTCTGCCTGGGCGGAACGGAGAACTGGATTCACATTGACGACGTGGCCATGGTGGTGGAAGGGGAGAACCCCCCCATGGAGATTCTGGGAGGCGGGGCCGCTCCGGCCTCCGAGGTGGACCTGGCCGTGGCCAATCTGGTGGTGCCCGAAATCGAGGACGGGGCCTGCCTCCAGCTGGGCATCGGCTCCATGCCCAGCGCCATCGGCAAAATGATCGCCGAGTCCGATTTGAAGGACCTGGGGGTACATACCGAGATGTACGTGGACGCCTTTGTGGATATGTCCATGGCGGGCCGCATCACCGGCGCGTGCAAGCCCTTCGACCGGGGCCGGCAGACCTACGCCTTCGCTGCGGGTACCCAGAAGCTCTATGATTTCCTGAACAACAACCCGGAGTGCATGGCCGCCCCGGTCAGCTATGTGAACGACATCGCCCGGGTGTCCCAGATTGAGAAATTCACCTCCATCAACGGCGCGGTGGACATCGACCTCTACGGTCAGGTTTCCTCCGAGTCCTCCGGCATCAACCACATTTCCGGCGCGGGCGGGCAGCAGGACTTCGTCATGGGCGCGTACCTGGCCAAGGGCGGCAAGAGCTTTATCTGCTGTTCCTCCTCCTTCATGGACAAGAAGAGCGGCCAGCTGAAATCCCGCATCCGGCCCACCCTGGTGGAGGGTTCTGTGGTCACCGCCACCCGGACGAACCTGCACTGGATTGTGACGGAATACGGCAAGTTCAACGTCAAGGGCAAGTCCACCTGGGAACGGGCGGAGGGCCTCATCGGCCTGGCCCATCCCCAGTTCCGTGAGGAGCTCATCGCTGAGGCGGAGAAAATGCGCATCTGGAGGCGCTCGAACAAGCGCTGAGCCGCCGCTCTCTGCGGGGCCTCTGCTGTGTGGTGTTTGTCTCGAAAGGAACTTCGTTGGACAGCAGTCCCTTCCCAGGGCCAGTCTTTGCACGGAATCGGAAGTATCGGCACGGAACTAGAAACCAGCATGGAATCAAGCGGAACAAGAGTCAAACAGCACAGCGGCGGAGGCCGCGACAGAGAAAGGGGTGTCCATGTTTCAAATCGGGGACCTGATCGTGCATCCCATGCACGGGGCAGGTGTCATCGATGACGTGATCCGGGAGAAAGTGGCGGGCACGACCAAGGAGTATTATGTGTTCAAGATGCCGGTGGGCGGTCTTGTTTTGAAGATACCCACCGCCAACTGTCAGGCCATCGGTATCCGGTCCATCATCTCAGAGGCGGAGGCGGAGGCCTTCTTCGCCGGAATCCCCGCCTTGGAAGTCGAATCCAGCGCCAACTGGAACAAGCGTTATCAGGAAAACCTCCTCCGGCTGAAAAGCGGGGACCTCAACGAGGTGGCCCGGGTGGTAAAGGGCCTTATGCGGCGGGACTCCCGCCGGGGCCTTTCCACGGGGGAGCGGAAGATGCTCCACAGCGCGAAGCAGATCATCGTCTCTGAAATCGCGCTGGTGGAGGGCTGCGCCTATCAGGACGCGGAGGCGCGGCTGGACCACGCGGTCATGCAAAAACCGCCGGTGCCGCAGTGACCGGGGAGGGGGGGGTTCTCTATGCGGCCGTTTTTCAAAAAAATGCGGGAGGCCCGCAGACCCCGCTGCGCCGCGGTGGTGGCGGCGGCGGGGAGCTCCAGCCGGATGGGCGGCGTGAATAAGCTGCTTCAGCCCCTGGACGGCGTGCCCGTGCTGGTACGGACCCTGGCGGCCCTCCAGGTGGCGGGGTCCGTGGACGAGGTTGTGATCGCCGCCCGGGAGGAGGACATCCTGGAGATCTCCCAGCTCTGCCGGACCTATGGGCTGACAAAGTGCGCCAAGGTCATCCGGGGCGGGGAGAGCCGGGTCCACTCCGCCCTCCTGGCGGCGCTGGAGGTCTCGCCGGAGACGGAACTTCTGGCGGTCCACGACGGGGCCCGGCCCCTGGTGACGCCTGAGCTCATCGACCGGGTGGTGTCCGCCGCCGCCCGCTGTTCCGCCGCCGCCCCCGCCGTGCCGGTGAAGGACACGGTCAAGGCCGTCCGGGAGGACGGCGGGGTGGAGGAGACCCTGGACCGGGAGCGCCTCCGGGCCGTCCAGACCCCCCAGGTTTTCGAGGCCAGCCTGTTGAAGGCCGCCCTCCAGTCCGCCCTGGAGCAGGAGGCCCCCGTCACCGACGACGCCTCCGCCGTGGAGCGGCTGGGAAAGGTGGTCTTCTTGGTGGAGGGCGAGGAGGAGAACCTGAAAATCACCACGCCCATGGACCTGATTCTGGCAGAGGCCATTGTGAAGGCCCGGGAGGAGGGGCGATGACAAATCTGCGGATTGGACACGGCTATGACGTACACCGCCTGGTCCCGGACCGGAGACTGATTTTGGGCGGCGTGGAAATCCCCTGGGAAAAGGGCCTCTTGGGCCACTCCGACGCCGACGTGCTGGTCCACGCCGTCATGGACGCCCTGGCGGGGGCCGCCCGCCTGGGGGACATCGGGAAGCTGTTCCCGGACACGGACCCGGCCTACAAGGGCATCTCCAGCCTGAAACTGCTGGGGGAGGTGGGACGGCTCTTGAGAGAAAAGGGCTTTGCCGTGGTGAACGTGGACGCGACCCTTCTGGCCCAGGCGCCGAAGGTCGCCCCCTACAAGGCCCGCATGGCGGAGAACATCGCCGCCGCCCTGGGGATTGAGGCGGAACGGGTCAACGTCAAGGCCACCACCGAGGAGGGCCTGGGCTTCACCGGGGACGGCTCCGGCATGGCGGCCCACGCTGTAGTCTTGGTGGAAGGGACCGTGTGAAGAGACGAGACCTGCCTGGGACACCGTTTTTCCCCCAGGCGCATATACTCCAAACAGCGCTTTCGCTCCGCCCCGCGGCGGGGCGTTTTCACGCCCCAGACACCTTTCCTTTCCAGCCCCATAGAATAGGAGGAAAGGAGGAGTGTTTGTGGAGCACTATATCATCCTTGCCCGCTCCGTGACCTACGCTCAGCGGATGCAGAAGTCCCTGAGCCGGGCGGGCATTCGCTGCCAGATCTTCCGTCCGCCCAGAGAGCTGACGGACCTGGGCTGCGCCTACGCCGTGCGCGTAGCGGTTTCCGTTTTGCCGGAGGCCCTGACCGCCCTCCACAGGGACGGCCTGGACCCCGTTCAGATATTCCTTTATCAGCAGGGGCAGTACCAGGAGGTGGGGCCATGATTTACTTCGACAGCGCAGCCACCACCTTCCAAAAGCCCGCCTCCGTGGCCGCCGCCATGTGGGAGGCTTTGGCCTCCATGAGCTCCCCGGGGCGGGGGGGCTATCCCGCCGCTGCCCGGGCCGCCGACACGGCGTTCCAGTGCCGCTCGGAGCTGGCGGAGATGTTCGGCTTGAAAAACCCGGAACAGGTGATCTTCACCCTCAACGCCACCCACGCGCTGAATATCGCCATCAAAAGCCTGGTCCCGCCCTCCGGCAGAGCGGTGGTCTCCGGCTATGAGCACAACGCCGTCACCCGCCCCCTGGAGGCCCTGGGGGCGAGCATCTCCGTGGCCGCCGCCCCGCTGTTTGAGGCGGAGGCGGTGACGGCGGCCTTTGACCGCCTGATTACGCCGGATACCGACGCAGTGATTTGCAGCCATGTCTCCAACGTCTTCGGCTTTATCCAGCCGGTGGAGGACATCGCCGCCATCTGCCGGAAGCGGGGCGTGCCCTTCATTGTGGACGCCTCCCAGTCCGCGGGGATTCTGCCTCTGAACATGGGGGCGCTGGGGGCGGCCTTTGCCGCCATGCCGGGGCACAAGGGGCTCTACGGCCCCCAGGGCACCGGCGTGCTGCTCTGCGGCGAGGGGATTCCCACCCGGACGCTGCTGGAGGGAGGAACGGGCAGCCGGTCCATTCAGCAGCGAATGCCGGACTTCCTGCCGGACCGGCTGGAGGCCGGGACCCTCAACATGCCGGGCATCGCCGGGCTTCTGGCCGGCGTCCGGTACGTCCGCCGGGGAGGCTTGGAGAAAATTCTGGACAATGAAAAACGCCTGACCCGCCTGGCGGCCCAAGGACTGGAGGATCTGCCGGGCCTGCGGGTCTACGCCTCGCCGGACCTGAAAAACCAGGCCGGCGTGCTGTCCGTGACAGCGGAGGGCCTGGACGTGGAGACCATCGGCTCCTCCCTGGCGGAACGGGGCTTTGCCGTCCGGTCCGGCATCCAGTGCGCCCCTTACGCCCACCGCACCGCAGGGACCCTGGAGACCGGCACCGTTCGGATCAGCTTCTCCGATTTCAACACGCCGGAGGAGGTCGCCCGGCTGATTCGGGCATTGCTGGGGGTTCTGGGGCGCTCTTTCTGAACAGACCGTGAATTTTCCGGTAATTTTCCCTTGGTTTACCTTGCTTTTTACGGTCGGGTTCTATATAATCTATAGTATTCATGACCTGGTGTTCCCCTCGGCGGAAACAGCCGCTCTCCCGGCGGCAGGAAGAAAGGGATGACGACGTAGAAATGAATGTGACGCTGACAGAGCTCTTCGCCACCATTGGACGGTATCTGCTGACCATCGAGGCCACGGATATCCTGGACATCGCCATTATGGCGTTTGCGCTCTATAAGGTGCTGACCCTGGTGCAGACCACCAAGGCCGCCAGCCTTTTAAAGGGGCTGTTTGTCTTTCTGGCGGCCCTGCTTTTGAGCTACCTGTTTGGGCTCAACGGCATTTACTACCTGCTCAGCCGCATGGTGGAGGTGGGCGTCCTGGCCCTCATCATCCTGTTCCAGCCGGAGATTCGCCGGATTCTGGAGGAGATGGGCAGCCGCCGCATCCTGGCCCTCTTCACCCGGGCGGAGAACGCCAGCGCCCTGGAGCAGACCATTGAGCAGACCGTGCTGGCCTGTTCCGAGATGTCCCAGTCCCGTACCGGCGCGCTGATCGTGTTCGAGCGGGAGATTCTCCTGGACGACATGGTCCGCAGCGGCACGGTGCTGGACGCGGCGGTGTCCAGCGAGCTTTTGAAAAACATCTTCTTTGTGAAAGCGCCCATGCACGACGGGGCGGTCATTGTCCGTCACGGGCGGGTGCTGGGGGCGGGCTGTATGCTCCCCTTGAGCAAGAATGTGAATCTCTCCCGGGACCTGGGCATGCGGCACCGGGCGGGCATCGGCATGAGCGAGAACTCCGACGCGGTGGTGGTCATCGTCTCGGAGGAAACCGGCTCCATCTCCGTGGCCACCGGCGGGATGCTGAAACGGCACTTGAAGCCGGAGACCCTGGACAACCTCCTGCGGAACGAGCTGCTTCCGCAGGAGGAAGCCGAAACGGATAAGCAGAAATTCAGCCTGACGGCCCTGCTGCGCTCCAGGAAGGACGGAGGTGCGTAAGGTGGAAAACGAAAAGACGGGACGCCGCCGGATTATTTACCTGCTGCTGTCCATTCTGGTGGCCTGCGCCATCTGGCTTTACGCCGACCTGACCAGCGGACCCAACGGCACGCCCCAGACGAAAACCCGGGAGTTTCTGGAGGTGCCCATCGAGTATTTGTATGAGAGCACCCTGGGGGACCGGGGACTGATGCTGGTGGAGGACGGCACGGACATGACCATCGACCTGACCCTGAAGGGCACCCGATGGGATATTTGCAGCCTGGACCGGTCGGATATCCGGGTGACCGCCAGCCTCTTCGACATCACCAGCGCCGGGGAGCAGCGGGTCAACTACACCATCAGTTTTACGGACCCGAAGTTCGGGAATAATGTCATCCAGCGGGAAAACACCAGTTTCAGCATGGCCAAGGTACACATCAGCGAGCTGTACAGCCGGACCATCGATGTAAGCTGCGAGCTGGTGGGCAACGTGGCGGAGAGCTATTCCGCCGGACAGGTGGAGCTCTCCCACACGGAGGTGGAGGTCCGGGGCCTCCAGGAGGACATCTCTCCCATCAGCTACGCCAAGGTCACCCTGGACATCGGCGCCAACGCGGTGGAAACCGTGTCCAAGGACCTGGAGCTCCAGTTCTACGACGAGAACGGCCAGATTTTGGACAAGGCGGACATCCACGCCTCGGCGGACTTCGTCCGGGCCACGCTGCCGGTCTTCGTCACCAAGGAGCTCCAGCTGGTGGTCAACCTGACGGAGTCCCCTGGACGCCGCATTAAAAACACGGATTACCGCATCGAGCCCCAGACCATCGCCGTCACCGGGGACGCCTCCCAGCTGAAAAACGTGGAAACGCTGGTTTTGGGCCCCGCCTATGATCTGGCGGAGCTGGGCACGGAGGCCTCCGAGAACTACACCACAACCAACTATCCCATCATCCTGCCGGAGGGCTGTACCAACGTCAGCGGCGTCACCCGGGCGGCCCTGCGCATCCGGTTCAAGGACATGACCAGCGAAACGCTGAAAACGGAGAACATCTCCTTCCTGAACCAGCCGGAGGGGAAGCGGGTGGAACTGCTGACAGGCAGTCTGCCGGTGAAGGTGTTCGGCACCAAGGCGGACATCTCCGCCCTCACGGGGGAGGACGTGGCTGTGACCGTGGACCTCAGCGACTACTCCGCCGCCTCCGGGACCTATACCATCCCGGCGGAGGTGACGGTGAACAAGGGCGACGTGGGCATCAGCGGAGTCTATCAGATTCAAATCACCATTCGGGAGGGCGCCGAGGAGCCGCCGCCGGAGGGCGAACCGGCCTCCGGGCCGGTGGAGGGCGAACCGGCCTCCGGGCCGGCGGAGGGCCTGGAGACCCCCGCCGAAGGAGAGACGGAGGGAACGCCATGACCCAGATCGCGACGGTTGAGCGCATTCTCGACGCCGGGCACGCGGAGATTTCCGTCCCCCGAAAGTCCGCCTGCGGCCACGACTGCGAGGAGTGCGCCGGCTGCGGCGTCACCGGCACGGCGGTGCATGCCCGGGCGCTGAACCCCATCGGGGCGGAACCCGGACAGAAGGTCGTGGTGGAGAGCAGCACGAAGAAGATGCTCCGCATCGTGGCCCTGGTCTACCTGATTCCCGTGGCGCTGTTCTTCCTGGGCTATCTGGCCGCCCTGGCGGCCACCTCCAGTGTGGCGGTGCAGTACACGGCGGCGGCGGCGGGCTTCCTCCTGGGCGTCCTGGGGGCCGTAGCCTACGACCGGCGGCTTCGGGCCAGGGGCGGGCTGTCCTTTACCATTGTCCGGCTGTTCTGATGTTTGGCTATGTCAGGCCGCCTCAGGACCTGCCGGAGGAGGAGTTGAGACGCTTCGGCCGGGCCTACTGCGGCCTCTGCCACACCCTGGGGCAGCGCTATGGGACGGCGGCCCGGTTCATCCTGAACTACGACTTTACCTTTCTGGCCATCCTCCTCTCCGGCCGGGAGGAGGGTCCCGTCCACCACGGCCGCTGCGCCGCCCACCCCGTTCACGGGCGGGACCGGCTGGAGTCCGGCCCGGCGCTGGAGCTGGCGGCGGACGAGAGCGTGATCCTGGCCTATTGGCAGGCCCGGGACGGCGTGGAGGACCACGACTGGTTCCACGGCCTGAAGTACCGGGGAATCTCCACCGTTTTGGAACGGGCCTACCGCAAGGCGGCCAGGGCCCGGCCTGCCTTTAACCAGTCCACCCGGCGGCAGCTGGGGGCCCTCGCCGCGCTGGAGCGGGAGGGCTGTTCCTCCATGGACCGGGCGGCGGACACCTTCGCCGTACTGCTGCAGGGGGCCGCCCAGTCGGTGGACGACCCGGTGCGGCGGCGGGTGCTGGAGCAGATTTTTTACCACCTGGGCCGCTGGGTCTACCTGGTGGACGCGGCGGACGACCTGAAAAAGGACGCCGCCTCCGGGGATTACAACCCCGTGGCCCTGCGCTACGGCCTGTCCGGCGGCGTCTGGACGGAGGAGGCCCGGCAGAGCTTCGCCGCCACGCTGGACCACTCCATCCACATGATGGCCACGGCCTTTGAATTGTGGGACTTCGGCGTCTGGACGCCGGTTCTGGAAACCACCCTCTATACCGGCCTTTTCTGCGTGGGGAAGGCGGTGCTGGACGGCGCCTTTCACGGCGGAGGGAAGAAGAGAGATACACAGGAGAGAAGCACATGAACGATCCCTATCAGGTACTCGGCGTCTCGGAGAGCGCCACGGACGAGGAAGTCAAGCGGGCCTACCGGGAGCTGGCCAGGAAGTACCACCCGGACAACTATCACGACAACCCCCTGGCCGACCTGGCCCAGGAGAAAATGAAGGAGATCAACGCCGCCTACGAGGAGATCAACAAACGCCGCAGCGGCGGCGGAAGCCGGTCCTCCTATACCGGCGGCTGGCAGCAGCAGTCCTACAGCGGCGGCGGCTCCTCCTCCTCCGTTCTCCAGCAGGTCCGCATGGCCATTCAGGCGGGCGATCTGGCCCGGGCGGAGGCGCTGCTGAACAACACCTCCGACCACGGCGCGGAGTGGAACTTTCTCAAGGGGGCGGTGTGCTACCGCCGGGGCTGGATGGACGAGGCCCTGCGCTACTACCAGGCCGCCTGCCAGATGGAGCCAGGGAACCCGGAGTACCGCCGGGCCCTGGACCTGATGCGGGGCGGCTCGCCCTACCGGCCGGAGGGACAGCCCTTCGGGACGTTGTGCGCCGGGAATCCCTGCCTGACCCTGTGCTGCGCCTATACGCTGTGCAACGGCGGCTACTGCTGCTTTATCTGAGGGCGGGCAGCCCAGGCGGAGGCACAGCTATTTGAAACGAGGAGGAGATGGCTTTGATCAAGAGCATGACCGGCTATGGCCGAGCCAAAGAGAAACGCAGCAGTCGGGATATCACCGTGGAAGTCCGGGCGGTCAACAACCGCTATCTGGACTGTACGGTGAAGATGCCCCGACTGTATATCTTTGCCGAGGACGCCCTGAAACAGCGGGTCCAGAAGGCGGTTTCCCGGGGAAAGGTGGACGTGTTCGTCACCGTGGACGCCTCCGCCGCCGACGTGACCCAGGTTGCGGTCAACCGGGAGCTGGCGGCGCAGTACGCCTCCGCTCTGAACGAGCTGGCGGAGGTCTGCGGCCCCACGGCCTACAAGGTCACGCCGGAGGTTCTGGCCCGCTTCCCGGATGTGCTGTCCGTCACCAAGGCGGACGAGGACCTGGAATCCGTCAGCGCCGACCTCTGCGCCGTGCTGGACGAGGCGCTGGCCGCCTTCAACGAGATGCGGGCCGTGGAGGGGGCCAGGCTGGCGGAGGACATCGGGAACCGTCTGAACGCCATTGAGGACTACACCGCCCAGGTGGAGGTCCGGTCGCCGGAGACGGTGGCGGAGTATCGGGCCAAGCTCACCGCCCGGATGCAGGAGGTGCTGCAAAGCGTCTCCATCGACCCCCAGCGCATTCTGACCGAGGCGGCCATTTACGCCGACAAGGTGGCGGTGGACGAGGAGACCGTCCGGCTGAGGAGCCATGTGGGACAGCTTCGCACCATGCTGGAGGCCACAGAGCCCATGGGGAGGAAGATGGATTTTCTCATTCAGGAGGTCAACCGGGAGGCCAACACCATCGGCTCCAAATGCGGCGACGTGTCCATCGCCCAGGTGGTGGTGAATCTGAAAGCCGAGGTGGAGAAGATGCGGGAACAGGTGCAGAACGTGGAGTGAGGCATGGAATTCATCAACATCGGATTTGGAAGCATGGTCTCCCGGGAGCGGGTGGTGGCCATTGTGGGCCCCGACTCCGCCCCCATCCGCCGCATGACCCAGGAGAGCCGGGAGCGGGGGATGCTCATTGACGCCACTTATGGGCGGAAGACCGCGTCTATCTTTATCATGGACAGCGACCACGTGATCTTATCCGCCCTGCCGGCGGAGAAGTTCGGCGGGGAGAAACAGGAGGAAGCATGAAAAAGGGAAAAACATTTATCATCTCCGGCCCGTCCGGCGTGGGCAAAGGAAGCGTGCTGAAAGTGTTGCTGGAAAGGCGGAAGGATGTTTATGTCTCCGTCTCGGCCACTACACGCCAGCCCCGCGCCGGTGAGGAAAACGGTGTGCATTACCACTTCCTGGATGTGGACACCTTCCATGAGTGGATGGCCCAGGACGCGTTTTTGGAGTATGCCGAATACGTGGGCAACTTCTACGGCACGCCCAAGCGCTTTGTGGACGAGGCTATGGCGGCGGGCCGGGACGTGATCTTGGAAATCGACGTGCAGGGGGCGCTGCAAATCGCCCATAAGCGGCCTGAGGCAGTCCTCATCTTCATCGCCCCTCCCAGCTGGGAGGAGTTGGCCCGCCGCCTGACCCTCCGGGGCACCGACAGCCCGGAGAAGATTGAGAAGCGGCTTTTGCGGGCCAAGGTGGAGTGCCGTACCGCCGGGGCGTATCACTACTTTGTGATTAACGACACCATCGAAAACGCCGCCGGGGAACTGGATGCCATAATGACGGCGGAACACTGCCGGTCCATAGACCGCATGGAGATCATCAGCGGCAAGTGACCGCCATAGATTTGTATCGGAAAGGAAGCTGATTTGCTATGATGCTGTATCCCGCCATGAGCAAGCTCAACGCGTATATTCCCAACCGCTATATGCTGGTAAACGTGGTGGCCCGCCGGGCCCGCCAGATCGCCGAGGAGGCCGAGGAGGCCGACATCCATCTGGAGGAAAAGCCCGTGACCATGGCCATTCACGAGGTGGCCGAGGGCAAGCTCACCGCCGGCGGCGTGACCGTGGCCGCTGAAGAGGCGTAACGCGGCCTGGATGGAGACCGCGCCCATTGTAAAAGTGGCGGTCAGCGCCGCGCCTTATCACATCGACAAACCCTATGACTACCTGGTCCCGGAGGACCTGGAGGACCGGGCGGAGCCCGGTGTGCGGGTAACCGTGCCCTTCGGCAGAGGAAACAAGCCCTCGGAGGGCCTGATTCTCGCCCGGGGAGAGGAGAAGAAGGTCCGGGGACTGAAATCCATTTCCGCGGTGCTGGACCGGGAGCCGGTGCTGGACGGCCCGGGGCTGGCCCTGGCCCTCTGGATGCGACAGCGGTACTTCTGCACCATGTTTGAGGCGGCGCGGACCATCCTGCCCGCCGGGCTGTGGTACCGCCTCCGGGAGGTCTGGCGGATTCAGGCCGGGCTGGACCCGGAGACGGTCAGGGCCGCCGCCAAGGGCGTCCGCCACGGCGCCGAGGTCCTGGAGACCCTGGAGCGCTCCGGCGGTTCCGCCGGGGCGGAGGCCCTGCGGGATGCCCACGGGGACGACGCTCTCCCGGCCCTCCGGGCCCTGGAGAAGGCGGGAATCGTCTGGCACGAGATGGAGGCGAAGCAGAAGGTGGGGGACAAGACCCGCCGGATGGCGGCGCTGGCTCTCAGTGCTGAGGAGGCCCTGGCCCTGACGGAGGGAAAGCGGCGCTCCTCGCCCGCCCGCTATGAGGTGGTCAAGCTCCTGGCTGCCAACGGGCCCACCGCCTGCGCCGAGATTACCTATTTCACCGGCGCGTCCCTCCGGGTTCTCCGGGGGATGGAGAAAGCGGGACTGCTGGCCTTCTCCGAGATGGAGGAGCTGCGGCTTCCGCCCCCCTCCGGCGTGGAGCCGGGCCCGCCCATTGTGCTGAACGAGGAACAGCAGGCGGCTTTCGACCTGCTCCTCGGCCTGGCGGAGGCGGGACGGGCCTCCGGCGCGCTGCTGCGGGGGGTTACGGGCAGCGGAAAAACCCAGGTCTATTTGCGGCTGGTTCAGGAGATACTGTCCAGGGGGAAAACCGCCGTCGTCCTGGTACCGGAAATTGTGCTGACCCCCCAGATGATGGAAAAATTCTCCTCCTACTTCGGCGAGGACGTGGCCATGCTCCACAGCGGCCTCCGCATGACGGAACGCTATGACCAGTGGAAGCGCATCCGCCGGGGGGAGGTCAAGGTGGTGCTGGGCACCCGGTCCGCCATTTTCGCCCCCCTGCGAAACATCGGGGTTATCATCCTGGACGAGGAGCAGGAGGACAGCTACGGCTCGGAAAACCCGCCCAGGTATCACACCCGGGACATCGCCAAGTACCTCTGCGCCAGGGACGGGGCCCTGCTGGTCCTGGGTTCCGCCACGCCGTCCATCGAGACGGCCTGGGCGGCGGAGAGAGGGCAGTACAGCCTGGCCCTGCTGCGCCGCCGGTACAACGAGCACAGCCTTCCCCAGGTGCTGATCGCCGACCTCCGCCAGGAGATAAAGGCCGGGAACCCCGGCATGATCAGCGCCGTCCTCCGGCAGGAGCTGGAGCGGAACCTGGAAAAAGGGGAGCAGAGCATCCTCTTTTTAAACCGCCGGGGAAGCAGCCGCTATGTGCTGTGCGGCGAGTGCGGCCACGTGCCGGAGTGCCCCCGGTGCAGCGCGCCGCTGACCTATCACTCCGCCAACGGGCGGCTGATGTGTCACCACTGCGGCCACTCCCAGAGGAGCTTTGACGCCTGCCCGGTCTGCGGCGGCGTGATGAAGCGGGTGGGAGCCGGCACCCAGAAGGTCGAGGAGGAGCTGAACGGCCTGTTTCCGGAAGCGGGCGTTCTGCGCATGGACGCAGACACCACGGCGGAGGGCCACGAGAAACTGCTTCACCGCTTCGCCAGGGAACGGATCCCCATCCTGCTGGGCACCCAGATGGTCGCCAAGGGGCTGGATTTTGAAAACGTGACCCTGGTGGGGGTCCTGACCGCCGACCTCTCCCTCTATCAGGAGAACTACCGGGCGGCGGAGCGGACCTTCAGCCTGCTGACCCAGGTGGTGGGCCGGGCGGGCCGGGGCGGGAAGACCGGCCGGGCCGTCATTCAGACCTATACGCCGGGCAACGACGTGATCCAGTGCGCCGCCCGGCAGGACTACCAGCGCTTTTACGAGAGCGAGATTCGGATGCGGCGTCTCCGCCGCCTGCCGCCCTTCGCGGACCTGTTTACCATCACGGTGTCCGGCGCGGAGGAGGGGGCGGTGTTCCGCGCCGCCCTGGGCGTCCGGGACGCGCTGCGCCGGCGCTTTGGGGACCAGGATGTCCTGGGGCCCGCCCCGGCCCCGGTGGTGAAGGTCAATAACCGCTATCGCTACCGCTGCCTGCTGGTGAATCAAAACAACAAAGAGACCCGGGAAGAGATCGGCGGGCTGCTGCGGGCGTTCGCCGGGAACAGCGCCAACCGGGGATTCAATATTTTCGCGGAGTGCAACGCCGCGGAGTAGGGAGGAAAAGGAATGGCATTGCGCAAAATCGTGGTGCAGGGTGAGGACTGTCTGAACAAGGTGTGCCGCCCGGTGACGGACTTCAATTTTCGTCTGCATCTTCTGATGGACGATCTGGTGGAGACGCTGTCCGAGGCGGGCGGCGCGGGCCTGGCGGCCCCGCAGGTGGGCATTCTCCGCCGGGCCTGTGTGGTGATGGACGAGGAGACCGAGGAGTTCATTGAGCTGATCAACCCGGAGATTGTCTCCCAGAGCGGAGAGCAGACGGGCCCGGAGGGCTGCCTCAGCGTCCCCGGTAAGTGGGGGCTGGTCACCCGGCCCGATTATGTACGCGTCCGGGCCCAGGACCGGCACGGCCGCTGGTTCGAGGTGGAGGGAGAGGGTCTCACGGCCCGCTGTTTCTGCCACGAGCTGGAGCACCTGGATGGCCACCTGTACACAGAGCACATCGACCGCTTCCTGACGGACGAGGAAGTGGAGGAGTATTTCGGCCAGGAAGAGGGGAACAATTGATGCGGATACTCTTCATGGGCACGCCGGAGTTCGCCGTGGCCTCTCTGCGGCGGCTGGTGGAGGACGGGCACGACATCTGCGGCGTCCTGACCCAGCCGGACAAGCCGAAAAACCGGGGACACAAGCTGATGCCAACGCCTGTAAAGGAATATGCCCTTGCGAAAAATCTGGTGGTTTACCAGCCTGTGAGCCTGCGGAACGAGGAGAGTCTGGCCCTGGTCCGGTCTATGGAGCCGGAACTGATCGTGGTGGCGGCCTATGGAAAGCTGCTGCCGGAGGAGATTTTAAATGTGCCGCCCCTGGGCTCCATCAACGTCCACTCGTCCCTGCTGCCCAAGTACCGGGGCGCGGCCCCCATCAACTGGGCGGTGCTGAACGGGGAAACCGAGACCGGCGTCTCTATCATGTATATGGCCAAGGAGCTGGACGCGGGGGACGTGATTCTCCAGAGGTCCACCCCCATCGGGGAGACGGAGGACGCCCAGGCCCTCACCGCCCGCTTGGCGGAACTGGGGGCGGCGGCGTTGTCCGAGACCGTCGCGGCCCTGGCCAAGGGCACGGCCTCCCGCACGCCCCAGGACCATGACAAGCACACCTACGCCCCCATGCTGAGCCGGGAGCTGTCCTCCGTAGACTGGACCCGTTCCGCCCATGAGATCAGTTGCCAGGTCCGGGGACTGCTGCCCTGGCCCTGTGCTACGACGGATATTGTCAGCGGCGAGGAGATGAAGCTCTACGCCGTCCTGGAGACGGGAGAGGGGACCGGGGAACCGCCCGGGACCATTGTCGCCGCGGGGAAGCGGGGAATCGACCTGGCCTGCGGGGACGGGAAGGTCCTCCGGGTGACGGAGCTCCAGGCCAAGGGCGGCAAACGGATGTCCGCCGCCGCTTATTTATTGGGACATCCCATTCAACGATAGATTTCGAGGGTGCCTATGCCTTATTATTATGGTGGCTATGGGGATTTCCTGGCCAACAACATCTATGTTCTTCTGCTGATCCCGGTGATGATCCTGTCCCTCTGGGCCCAGACCCAGGTCAGCGGCAACTTCAAAAAGTACAGCAGCCGGGGAACCCGCCGTCAGTACACCGGGGCCGGGGCGGCGGAGGCCGTCCTGCGTGCCAACGGGGTTTATGACGTGCAAATACGCCCGTGTTCCGGGCATCTGACGGACCACTACGACCCCCGGGACAACACCATCTACCTCTCCGAGCCGGTTTACGCCATGCCCTCCGTCGCCGCCGTCGGCGTGGCGGCCCACGAGGCGGGCCACGCCGTCCAGTACGCCGTGGGCTACGCTCCCATTCGTCTGCGAAGCGCCATTGTGCCCATGACGAATCTGGGGTCCCGGTGCTCTGTGCTTTTGCTGTTCATCGGACTTGTGATGTACAGCCAGAGCCTGTTTCTGGCGGGAATCCTGCTGTTCTCTCTGACCACCTTCTTCCAGCTGGTGACCCTGCCGGTGGAGTTCAACGCCTCCCGCCGGGCCCTGGAGACCCTGGAGGGCCAGGGGATTCTGGACCAGGAGGAGCTGCCCGGGGCCCGGAAGGTCCTCCGGGCGGCGGCGCTGACCTATGTGGCGGCCCTGCTGATGTCCGCCTTGCAGCTTCTGCGCTATGTGCTGATCTTCCTGGGCCGCAGTGACCGCGGCGGCAATCGCCGGAGCGGGGGGCGGAGATGAGCGCCCGGAAGGAAGCGCTGTCCGTCCTGACCGCCTGCCGGACGCGGGGGGCCTGGGCGGACGCGGCCCTGAGCGCGCGTTTAAAGGGGCTACCTCCCGCCGACGCGGCGCTTTGCAGCCGCATTGTCTACGGCGTCATTCAAAACGAGACCCTGCTGGACTTTTACCTCGCCCCGTTCTGCTCTCAGAAGCTGAACCATCTCCAGCCGCCCCTGGCGGACATCCTGCGAATCGGGGCCTATCAGATTCTGTTCCTAGACCGGGTGCCGGACAGCGCCGCCGTTCACACGTCGGTGGAGCTGGCCAAGGGCGCGGGAAGGGGACAGGCCGCGGGGCTGGTGAACGCCGTTCTCCGGCGGCTCTGCCGGGAAAAGGGGGCCCTGCCCGCCGTCCCGGACCGGGACGAGGCCCTCTCCATCCGCTACAGCCACCCCAAGTGGCTGGTGAAGCGCCTGCTGGCCCTGCTGGGTCGGGAGGGGGCCGAGGCGTTCCTGGCAAACAGCAACAGCCAGCCCCCCGCTGCCGCCCAGGTCAACACCTGCCGCTTTTCCACGGAGGAGACCCTCCGCGCCCTGGCGGACGAGGGCGTCCCGGCGGAGAGGCACCCCTGGCTGCCGGACTGTCTGCTGCTGCGGGGCACCGGGGACCTGGAGCGTCTGCGGGCCTTCCGGGGCGGCATGCTTTACATTCAGGACCCGGCGGCCCGCCTGACGGTGCTGGCGGCGGATCTCCAGCCGGGAAGCCGGGTGCTGGACGTGTGCGCCGCCCCCGGCGGTAAGAGCTTCGCCGCCGCCATCGCCATGGGGGACCGGGGGGAGATCGTCTCCTGCGACCTCCACGAGAACAAGCTGAAACGCATCCGGGAGGGCGCGGCCCGGCTGGGCCTGACCTCCATCCGCGCGGAGGCCGCCGACGGGCGGGCCTTCCGGGAGGAATGGCGGGAGGGCTTCGACCTGGTGCTGGTGGACGCCCCCTGTTCCGGCCTGGGCATCCTCCGCAAGAAGCCGGACATCCGCTGGAAGAAGGCCGACGGCCTCTTCACCCTCCCGGTGGTCCAAAGCGCCATTTTGGAAAATGCCGCCCGCTATGTCCGCCCAGGCGGAACCCTGCTCTACTCCACCTGCACCATCCTGCCGGAGGAGAACGGGGAAGTGACGGAGGCGTTCCTGGGCTTTCACCCGGAATTTTCCCGGGAAAGGTTTACCCTGCCGGGTCCCGTCGGACCGGTGGAGGGCCAGGTGACCCTCTGGCCCCACCTTCACGACACCGACGGCTTTTACATCTGCCGCATGACGCGGCGCGTTTGAGGCGGAACCATGACCGATATCAAATCCATGACCCTGCCGGAACTGCGGGCATTTCTCCAGAGCATGGGAGAGCCCGCCTTCCGGGGAAAGCAGGTCTTCTCCTGGCTCAGCCGGGGGGTGACCTCCTTTGACGAGATGTCCAATCTGCCCCGCTCCCTGCGGGAGCGCCTGGGGGAGACCTGCGCCCTGACCGTTCCCAAGGCGGCCCGGAAACAGGTGTCCGCCAAGGACGGCACCATCAAATACCTCTGGGAGCTGGCGGACGGCAACTGCATCGAGTCCGTCCTGATGCGCTATCACCACGGGAACACCGTGTGCATCTCCTCCCAGGTGGGCTGCCGGATGGGCTGCGCCTTCTGCGCCTCCACCATCGCCGGGAAGGTCCGGGACCTGACGCCGGGAGAACTGCTGGACCAGATAATTTTCACCGGGAAGGACTCCGGCGCGCCCATCTCCAACATCGTGCTGATGGGCATCGGCGAGCCCATGGACAACTTGGACGCCGTGCTGAAATTTCTGGAGCTGGTGAACTGCCCCGACGGGCTGAACATCGGGATGCGCCACATCTCCCTGTCCACCTGCGGGGTGCTGCCCGGCATCCGCCGCCTGGCGGAGCTGGCGCCCCAGCTGACGCTGTCCGTCTCCCTCCACGCGCCGGACGGCGAGACCCGAACCAAGCTCATGCCCGTCAACCGGGCCTATCCCGTGGAGGATTTGTTTGCCGCCTGTCACGACTACTTTGAAAGAACGGGGCGGCGGATCTCCTTTGAGTACGCCATGATCGACGGCGTGAACGACCAGGACTGGCAGGCGGACCTCATCGCCAAGCGTTTGCGGGGGATGCCCGGCCACGTGAACCTGATTCCGCTGAACGACGTGGCGGAGAGCCCCTTCCGGCCCTCCCGCCGGACGGCGGCGTTTCAAAAACGTCTGGAATCTCACGGCGTCACTGCCACGGTGCGGCGAAGCCTGGGTGGAGATATAGACGCCGCCTGCGGACAGCTCCGCAGGAAGGCAGAGAAAGGGGAGGATTCCCAATGATGAACATATGGAGCATGACCGACACGGGCCTCGTCCGCAAAGAGAATCAGGACGCCTACGCGGTGAAAACCGCTTTCGGACACACCGTCTGCGTGGTCTGCGACGGAATGGGCGGGGCCGCCGGCGGGCAGCTGGCCAGCCGCATTGCCGTGGACACCTTCTCCGCGGAGATGGAAAAGCGCCTCAGCCCGGAGGCAAAGCCGGGCCGCCTGCGGGAGATCTCCGTGGTGGCGGTGGCCCTGGCGAACCGCGCCGTGCGGGAGGCCGCCCGGACCTCGGAGGCCTATCACAGCATGGGGACCACCCTGGTTTCCGCCGTCTCCTTCGACGGGGGGGCGGTCATCGCCAACGTAGGGGACAGCCGGGCCTATCATATCAACCAGGAGCGCATTGTCCAGATCACCCGGGACCACTCCCTGGTGGAGCACATGGTGGAGCGGGGGGACATCACCGCCGAGGAGGCCCGGCACCACCCCAACCGGAATCTCATCACCCGCGCCCTGGGGCCGGACGTGGACCCGGAGTGCGACTGCTACACCTGCCAGCTTCTGCCGGGGGAGTACCTGCTTTTGTGTACCGACGGGCTGGTGAACACCGTGACGGACCAGGAAATCATGGACGAGGTTCTCAAGGAAGACACCAACACCTGCATGGAACGGCTTCTGGCCATCTCCAAGAGCCGGGGCGCGTCGGACAACGTCACCGTCGTCCTGGCGAAAAAGCTGTAAGGAAGGAGGAACCGCATGGATCAGTACATCGGAAAGATGCTGGACAGCCGCTATGAAATCCTGGAGCGCATCGGCACCGGGGGCATGGCGGTGGTATATAAAACCAGGGATCACCGGCTGAACCGGCTTGTGGCGGTGAAAATCCTGAAGCCGGAGCTGGCCCAGGACGAGGACTTCCGCCGCCGCTTCAACGCGGAGTCCCAGGCCGTGGCCCAGCTGTCCCACCCCAATATCGTGTCGGTCTACGACGTGAGCCGGGGCGGCGACACGGAGTATATCGTCATGGAGCTCATAGACGGTATCACCCTGAAACAGTATATGGAGAAGCGGGGCCAGCTGAACTGGCGGGAGTCCCTGCACTTCATCACCCAGATTCTGCGGGGTCTCAGCCACGCCCACAGCCGGGGCATCGTCCACCGGGACATCAAGCCCCAGAACGTGATGGTCCTCCGGGACGGCAGCGTAAAGGTGGCCGACTTCGGCATCGCGTGCCTTGAAAACTCCGCCCAGACCCTGACCCAGGAGGCCCTGGGTTCCGTCCACTATATCTCGCCGGAACAGGCCAGGGGAGAGCGCACCGACGCCCGCAGCGACATCTACTCCGCCGGCGTGGTCATGTATGAGATGCTCACCGGGCGGCTGCCCTTCGAGGGGGACTCCGCCGTGTCCGTGGCCATTCAGCACCTCAGCTCCGTGCCCCTGGCCCCCAGGGAATTAAACCCGGAGATTCCCGCCCAGCTGGAGCTGATCTGCATGAAGGCCATGACCCCGGACCTGGAGCGGCGCTACGTCTCCGCCGACGCCATGATTGCCGACCTGGAGGATTTTCGGAAGAATCCCAACATCAGCCTGGACTTCACCATGATGGATCTCCGGCCGGACGAGCCGGTGGAGCCCACCCAGCCCATCCGCGTCTATGACCGGACCCTCCACCCTGTGAAGAAGACCCGGGAACCGGAACGGGTCCGGGAGCGCCGCCGGGACTATGAGGACGACTACGAGCCGGTCCGGCGGGGCGGGGGCGTCGGCGTGAAGGTGCTGGTGGTGGTGGCCATCCTCCTGGCGGCGGCCCTGGCCATCGTGCTGTTCCGCATGGTCTCCGATTCCATCAGCCAGCAGAACCAGGCCCCGGTGACCTATCCCGTGCCCCTGGTGGTGGGCTATACGGTGGAGCAGGCCGGCGAGATGTCCGGCGTGAAGGACATCTTCACCCTGAAAGAAATGGGCAGCGAATTTGACGACAACTACCCGGAGGGCGTGATCATCCGGCAGAACCCCACGGAGGACCGGCACGTCAGGGACGACAACCTGGTCATCGAGGTCTGGGTCAGCGCCGGGGAGGACACCGGGGAAATGCTGAACGTGACCAACAAGACCGTGGCCCAGGCAGAGGTTCTGCTCAAGAGCCTGAAGGAAAAGTACAACCTGACCATCGTCAGCGAGGAGACGGAGTTCAGCGACGAATACACGGAGGGGTATATCATCCGCAGCGAGCCCGCCGAGGGGGAGGAGCTGAAAAACGGAGACGTGGTCCGCCTGGTGGTCAGCAAGGGGCCGGAGAAACGGCCGGTTCCCGTGCCCGATTTCACGGGGAAGCAGATCGACGAGGTCCTGCGGTCCCTGGTGGACACCTGGCACCTGACCTGCACCAACGCGGACATCGAGGCCGTGGAAAGCGAGGAAGAGCCCAACACCGTCATCTGGCAGAGTCTGGAGCCCAACACCACGGTGACGGAATGGGACACGATTAAATTCAGAATCAGCAAAGGAATAACTATCAAGGAACGGTCCATTGATATTCAAATCCCCCAGTTTACCGACCGTACTACGGTGCTGGTGGAGGTCTACGTGGGCGACGAGGAGAGCCCCCAGTTCCACGAACGGGTCGCCGTCTCCGACGGCACGGTTACCACGAATCCGCCCTTGAAGGGAACTGGCACCCAGATTGTCAAGATTTGTTTTGACGGCGTCCTGGACCAGAGCATGACCCAGGAGCTGCAATTCGACTGATATGACGGGACGGATTCAAAAGGCCCTCAGCGGCTTCTACTACGTGGACACCGGCGAGGCGGTCCTGCAATGCCGGGCCAGGGGGAAATTCCGCAAGGAGGGAATTTCCCCCCTGGTGGGGGACCGGGTGGAAGTCCGGGAGCTGGGCAACAGCGAGGGCTTTGTGGAAAAAATTCTGCCCCGGCGGAACGCCTTCTCCCGGCCCGCCGTGGCCAACATCGACCAGCTGGTGGTCATCGCCGCCAATGCCATCCCCAGGACAGACCCCTTCCTCATTGACCGGGTGGCCGCCATCGCCGCGCTGAAGGACTGCGCCGTGGCGGTGGTGCTGAACAAGTGCGACCTGGACCCGGCGGAGGAGCTCTACGGCATTTACCGGGCCTCCGGCTTCCCGACTCTGCGGGTCAGCGCGGAAACCGGGGAGGGTATGGAGGATTTAAAGGCCCTGATTGCTGGTAAGCTGTCTGCCTTTACTGGCAACTCCGGCGTAGGGAAATCCAGCATTTTAAACGCCCTGGACCCGGAGTTTCACTTACAGGTGGGGGAGGTCAGCGCGGCCCTGGGCCGGGGGCGGCATACCACCCGCCACGTGGAGCTGCACCGCCTCTCCTGCGGGGCGGAGGTGGTGGACACGCCGGGCTTTTCCTCCTTCGACGCCGAGGAATTGGACCTGGAGCTAAAGCGCCGTCTGCCGGAGACCTTCCTGGAGTTCGCGCCCTACCTGGGGGAGTGCCGTTTTGTAGGGTGCTCCCACACCCGGGAGAAGGGCTGCGCCGTGCTGGAGGCCCTTCGCCGGGGGGACATCCAAAGAAGCCGCCACAACAGCTACCTGCGCCTCTATGAGGAGCTAAAGCCCCTCCGGGAGTGGCAGGAGAGAAAGTGAAGAAAATCCGCCTCATTATTTGAGGCGGATTTTTTACACCATGGACGGCCCCGCCGTATATACTGGAAGGAAAGGAGGCGCACCGCAATGGGTTGCAGAAATAGAGGCTGTGGAAACTGGGGTTGTGGAAACGAGGACGGCGGAGGAATCCGTCTGTTGGGCATGTTTGCCGCAGCCCTGGGCGCAGGGATCTTGATTGCCATCATATTTCCAGTAGGCGTACTGATGTTTCTGGTTGCTATTTTGCTGATCGGCTGCGGCTGCGCCTGCTGCCGGCGTTGAGTGAGAGGAGGCGTTTTATGAATATCGTGGTCTGGAAGTCCCCTAAAATGCTTCGGGGCATTCTGAAGAAGATTTTTAAGGTGTAAAACATATCCGGCCCCGGCGGCGCATAGAGTAGGACATGGATTCTATACCTGCCGGGAAAGGAAGGAGTTCTATTATGGAACTGGAATTGAAAAAAGTGTCTCTGGACGCCTATGAGACGGGCGGGGAGCTGACGCTCACCCAGGAGGAGACGGCGGAGACCATCGTGCCGGACTACTGCCCCGATATCGCCCGCATCATTGAGACGGATGGGAAGGTCTACCTTCACAGCCGGGAACTGCGGGACGGGAAGGCGGAGCTCTCCGGCACCGTCCGGGTCACGGTGCTCTACACGCCGGACGGGGAGAGCGGCGTCCGCACCCTGGAGTTTGCCATACCCTTCACCGTCGAGAGCGACAGCCGGGCCCTGCCGGGCTGCCAGCACCTGACGGCGGAGACCGAGACGGAGTTTCTGGAGGCCCGGATGCTGAACCCCCGGAAGATCTTCACCCACTGCAAGCTGGTGACCCATCTGACCGGCTACCAGCGAAAGCCCCTGGTGTACTGCGAGGACACGGAGGCGGAACCGGGGCACCAGGTGGAGAAGCGGCAGGAGGGACAGCACGCCATTCTCCTGACCCATATCGCGGAAAAGGACTTTACGTTCACCGAGGAGATGAACCTCTCTCCGGGCCGGGAGGGGGCGGCGGAGCTGCTGACCAGCCAGGTTTCCAGCACCGTCACCGAGACGAAGATCGTGGGAAGCAAGCTGATTTTCAAGGGCGTCTTTTTCGTCAGCCTGCTTTACCGGGATAACGGCGGCGGCTGCGGTTCCGTCACCTCAGAGCTGCCCTTCTCCCAGATTATGGAGGTGGAGGGGGCCCAGGAGGGGTCCGCCGCCAGTCTGCAACTGCAGCTCACCGGGACGGACTTCCAGATTGACGGAGACGACCCGGAGGGCCGCCAGATCGCCGTGACGCTGTATCTCCACGCCACGGCCCTGCTGCGGGAGGAGCAGGAACTGACTCTGCTCAGCGACCTGTACTCCACCGCCTACGATATGACCTACGAGGCCGCCCCGCTGAATATCACCAGCTTCTGTGAGACCATGACCCGCCGCCAGACCCTGCGGGAGGTGCTGGAGATCGGCGTGGTGGCGGAGTCCATCCTGGCCCTGTCCGCCAAGTGCGGCGCGGTGTCCGTCAGCCGGGAGGGGAACATGGCCGTTCTCCGGGCCGGGGTGACAGTCCGGGCCATGTACCTGGACGAGGGCGGCGTCCCCCTGGTGGCGGAGAGGAGCATCGACGCCGGCTGCCAGCTGGAGCTGCCGGAGGACTGCCGGGTCACGGCCCGGGCCGTCTGCCCGGAGGAGGTCCAGGGCACCCTGGGAGACCGGGGCATTGAGGTCCGCTTCCCGGTGGACTTCCACGTGGAGGCCGCGGCCCGGGTGAAGAAGGTCTGCGTCTCCGCCGCCAAGCTGGACACAGAGACCGCCAAGGACCTGGGCGGCGCGCCCTCCCTGGTCCTGCGGTGCATCGGGCGGCTGGAGAGCGCCTGGGACCTGGCGAAGAAATACAACACCACCATCGCCGCCATCCTCTCCGCCAACCAGCTGGAGGGGGAGGAGGAGATTCCCCAGGACCAGATGCTGCTGATTCCCAGAAAAAGAGCCTGAAAAAAGTGCGGGAGATTTCCTCCCGCACTCTTTTTCCCGTGTATTTCAGCCGTTGACGTACCGGGAGAGGAACTGCTTCGTCCGCTCCTCCTTGGGGTGGTCGATGACCTCTCTGGGGTCGCCCTGCTCCACGATGACGCCGCCGTCCATGAAGATCACCTGGTCCGCCACGTCCCTGGCGAAGGCCATTTCGTGGGTGACGATAATCATGGTGGTCTTCTGTTCCGCCAGGGACCGGATGACCCGCAGGACCTCTCCGGTGAGCTCGGGGTCCAGGGCGGAGGTGGGCTCGTCGAAGCAGAGGATGTCCGGCTGGAGTGCCAGGGCCCTGGCGATGGCCACCCGCTGCTGCTGCCCGCCGGAGAGCTGGTGCGGGTAGTGGTCCGCCCGGTCGGCCAGGCCCATCAGCTCCAGCAGTTCCCGGCCCGCCGCGGCGATGTCCTCCTTGCTCTCGCCGCCCCGCTCCTTGGCCAGCAGCTCTCGTGCCAGGGTGACGTTCTGCAAGGCCGTGTACTGGGGGAAGAGGTTGAAGTTCTGGAACACCAGGCCGAAGTGAAGCCGCTTCTGCCGGATGTCCTTCTCCGCCTGGGTGGAGGGGTCCGCCGCGTCGAAGATGACGCCGCCCTTTACGGAGATGGAGCCGTGGTCCGGCCGCTCCAGGAAATTCAGGCAGCGGAGCAGGGTGGTCTTGCCGGAACCGGAGGAGCCGATGATGGACAGAGCCTGTCCCTCCTCCAGGGAGAAGCTGATATCGCTGAGGACCTGGGTGTCCCCGAAGTGCTTTTCAATGTGTTGGACCTCTAAAATCGCCATCGTCGTCAGTCTCCTCTCAACGGAAATATTCCAGCTTCTTCTCCAGCTTCCCCAGAAGGATGGTGGCCACGCCGCTGAAAGCCAGGTAGTACACCGCCGTAAAGAACAGCGGCCAGACCAGCCCGGCGTAGCCCTGGTTGCCCTTCATGAAGGACTCGCCCATCCAGATGACCTCCTGCAAGGCCACCACACGGGCCAGGGAGGTGTCCTTGACCAGGGTGATAATCTCGTTGGACATGGGGGGAACGATCCGCTTGATCATCTGCAAAAGGGTGATCTTGAAGAAGATCTGCCGCTTCGTCATGCCCAGCACCAGCCCGGCCTCCTGCTGCCCGACGGGGACGCCCTGGATGCCGCCCCGGTAAATCTCCGAGAAATAGCAGGCGTAGTTGATGATAAAGGCCACCGCCACGGCGGTGAAGCGCCCGGACTCTCCGCCGCTCCAGATGTGGAAGCCCTTCAATCCGGGCACGTAGTACAGGGCGATGATCTGGAGGACCAGGGGCGTGCCCCGGATAATCCAGACCATGGTCTTCGTCAGGCAGCGCAGGGGGGTGAAGCGGCTCATGGAGCCGAAGGAGATGACCAGGCCCAGGGGCACGGCCCCCACCAGCGTGACAAAAAAGAGCTGGAGCGTCTTGATAAAGCCGGTATTCAGGGCGGACAGGACCATCTGGAACTCGGCGGAGCTAAAAAAGGAAAGCATGGAATCGTCCTCTCATTGAAGATTTCGGGGAGGAAAACCGCCCAAAGGCAGAGAGCGAAAACTCTCTGCCTTTGCGGATATGTACGGGGGAGGGGATTACTCCAGAATCAGGGACTCCTGCACACCGTAGGTGGTGCCGGTCTCCAGAACAGTGCCGTCGGCAATGGCGCCGGACCAGAAGCTGTTCCACGCGTCCACCAGGTCGGACCCCTTGCGGAACCCCACGCCGTACTCCTCGGACTCCAGGCCCTGGGCCGTGTTCAGGTTGATGGTATAGGTCAGATTCGCGTAGTTGGTTCCCTCTCCAATCATGGCTCCCGCCATGAGCAGGTCGATGACGGCGGCGTCGGCGGTTCCGGCGGAGACCTCCATCAGCGCGTCGGACTGCTTCGCCACGGCGGTGGTGGAAGCGCCCAGGGCCTCGGCGGCGTCCTCGCCGGCAGAACCGGACTCCACGGCCACGTTCAGTCCCTCCAGAGTGGTGAGGTTCTCAAAGTCCGCAGCCCTGTCGGCGGGGACCACCAGCACCTGGGCGTTGAGGCAGTAGGCGTTTCCGGTGTCCATGGCCGCTTTGACCTCGTCGTTCAGGGTCATCCCATTCCAGACGCAGTCGATGCTTTTGGCGTCCAGCTCCATGACCTTGTAGTCCCAGGTGATTTCCTGGAACTCCACCTTGACGCCCAGGCTCTCGGCGAAGGCGGAGGCCATGTCGGCGTCAAAGCCGATCCAGTTTCCATTGGCGTCCCGGTAGTCCATGGGGGCGAAGTCCGTCATGCCTACCACCAGCGTACCCTTGCCCTGGACATAGGCCAGGTCGCTGTCGGCGGCCTGCTGATCGCCCTCGGCGGGAGCGTCGGTCTCGGCGGGGGCGGAGGTGTCCGCGGGCGGGGCATCCTTGGCGCCGCTGTCGGAGTTTCCGCCGCAGGCGGCCAGGCTCAGGACCATGGCAAGGGCCAGCAGAAGGGCCCAGAGTTTCTTGCTTTTCATCATGTCTTCATCCTCCAAATGGGGCGGGCAGACCCGCCCGTTTAATACATTAGCAGTTTACCATAGTAAAGAACCGGTGTAAATACAAAAACCGGCCAAATCAGCTCCTGAGAACCGGGAGATTCTTTGTGCGCTTTCTCCAAAACCAGACGGGCCGTCATACTTTCGCCGGGACGGGCATAGATTGGGAACATGAATATGGAGCGGAAAAAGGACGGGATACTATGAATA
This sequence comes from uncultured Oscillibacter sp., assembly GCA_910586735.1. Classification (GTDB taxonomy): domain Bacteria; phylum Bacillota; class Clostridia; order Oscillospirales; family Oscillospiraceae; genus Oscillibacter. The sequence continues at coordinate 13,878 of CAJUJW010000018.1, read as the reverse complement.
CAACCATCTACCAGAATATCGCCACCCGCACGGCGGGGGATATCTACATCGGCGTGGTGGGCCCGGTGCGGACCGGCAAGTCCACCTTCATCAAGCGCTTCATGGAAACCCAGGTGATTCCCAATATTGAAAATGTGTACCGCAAGGAGCGGGCCAGGGATGAGCTGCCCCAGAGCGGCTCGGGCCGGACCATCATGACGGCGGAGCCCAAGTTTGTCCCGGAGGAGGCTGCCCAGGTCCAGCTGCCGGACGGGGCGTCCTTCTCCGTGCGGCTCATCGACTGCGTGGGCTACATGGTCCGGGGGGCCATCGGCCAGTTCGAGGACGACGCGCCCCGGATGGTGACCACCCCCTGGTACGACCACGAGATTCCCATGACCGAGGCGGCGGAGATCGGCACCCGGAAGGTCATCTCGGAACACTCCACCATCGGCATTGTCATCACCACCGACGGGACCGTCTCCGACATCCCACGGGAGGACTACCTGGAGGCGGAGGAACGGGTGGTCCGGGAGCTCCAGGAGCTGGGGAAGCCCTTCATCGTCCTGCTGAACTCCGTGGACCCCAAGAGCGACCGGGCGGAGGCCATCGCCAGGGACATCGCCTCCCGCTATGAGGTGAACTGCGTCCCGGTGAACTGCCTGGACCTGGGGGAGGAGGACGTGGCGGACATCCTCAAGGCCGTCCTCTACGAGTTCCCCATGCAGGAGCTGGACCTGTTCCTGCCCCCCTGGGTGGACGCCCTGCCCACGGACCACCCCATCAAGGCCAGCCTCTACGACGCCGTGCGCCAGGGCACCGCACAGCTCCAGCACATCCGGGAGGTGGACGGCGTCATCGCCGCCCTGGGGAACTGCGAAAACATCAGCGAGGCCAAAATCACCTCCATCGACCTGGGCACCGGCGTGGCGGCGGCGAACCTGAGCCTGCCCCGGGAGCTGTTCTATCACACGTTGTCGGAACAGTCCGGCTTCGAGGTGGCGGACGACGGAGACCTGATGAGCCTGCTGACCCGCCTGGCGGGGGTCAAGGCGGAGTATGACAAGGTGGCCGGGGCCCTGCGGGACGTGAAGGAAACGGGCTATGGCATTGTGGTGCCCAGCATCGACGAGCTGACCCTGGAGGAGCCGGAAATCATGAAGCAGGGAGGCCGCTACGGCGTGCGGCTGAAAGCCAGCGCCCCCAGCATCCACATGATCCGGGCGGACATCGAGACGGCGGTGTCTCCCATCGTGGGGAACGAAAAGCAGTCGGAGGACATGGTGAACTATCTGCTCCAGGAGTTCGAGGGGGACACCAGCAAAATCTGGCAGTCCAATATCTTCGGCAGGAGCTTCCACGAGCTGGTCAGCGACGACCTCCAGGGGAAGCTGAAACGGATGCCGGAGGACGCCCGGAAAAAGCTCCAGGAGACCTTAACCCGCATCATCAACGAGGGCAGCGGGGGACTGATCTGCATCATCCTGTAATAAGAACGGGCATTGGAAAGCCAATGCCCGTTCTCCTTATGGAATCTCCTCCGGCAGGGGCTTCCGCACGTATCGCACCAGGTCCTTCCGAACGGCCCCAAGCCGCCGGAACGCCTCCCGGCCCTGGTTCAGCGTAATGCCCCGGTTCTCATCGCTGGGCTGATCCGCGTCGGGGGTAAACACGTCGTTTTCCCAAAAGCACACCGGACAGACAAAGGCGACGGCCTCCTCTTTGGGGGCGGGAAAGGTGAGATAGCCGCAGCAGGGGCAGGGAAATCTCCCGTACCTGGGGACTGTTCTCTCCGGCGCGGGCGGGGCCGCCTCCCGGCTGCCGGCCGGTTCCGGGCGGTATATCCAGTTCTCCATCACAGCGCCGTCCCCCTTTTGGGCATATAAAGCTTCGACAGGTCCGCGCCCTCCAGCTCCAGCAGAAAGCGTTTTTTCTCCACGCCCCCGGCGTAGCCTGTCAGGCTGCCGTCCGCCCCCACCACCCGGTGGCAGGGGATCAGGATGGAAATGGGGTTGTGTCCCACCGCGCCGCCCACAGCCTGAGGGGAGGCGGGAACCCCGGCGGCTTTCAGCCGCTCTGTCAGCGCGCCGTAGGTGCCGGTTTCGCCATAGGGCATTTCCAGCAGAAGCCTCCACACCCTCCGCCGGAACGCGCTTCCCCTGGGGGCCAGAGGCGGCGGGGGAGGAAGGTCCCGCTTGGTGAAATAGGCGTCCAGCCAGGCCGACGCCCGCCGGAACACCGGCAGGTCCGGCCGTTCCCGGGCGTCCGGGCTCAGCCCGGCGGCGTAGTATTTCTGCCCCTCCAGCCAAAGGCCCGTCAGGGCTTCCCCGTCGGAGGCCAGCGTCAGAGGGCCCAGGGGAGAGGGCAGCTTGGTTAAAAACGTCATAGACCGCGCCGTCCTTTCTGTTTGATGCGTTCATTATACCAGAACGAATGTATGATGACAAGTCCTTCTTTTGGGGAATGTCACCTTCGCCCGCTCTTGCAAGAGGGCCTGACTCGTGATACTATGTAAATAAGAATCAAACAAAAGAGAAAGGAGCGACCTCCATGCTGCTTGCCATCGACGTGGGCAACTCCAACACCTCCGTTGGGCTGTTTGACAAGGAGAAAAACCTTCGTTTCCTGGCCTCTCTGGACACGGACAGCCGGAAGACCGCCGACCAGATCAGCATCGACCTGATGAATCTCTTCACCCTCTACCACTTCAGCTACAAGGATGTCACCGGCGCTATCCTTTGCAGCGTGGTCCCTCCGCTGAACTTCATGATGGAAAAGGCGCTGACCCGCCTTTTGGGCAAGCCCCCCATGGTCGTCGGCCCGGGGGTCAAAACCGGACTGAACATCCGCCTGACGGTGCAGACCCAGGTGGGGGCGGACATCGTGGCCGACGCCGTGGCGGCCCTGGAGAAATTCACGCCCCCCATCATCACCATAGACATGGGCACGGCCACCACCATCGGCGTCATCTCCGAGGGCCGGACCTACGAGGGCGGCCTCCTCCTGCCGGGGGTCAACGTCTCCCTGGAGGCCCTGAGCCGCCGGGCGGCCCAGCTGCCGGACATCTCTCTCCAGCACCCCAAGGCCCTGATCGGGAAAAACACGGAGGACTGCATGCGTTCCGGCATCGTCTATGGCACAGCCGGGATGCTGGACGGCATCATCGACCGTATCCAGGAGGAGTTCTCCGGCCGGAAGGTCAGCGTGGTGGCTACCGGAGGGAACGCCCCCGTAATCGTGCGCTACTGCCGCAATCCCATTATCTACGACAAGTTTCTCCTGATGGACGGGCTCTGGACCATCTATCAAAAGAACCGCTGACAGGGCGGAAGACGCTCGACCGCCGTTTTCAAGCCGTCCGCCGGGAGGCGGGCGGTTTTTTATGAAAAAATATTTTCCAGGAAACGCGGGCCGGTTTTTCCTGTCTTTATAGGTGAAGGGCCTTTTACACCAGACGCGAAAGGGGAGAGAAGATGGAAGACCGCGCCATTATAGACCTGTACTGGTCCCGGAACCCGGAGGCTATCCGGCGGACCGACGAGAAATACGGGCGCTACTGCCGGACCGTGGCCCGGAACATCCTGCCGGACTGCCGGGACACGGAGGAGTGCGTCAACGACACCTGGCTCAAAGCCTGGAACGCCATGCCGGAGGACCGGCCCCAGTTCCTGGCCCCGTTTTTGGGGAAGATTACCCGGAACCTGGCCTTTAACCGCTGGCGGGAGGGCCGGGCGGAGAAACGGGGCGGGGGAGAGCTGCCCCTGGTCCTGGACGAGCTGGCGGAGTGCGTTTCTCCCGGCGACACCCTCCAGGCCGTGGAGGCGGCGGAGCTGGAGGAGGCGGTGAATCGCTTCCTCCGGGCCCTGCCGGAGCGGGAGCGCAATGTCTTTCTGCGCCGGTACTGGTTCACGGAACCCGCGGCGGACATCGCCCGGCGCTATGGAATGCGGGAGGGCACCGTCCGAAGCAGCCTGTTCCGCAGCCGGGAGAAGCTGCGGCGCTATTTGGAAAAGGAGGGACTGCTATGAAAAATCAGGAACGGCTGTTTCTCGCCATCGGCGGGGCGGACCCGGCGCTGGTGGCCCGCAGCGAGGGAAAACGGCGGGCCCGCTGGCCGGGATACTGCCTTGCCGCCTGTCTGACACTGGTGGTGGCGGTGAGTTCTGTCCTCCTGTGGCGGACAGAACCGGCGATATCGCCGCCGGACGAACAGCAGCCCCCGGCCACTGTCAAACCGGACCCGCCGGAGGAGAAGCAAGACCCGGGTGGCGCCAGGCCCCCGCTCTTGCAGCCGCCGGGAAGCGAGCTTGGAACCCTGCGGATGGTGAGCTATACCGTGTCCTCCCAGGAGAAAACGGTGGATTTTCTCATTTATGTCAATGAGGAACAGTTCACCATCCGTGAAGAAGATGGACTTTACAGCATCAGGAGCAAGAACCCCTTGCCGGACAGTTTCCCGGAGTGCGGCCTGGATATCTTCCACATCCCCAGGACTTCCGTTGTGGAAGCCAGGGCGGAGGCGGAGAAGGCGCTGACAGACCGCTACGCCGAGGTCATCCTGGGGGACAGCGCCCCCGGCCTCTATCTCCGGGCCAGCAATGGAACGGACTGGGATTCCGAACAGGCGGAATTTTCGTTCGTGACCGACGGACAGGGAGGGGTCTTTGTCATTGTCTCCCGGTACTTTTTGGAGGCGGAGGAAGGGCTAGGGATGCGCTTCCGGGACATGGCTTCCAGCTTCCGGGTGGTCTCCCTGGAGAAGACCGTGCCGGAGTGGATGCGCTCTCTCTATGAGACGGCGGACCGCCTGTTCCCAGCCCTGCTGTCCAACAACCTCTCCGGCGTCTCCGACCTGCTGGCGGAGGGCGCGGAGGCGGACGCCTATGGCGAGGATGTCTCGGAGTATCTCACCGTGGCCTCCGTGGACTATGTCCCGGACAACGACCAGGACCCGGCCTCCGCCACGGTTTCCGTCAAGCACCGGCTGAACCTGGAGGAGGGGGAGAGCTACAATTATCTGACCATGGAGCTGGTTCGCCGGGACGGGCAGTGGAAGCTGGCTTGGTCGGGCATTGAAAAGTGAACGAACAAGAGCCCCGCTGTGCAAGCGGGGCTCTTGCCCTAAATGTCCAGCTTGACGCCCTTTTTTCCCAGGGGCTTCAAAATCTCCGGGTCGCAGTTTCTGGAAGTAGTCCACCACCTCTGGCAGCGGCTCCTTTAAAAACGCGCAGTGGTCCACCGGGTCGATGTACCGTTGTTTTATGGCGGCGAGTTCCGCTTCGAAGCTGGGGTGCTTTTCCAGGATGCGGTCGATCACCACCAGCTTGAAATTGAAGTCCGCAAACATTCCGCTTCTATCCACAAATCCCGCCATAGATAACCTCCTGATTTCGGAAAGGGGAACGCCGGACCGCTTGTCCGGCCCGGCGCTCGAAAATGTTTGGTTTACTTCGCCAGAACCTTTTTCAGCTTGGCGAACCGGGGCAGGGAGTCCTGCTTGGGCAGCTTGGGCTCACCCTGGATCAGGGGCAGGGCGTAGTCAATGAAGTCCTTGGTCACGCCGTCGTGAGAGGGGGTGATCCACTCCAGGGGCACTTTCTTTTCGGTGTTGGCCACGTCGGTGAGGCCCAGCAGCTTGGTCTTGCAGACGTACTGTCCGTTTTCATAGGTGCGCTCGAAGCCCACCATTTTGTCGGTGATGCCCGCCACGGCGTTTTCCACGGCGGCCTTGCCGGACATGAAGGACTCCTCAATGTCGGTCTCGGAGGCCAGGTGCGCGCCGCAGCGCTGGAGCAGGCTCAGCTCAATGCCCCGGACCTTGGCGCCGGTCTTCTGCTTCACGGCGTCGGCCAGCATGGCGGCCAGGCCGCCCAGCTGAGCGTGGCCGAAGCCGTCGGTGGCGGAGGTCTTCGCCTCGGAGACGAAAGCGCCGTCGGCGTAGTGGATGCCCTCGGAGACAGCCACCATGCAGTTGCCTTTCTCCTTATAAATACGCTCCACGTCGGTCAGGAACTTGTCCATGTCGAAGTCCACCTCGGGGAGATAGACCAGGTCGGGGCCCGCGCCGTAGGCGGAAGCCAGAGCGGCGGCGCCAGCCAGCCAGCCAGCGTGACGGCCCATGATCTCAATGACGCAGACCATGCCGGTGTCATAGACCCGGGCGTCCTGATAGACCTCCATGCAGCTGGTAGCGATATACTTGGCGGCGGAGGCGAAACCAGGGCAGTGGTCGGTTCCGAAGAGGTCGTTGTCGATGGTCTTGGGAACGCCCATGACCCGGCACTCATAGCCCACCTTCTGCATGTATTTGCTGATTTTGTTGCAGGTGTCCATGGAGTCGTTTCCGCCGTTATAGAAGAAATAGCGGACATCGTATTTCTTGAAGATCTCCAGAATGCGCTTGTAGTCGGTGTCGTCCACATCCGGGTCCTTCATCTTATAGCGGCAGGAGCCCAGAGCGGAGGAGGGGGTGTACTTCAGCAGCTCCAGCTCGGCGGGGTCCTCCTGGCCCATGTCAAAGAGCCGGTCGTTCAATACGCCCTTGATGCCGTGTTCCGCGCCCAGGACGCGGGTGATGTTGGGATTTTTCAGAGCCGTGCTGATGACTCCGTAAGCGCTGGCATTGATAACGGAAGTGGGGCCGCCGGACTGGCCGAAGATGCAGGCGCCTTTCAATTCACTCATGAGAAACAGCCTCCTCAAAAAATTTTTTCTTCCTTTTTCAGACCAGGGAACAAAGTCCATGGTATTTTTTATCATACCATTTAAAAAATGGATTGTAAATACTTGCATTTTATTTTTTTTGTGATATTATCATAAAAGAAAATCGTTTTCGTCTCCGCAAAGGAAGGGAAAGGGGTCCAGAGCCCTTTCCCGGTCCGGCCCGGGGACGGGACAAATAAAATTTGTCAGGAGATGATTGTTATGGCACTGGTCACTTCTACCGAGATGTTCAAAAAGGCCTATCACGGAGGGTACGCTATCGGAGCCTTCAATGTCAACAACATGGAGATTATCCAGGGTATCACCGAGGCCTGCCGTGAGGAAAAGGCTCCTGTGATCCTTCAGGTGTCCAAGGGCGCCCGGGCTTACGCCAACCGCACCTACCTCGTGAAGCTGGTGGAGGCCGCCGTCATCGAGTGCCCCGAAATCCCCATCGTGCTGCACCTGGACCACGGCGACACCTTTGAGACCTGCAAATCCTGCATTGACGACGGATTCACCTCCGTCATGATCGACGCCAGCTCCAAGCCCTTTGCGGAGAATATTGAACTGACCAAAAAGGTGGTCGAATACGCCCATGACCACGGCGTCGTGGTCGAGGCCGAGCTGGGCGCTCTGGCCGGCGTGGAGGACGAGGTCAACGTCTCCGCCGAGGACTCCCACTACACCCGTCCCGAGGAAGTGGAGGAGTTTGTCACCAAGACCGGCTGCGACTCCCTGGCCATCGCCATCGGCACCTCTCACGGCGCCTTCAAGTTCAAACCCGAGCAGTGCACCCGCAACGAGAAGGGCATCCTGGTTCCGCCCCCGCTGCGCTTTGACATTCTGGAAGAGATCGTAAAGCGCCTGCCTGAGTTCCCCATCGTGCTTCACGGCTCCTCCAGTGTGCCCCAGGACTATGTCAAGATGGTCAACTCCAACGGCGGCAAAATGCCCGACGCCGTGGGCATCCCCGAGGAGCAGCTCCGTCAGGCCGCCCGCAGCGCCGTCTGCAAGATCAACATCGACTCCGACCTGCGCCTGGCCATGACCGGCACCATCCGGCAGCACTTCAACGAGCATCCCGGCGACTTCGATCCCCGTCAGTACCTCAAGCCCGCCCGCGCCAACATCAAGGAGCTGGTCCGTCACAAGCTGGTGGATGTCCTTGGCTGCAACGGCAAGGCCTGATTCCGTGAACCACAAAAAGGGAGCGCTTTTGCGCTCCCTTTTTTCGCACCGAAAAAGAGAGGACAGGATGGGAGAGGACGGTTATACTAGAACATAAGGAGTTGATTTGATGGATTGGCTGAAAAACTGGAACGAGGCCCTGGACTGCTTGGAGGAAAACCTGGACGGGGAGATTGACTTGGGAGAGCTGGGGCGTCTGGCGGGCTGCTCCGCCTACCACTTCCAGCGGATGTTCTCCTATCTGGCCGGGCTTCCCCTGGGGGAGTACATCCGCCGGAGGCGCATGACCCGGGCGGCTGTGGACCTTCAAAACGGGAGGAAGGTCCTGGACGTTGCCCTGCGGTACGGCTACGAGTCGCCCACCGCATTTAACCGGGCCTTCCAGGCGGTCCACGGCGTGCCGCCGTCTCAGGCGAAACAGCCGGGCGTAAAGCTGAAAGCCTTTCCACGAATCCGTTTCAAATTCGTGCTGAAAGGGGCAGAGGAAATGGAGTATCAGATTGTAAAGCGGGAGGCCTTCCGCATCGTGGGATTTCGGACCCTGATTCCCACGGACATGGACGAGAGCTTTCAGGCGGTCCCGAAATTCTGGGCGGAGATCGGGCCCAGGCAGGCGGAGCTGTTCCCGCTGATGAACGGGGAACCCGCGGGCATGCTGGGGGTCTGCACCTATAGTGAGGAGGAGAACCACTACTATATTGCCGTGGCCTCCCATTCTCCCGTGCCCGAAGGTATGTATGAGTGGACGGTCCCCGCCGCCTCCTGGGCCGTGTTTGCGGGAAGCGGCCGGCTGCCGGAGGCCATGCAGGAATTGCAGCGGAGAATCATCACGGAATATCTCCCGGACTCCGGCTATGAGTTGGCCAAGGCCCCGGACATCGAGGTCTATCTGAACCGGCCCGGAGAGGAGAGCCGCTTTCAGGTCTGGCTGCCGGTCGTACGGAACTGAAACCCGTTCTGACGCACCACCCCGCCTTTCCCCGCATATGCTGTGGGGAAAGGGGAGGGAAGCGATATGCCGCAGCTGTATCCATACGACCGGGAGGCCGCCGTGCTCTACGCCCACCAGTGGGCCTATGGCCGAAACCCGCGTTTCTATGATTATGAGCACCTGGGCGGGGACTGCACCAACTTCGCGTCTCAGTGCATCTACGCAGGAAGCGGGGTCATGAACTTCACGCCGGTCTACGGCTGGTACTACATCGACGCCAACCGGAAGGCCCCCGCCTGGACCGGCGTTCCGTACCTGTACAACTTCCTGACCAGGGATAATCCCTCTGTCGGCCCGCTGGCGGAGACATGCGGTCTGGAGGACCTGCTGCCGGGGGACTTGATCCAGCTCTCCTTCAAGGGGGAGGAATACCAGCATTCGCCCATTGTGGTGTCCGTGGGAAACCCGGCGGCGCCGGAAAACGTCCTGATCGCCGCCCACAGCTACGACGCGGATTACCGGCCCCTGTCCACCTATGAGTACCGGAAAATCCGATTTCTCCACATTACCGGCGTTATGCATCCGTAAGATTTTGTTCAAAAACTTTCCCGGTTCGCCAAGCGGAAAACCTCATATAAGCACAGGGAAGGCCCTGCCTCAAAAAGAGGCGGGGCCTTTACGGTTAATCGCTGGAATTCTTTCTGTTTTTCATATGTGACAAGGGATTTGCCTTTGCGGCCACCCGCAGGGATTCGTTGTCGATATGCGTGTAAATCTGGGTGGTATTCAGGTGATCGTGACCCAGAACCTCCTGGACCGCCCGGACATCCACGCCGTTTTGCAGCATCAGCGTGGCGGCGGTGTGGCGGAGCTTGTGGGAGGAGTATTCGCTCTCGTCGATTCCGGCGGCGGAGAGCCGCTTTTTCACCATGGCGTGAACCGTGGAGCGGCTGATCCGCTCGTTCCGGGAGGAGAGAAACAGCGCGTTGGCGTCCCGTCCGGCGATGGGCCGGCGGACGGAAAGGTAGCGATTCAGTGCGTCCTGACAGGCGTCGTTTAAGTAGAGGATGCGGACCTTGTTGCCTTTGCCCAGGACCCGGATGGACTCGCCTTGAATGTCCCGGAGGTTTAATCCAACTAACTCTGAGATCCGCAGTCCGCAGTTGAGAAACAGCGTCAGGATGCAGTAATCCCGCTCCTGGTTCTTGCCGTCCACGGACTCCAGCAGTTCTATGCTCTGATCCAGGGTCAGATACTTCGGCAGCGTTTTTTTCAGCTTGGGCGAGTCGATATCTTTGACAGGATTTTCACGAATAAGATGGACCTTATTCGTCAAGTAATTATAGAACGACCGGATGGTCGCCAGTTTCCGGGCCCGGGACGCGGTGTTCAGGCCATAGTCGGAGGTCTGGCTGTTCTGGTGCTGAATCCGGTCCCGGCTCAGATAGGTCATATAGCCGTAGATATCCGTCAGCGTCACGCTGGCGACAAAGTCCAGGTCCACGTCGGAAATGTCGATCTCGTCCAGCTCCAGGCCGGACAGCGCGGCGTTGCGGTTCTGCTTGAGGTAGCGGAAGAAATTCCGCAAGTCCAGAAAGTATTCGTCCACGGTCTGTTTGGAATGGGCCTTGACGGTCTCGTGATATGCCAGGAAATCCCGCAGAATCGGCGGGGCCTCTGTGCGGTAGTCGGTCATATGGATTTGAGCGATTCAGCGTCCAAGGGCTGCGTAAACGCCTAACAGCCTTTTCGGGCTATTTGCACTCCCCTATATTGAACAAAATTTTTATTTTGTTCAATCGCCTGTATCACTCTTTTTGCCCCCTCTCTTTCAGGTCTATCGGTATGCCGCCCGCCGCCGGGCGCTTGTCCGCCTCCGGCATGGGCCGCCCTCATAAAATCCGCCGTTTCGGTCAAACTATCGTATCATCCATCAGAACGGAGGATCGCCTTGATTCCGTGTACCAGTGAATGCGTTTATCAATCCGAGGGCCTCTGCACGCTGGACAGCGCCGCCGCCGCCGGAGTTCCCGCCCTGGGCGGCGCGTGCGTCCACTTTATCCCCGTAAAGCGGCTCGAATCGCCTCACCGATATTCCGAACGGGCAGAAGCCGCAGGTCCGGGAAGCTCTCCAGCCCCGGGTGGTCCGGGACCACACAGCGCTTGAACCCCAGCCGCCGGACCTCGGCCACCCGCTGGGCCAGCTGGCTGACGCTCCGCAGCTCTCCGGTGAGCCCCACCTCCCCGATGGCCGCCAGGTCGCCGGGGACGGGCTTGTCCAGATAGCTGGAGGCCAGCGCCACCACGGCGGCCAGGTCCGCAGCGGGCTCGTCCAATTGCAGTCCGCCGATGATGTTCAGATAGGCGTCGCACATGGACAGCTTCAGTCCGCCCCGCTTCTCCAGCACCGCCAGAAGCATGGCTGCCCGGTTGTAGTCGAAGCCGTTGCTGGTTCGCCGGGGATTCCCCCCCGCGGAGGTCACCACCAGCGCCTGAACCTCCGCCAGCACCGGCCTTGCCCCCTCCATCACGCAGGTGACGCAGGTGCCCGGGGCCTCCTCCGGCCGGCCGGAGAGCAGCATCTGGGAGGGGTTTTCCACCTCCGTCAGCCCGCTGTCCCCCATCTCGAAGACGCCGATCTCATTGGTGGCCCCGAAGCGGTTCTTCGCCGCCCGGAGAATGCGGCATAAGGTGTGCCGGTCCCCCTCAAAGTACAGCACGCAGTCCACCATATGCTCCAGCACCTTGGGCCCGGCGATGGAGCCCTCCTTGTTCACATGGCCGATGACAAATACGGTGACGTTGCTTCCCTTGGCCAGCTGCATCAAGGCCATGGTGCAGTCCTTCACCTGGCTGACGCTGCCCGCCGGGGAGTCCAGGGCGTCGTTGTACAGGGTCTGAATGGAGTCCACAATCAGCACGTCGGGCTGTTCCTGCCGGACGGCCTCCAGCATTTCCCCCAGCCCGGTCTCGGACAAAACCAACAGGTTCCCGCTCTCCACGTGGAGGCGCTGGGCCCGGAGACGCAGCTGGTGCTGGGACTCCTCGCCGGATACATAGAGCACCTTGGCGAACTCACAGAGCTTGCCGCAGATTTGCAGCATCAGCGTGGATTTCCCGATGCCGGGTGCGCCGCCCACCAGCACCAGGGAACCCCTGACGGCGCCGCCGCCCAGGACCCGGTCCAGCTCTCCCATTCCGGTGGAAAACCGGATTTCCACGCTGTCCCCCAGCTCCGTCACCGGGCGGGCCTTGGGGGGCGTCGCGGCGCGGGAGGAGGCCCTCCCCTTTCCCTTCACCGCCGGTTCCGGGCGCTCCACCACCGTGTTCCATGCGCCGCAGGCGGGACAGCGCCCCGCCCACTTCGGCGTCTCGTTGCCGCACTCGGTACAGTAAAAAAGTGTTTTGGGTTGTTTCATTCCTGCACTCCAGATTCGTTTTCCACACCGCCGGCGTTCAGACAGCCCGCCGTAATGGCGGCCGCCAGCCGCAGCTGATAGGCCGGGTCCTGCAAGCGTTCCGTCTCCGGCACGTTGGAGAGGAAGCCGCACTCCACCAGCACCCCCGGCGCGGTGATGTTTTTCATCAGGTAAATGGTGTCGGGGATCTGCCGGGGGAGTTTGTCGTTCCCGGCGTTGACGGCGGCGTTCAACGCCGCCTGGACGCTTTCCGCCAGCGCCTCGGCCCCCTCCCGCCGGTTCCAGAACACCTGGGCCCCGTGGGTCACCGGGGACGAGGGCAGGCTGTTCTGGTGGATGCTCAGCAGGACGGCGTTCTCCGTCTCCTCCACTACCTTCACCCGGTTTTTCAGGTCGGAGATCTTTCGCTGGCGCATGGTGTCCAGGCCCTCGTCACAGATGGTCACGTCCTCGGTTCGGGTCAGCCGGGTCCTCTGCCCCATGAAACGCAGCAGGTCGCTGACCCGCAGGGACACAGCCAGGTTGATCTGGCCCTCCGCCACGCCGCCGGGGGACACCGCTCCCCCATCCTCCCCGCCGTGTCCGGGGTCGATGACCACGGTGACGGGAGAATCGTCCCGGACGTTGAAGGCCGGTATGGCGTTCCCCCTCCACAACACCGCCGCCATCCCCAGGAAAAAACAGCAGAACAGGCAGGAGAACAGCAGATCGCGTTTTCGCAGCAGAATGACCACGGGCAGCGCCTCCTTCGCAAATCTCGTGCTAAGAGGATATGTCCGGCGGCTTATCCCATATGCCGTTTTTATTATAGCAGTCCCCGCTGGAAAAATCAAGGCATGCCCGAACAGCTGTCCCACCACCCCGCCGGTAGCCCTTCCCCGCCCCGCCGCATATGATGAACTGAGCGCGCAATCCTCGCGTTATCCTTTGTATAAGGAGGTTTTCAGCACTATGGAACAACCCAATCAGACGCCCGCCGGCGCCTGCTGCCCGGGAGCCGGAACGCTTCCCGGAAACTGCGCGCCCCTGGCGTTTCCCTATATTCCCATGCAGGAACCGAATCCTCCCCGCTTCAGCCGGGCGGAGGCCCTGCAGGCGGGCACCCTGTTCCCCGGCCTGGACCTGCCCTTTAAGGCGGCCATTCAGGCCAAGACCAAGCTGGCCAACACCGCCCTGGTGGAGCTGATGGCCCTGGACTTTGCCATCAAGGAGCTGAACCTGTACCTGGACACCCACGCGGGCGACCAGGAGGTTCTCCAGCTTTACTGGTCCTATATCAAGCTGGCCAAAGAGGGCCGGGAAAAATATGAGAAGATGTATGGCCCCCTGACCAGCACCGACCTGACCCCGGAGGACGGCTACGCCTGGCTCAAGGACCCGTGGCCCTGGGACGTAGGAGGGAATGACTGATGTTTGTATATGAGAAAAAGCTTCAATACCCGGTGAAGGTCAAGAACACCAATCCCAAGCTGGCGGCGGCCATTATCTCCCAATACGGCGGGCCCGACGGGGAGCTGGGGGCTTCCCTCCGGTATCTGAGCCAGCGCTACTCCATGCCCTACCCGGAGCTGAAGGGACTGCTGACGGACATCGGCACCGAGGAATCCGACCAATCAGGTTATCAATGACTGGGCCTAAAAAAATGCCTCGCTGCTC
>CAJUJW010000017.1 GCA_910586735.1 uncultured Oscillibacter sp. | reverse complement strand
CGGGTTCCTCCTAATTCGTACGGTTTTTAATTCGCGTCGATTCCGTACGGCGAGAGAAATTTTTCTGTCCGCTTATCCGTGCGTATCATTCCCGCTCATGAAAAAACCGGCGCAAAGCAAGCCGGTTCCGTCATGGCGCGGCGATCTACGCTCGCGTACAGACCTTTCTCAGCCGCCCGATTATCGGACATACTCCCCGGAAGTTACCTCTTTCGAGCAATCTCCCGGTTCATCGCGGTCGCGGGGCGCAGAGGATGTCCTCTCCGCCGCATGCCCATACATAATAATAGAAAACTCGCCCCGTGTCAAGAGAAATTTTACCGGATTTTCAAAAAACCTCTTGCGTTTTTTCGGGGGGGTATGGTATGTTGAATATGGCGAAGGCCAACCGCTGAGGAAACCAAAAGAGTTCTGGCATCGTTCACACAGCAAAGGGGAACCCCCGGAGAGGCCGTGTCTCTCCGGGGGGTCCCCTTTGCTATGGGATGATCAACTGCCCTTCTTGCTCTCGTCCAGCCATCTGCATATGTAATGACTTACAATGCCAGCCGCAACGGAGCCGAGGAAGCCTAGAAGCTCCAACATACGTCCGCCTCCTTCCTGTTGCCAGAAGGGCAGCGGTTTCATGATGCCTCATTTCGGCAAATACCGCAATACGCCCCGGAGATTTTCACCTTGTTCCAGCCCGCGAAAATTTACAAAAGGGCTTGCGCTTTCTCATGAGTTGTGGTATATTGCATATGTTAGAGTAAGATGGAAGCTAAGGTAGAGAGTGGACCGGCGGTCCGCTCTTTTTGTTGGCCCAAAAGGGCCAACAAAAAGAGCTTGAGGTTTTTCAGCAAGCTGAAAAACCAATGAATGAAAGGGTGCAGGAAACCCCTCCTGGGTTTCCCGCACACACCCTTCCTTCCCGTCGTCGAAAATCCTCATTTTTCAAGGGAGTACCGTATGAAAAAAATCACCGAACTCACCGCCGAACTGGCCGCCCCCGCCATCGCTGAGGCGGGCTGCTCCCTCTGGGACGTGGAGTACGTCAAAGAGGGCGGCGCCTGGTACCTCCGGGTGCTGCTGGACAAGGAGGGCGGCGTAGATATCCTGGACTGCGAGTCCATATCCCGGAAGCTCTCGGACCTGCTGGACGAGGCGGACCCCATCGAGGGCAGCTACACCCTGGAGGTGGGCTCCGCCGGGGCCGAGCGGGCCCTGAAGCGCCCCGGGGACTTCGCGCAGTTCATGGGCCGCCCCGTGCTGGTGAAGCTCTACCGGGCCCAGGACGGGCGGAAGGAGATTCCCGGCGTCCTGGCGGGCTATGACCTGGAGAGCGGCGCCGTCACCGTGGAGGCGGGGAACCAGTCCTATACCTTCGAGAAAAAGGACGTGGCCCTGGTCCGCCTGCGGGTGGAGTTTTGAAGCATCGGTTTACTATTTATAATGTGTATTTCTGTGATAAGGAGACTTGGCAAAGATGAGAGGTAAAAAGCAGAAGGAACCCGCCGGCATGAACCCCGGGGAGATCTTCGCCGCCCTGGAGCTTCTGGAGCAGGAGCGGGGCATCCCCAAGGAGGCCATGCTGGAAAAAGTCATCAAGGCCATCACCACCGCCTACCAGCGGGACCACAAGGACGTGGAAGAGGAAAACATCGTGGTGGAGGCCGACGAGGAGCACAAGGAGCTGCGCATGTTCATCCGCAAGACCGTGGTGGACGAGGAGGATTACGTGGACCCCTTCAACGAGATGCCCCTGGAGGAGGCCAGGGCCCTCTCCGCCCGGTATGAGATCGGGGACGTGGTGAGCATCCCGGTGGACAAAATGGAGTTCGGCCGCATCGCCGCCGGAAACGGCAAGCAGGTCATCATCCAGGGCCTCCGGGAGGCCGAGCGGGGCAAGGTCTACGACGAGTTCAACTCCAAGCAGCACGAGATCCTCACCGGCGTGGTTACCCGCATCGACCCCCGGAACGGCGCGGCCTCCCTGCGCATCGGCACCGGGGCGGAGTCCACCGAGGCGCTGCTGCTGGCCGGGGAGCAGGTGCCCGACGAGCCTTTGGAGGAGGGCATGCACATCAAGGTCTACGTGGTGGATGTGCGCCACTCCACCCGGGGGCCCCAGGTGCTCATCTCCCGGACCCATCCGGGCCTGGTGAAGCGCCTCTTCGAGCTGGAGGTGCCCGAGATCTTCGACGGGTCCGTGGAGGTCCGCTCCATCGCCCGGGAGGCGGGCAGCCGCACCAAGATGGCCGTCTGGTCCAAGGAGGAGAACGTGGACCCCATCGGCGCCTGCGTGGGCCCCAGGGGCCAGCGGGTGGCCGCCATTGTGGAGGAACTCCGGGGGGAGAAGATCGACATCATCAAGTGGAGCGAGGACCCCGCCGAGTTCATCGCCGCCGCCCTGGCCCCCGCCGACGTGGTGGAGGTCCTCATGGCCGCCGAGGGAAAAGCCTGCCGCTGCGTGGTGCCCGACGACCAGCTGTCCCTGGCCATCGGCAAGGAGGGTCAGAACGCCCGCCTGGCGGCCCGCCTGACGGGCTACAAAATCGACATCAAGCCCCAGCACTACCAGCCCGCGGAGGACGAGGTGGACCTCTTCGTCCCCGCCGCCCCGAAGGACGAGGAGGCCCCGGAGGCCGAGGAGGTCCCGGAGGCCGAAACCCCGGAAGAAGCCGGGACCGAGGAAGGAATTGACAATTGATAATGGACAATTGACAATGGGGCGGCTGCGGAAGCTGGTCCTCCATCTCGGGGGCCCCGCGAAATCCCAATTCACAAATGTCCCGTGACGGAGGGGCGGCCCCCCGCAAGCTCCTCATTGTCCATTATCCATTATCCATTAACTAAGGAAGGGGGGACCCACGTGCCCAAGGTAAAGAAGATTCCCCAGCGCCAGTGCGTCGGCTGCCGGGAGATGAAGGATAAGAAGGCGCTTTTGCGGGTGGTCCGCTCCCCGGAGGGGGCCGTCAGCCTGGACTTTACCGGGAAAAAGCCCGGCCGGGGGGCCTATGTGTGCCCGGACCCGGCCTGCCTGAAAAAGGCCCGGAAGTCCCGGGCCCTGGAGCGGGCCTTTGAGACCGCCATCCCCCCGGAGGTCTACGACGCCATGGAGGCGGAACTGGGAGGCGCGGTATGAACGACAGAGTGCTCTCCCTCCTGGGGCTGGCCCTCCGGGGCGGGAGACTGGCCGCGGGGGAGGAACCCGCGGCCCTGGCCGCCAAGGCCAATCAGGCCCGGCTGATTCTGGCGGCCTCCGACGCGTCGGGGAACGCCCTGCGCCGGGCGGAACACCTGGCCCAGGAGGGGCACTGCCTCTTTCTGGTCCTCCCCCACTCCAAGGCGGAGCTGGGCGGGGCCCTGGGCCGGGCCAACGTGGCCCTGGCGGCGCTGACGGACTTGGGGCTCGCCGCCGCCGTGGCGGAACGGCTGGCCCTGCTGGACCCGGAACGCTACGGCGAGGCCGCCGCCCGGATGGACCTGAAGCGCCGCCGGGCCAAGGAGCGGGCCGCCGCCCCCCACCGGGACCCGCCGAAAAAGGACCCGCCCCAGGGAAGGGACCGCCGTCCCCCCGGAAAAGGGCGTCCCCCCAGGGACGGACGGGGCGGGGCCGGAAAGTCCCGTCCCAGGGACGGGGAACGGAAGTCCGCCGGACCGGGCCGCCCATACGGCGGCAGACCGGGAGAGAACCGTTCCCGGACAGGGAAACCGGAACGCCCCGGCCATCGGGGCCCCGCCAAGGGCCGTCCGCCCCGGCGGGGAACCGGACCCAAGCCCCCCTTCGGCCGGGACAAGGGCGGGGGGCGCTGAGGTGCCGCCCCGGAATACAGGGCCTCGGACGCCCACTCCTATATATGATATTTCTCCGCTCCCGAGTCCGTCTGAAAGCCGGCGGCGGCTTCCGCCGGTTTTCAAACGGGCTTACGGAGGGGAACAGAACGAGGTGTTTTATTTGGCTATTGAAAAATACAGAGTCCACGAGGTGGCGAAGGACTTCGGCCTCCCCACCAAGACCATTACGGAGATCCTGACCAAGTACGGCGCGCCCCCGAAAAACCACATGCAGGTGCTGTCGGACCGGGAGCTCTCCATCATCTTTGACCGCCTGACCCAGGATCACCCCATCTCCAACATCCAGGTCATCTTCCAGGAGACCTATCAGGAGGCGGCCCCCGCCCCGGCGGAGGAGAAAAAGCCCGCCCAGGCGAAACCCGCCCAGCAGGGCAAGAAACCCGCCGGACAGCCCGCTTCGGGTCAGCAGCCCGCTTCGGGTCAGCAGGCCGCGCAGGGCCAGAAGCCCCAGGGCGGCCAGGGCAAGCCCGCCCCCGCCCCTCACCAGGGCCAGCAGAGCACCCAGCCCGTGCAGCGGCCCGCCAGCCGGGTGCCCCAGAAGAAAATCGTGGACACCCGGAAGGGCGGCGACGTGAACCTGGCCAAGTACGACGAGCGCCTGGAGACCCTGGGGGGCCAGCAGGGCGAGCGGATGCAGCGCCAGCAGCGCTCCGGCCGGGAGAAGGTCCGGGGCAACCAGCAGCGCCGGGGCGGCCCTGCTTTCTCCAACAAGCGCCGCCAGGACGAGGCGGAGAAGATGCGCCGTCTCCAGCTGGAGATCGCCAAGAAGGCCCCCGTCAAGGTCCAGATTCCCGACGAGATTTCCGTGGGCGAGCTGGCCAGCCGCATGAAGAAAACCGGGGCCGAGGTGGTCAAGGCCCTGATGAAAAACGGCATCATGGCCTCCCTGCCCCAGATGATCGACTACGACACCGCCGCCTTCATCGCCGAGGAAATGGGCTGCAAGGTGGAAAAGGAAGTCGTGGTGACCATCGAGGAAAAGCTCATCGACGTGTCCGAGGACAAGGCCGAGGACCTGATTCCCCGGGCCCCCGTGGTGGTGGTCATGGGCCACGTGGACCACGGCAAGACCTCCCTGCTGGACACCATTCGGAACACCTCCGTGGCCTCCGGCGAGGCGGGCGGCATCACCCAGCACATCGGCGCCTATCAGGTCCAGGTGAACGGGAAGCCCGTCACCTTCCTGGACACGCCGGGCCACGAGGCGTTTACCTCCATGCGGGCCCGCGGCGCCATGGTGACGGACATCGCCATCTTGATGGTGGCGGCGGACGACGGCATCATGCCCCAGACCATCGAGTCCATCTCCCACGCCAAAGCGGCCAACATCCCCATCCTGGTGGCCATCAACAAAATCGACAAGGAAAACGCCAACCCCGACCGGGTCATGCAGCAGCTGACCGAGCACGGCCTGGTCCCCGAGGACTGGGGCGGGGAGACCATCTGCTGCAAGGTCTCCGCCAAGAAAAACACCGGCATTGAGAACCTGCTGGAAAATCTGGTGCTCCTGGCGGAGATTCAGGAGCTGAAGGCCAACCCCAACCGGGCCGCCTCCGGCACCGTCATCGAGGCCCGCCTGGACAAGGGCCGGGGCCCCGTGGCCACGCTGCTGATCCAGAACGGCACCTTGAAGCAGGGGGACATCATCATCGCGGGCACCGCCGTGGGCCGGGTCCGCACCATGCTGGACTACAAGGGCGGCAGGCTCACCGAGGCGGGCCCCTCCGTCCCCGTGGAGATCGCGGGCCTCAGCGAGGCCCCCACCGCCGGGTCTCCCTTCTTCGCCGTCAGCGACGAGCGCATGGCGAGAGAGCTGGTGGAGCAGAGGAAGGCCGAGGAGCGGGCCAAGTCCGCCGCCCCGGTGCAGAAGGTCTCCCTCGAAAACCTCTTCGACCAGATTCAGGCGGGCGAGCGGAAGGAGCTGGCCCTCATCGTCAAGGCCGACGTGCAGGGCAGCGTGGAGGCCGTCAAGGCGTCCCTGGAAAAGCTCTCCAACGACGAGGTCAACGTCCGGGTCATCCACGGCGGCGTGGGCGCGGTGAACGAGTCCGATGTCATGCTGGCCTCCTCCTCCAACGCCATCATCGTGGGCTTCAACGTCCGGCCGGACGCGGCGGCCCGGGACGGCGCGGCGCGGCAGAACGTGGATATGCGGATGTACCGGGTCATCTACGACTGTATCGACGAAATCACCGCCGCCATGAAGGGCATGCTGGCCCCCAAGTACCGGGAGGCTTTGCTTGGCCACGCGGAGGTCCGCCAGACCTACAAGGTCTCCGGCGTCGGCACCGTGGCGGGCTGCTATGTCCAGGACGGCAAGATCATCCGCAACTGCTCCGTGCGCCTGGTGCGGGACGGCATCGTCATCCACGAGGGCGTCCTGGGCTCTCTCCAGCGCTTCAAGGACGCGGCCAAGGAAGTGGCCAGCGGCTATGAGTGCGGACTGACCATCGAAAAGTTCAACGATATCAAGGAAGGCGATATCGTGGAAGGCTATACCATGGAGGAAATCCCCCAGTGAGGACATGATAAAGGCGGCGGGCTGACCGCCGCCTTTATTGAGGAAGGAGAACGCCTATGGCATCCAATCGAATCAACCGCATCAACGACGAAATCCAGCGGGAGCTGGCGGCCCAGTTCCGCAATCTCAAGGACCCCAGGGTCTCCGGCACCGGCATGGTCTCCATCACAAGGGTAGACACCACCAACGACCTGCGCTACGCGAAAGTCTATGTCAGCGTGCTGAACAAGGACCAGGAAAAGGACGTGCTCAAGGGCCTGAAATCCGCCGCCGGCTTCCTCCGGCGGGAACTGGGCCAGGCCCTCCAGCTGCGCTACACGCCGGAACTCCAGTTCATTGGGGACGACTCCATCCAGCACGGGGCCCACATTCTGGAGCTCCTGCGCCGGGAGGAGGAGAAGGACCGGGGCCCCAAGCCCCAGGTGGAGGAATGAACAGTCTCACCGTACACCAGGCCGCAGAACGCCTGCGGGACTTTGACAACGTGCTGCTCCTCACCCACCTCCGCCCCGACGGGGACACCGTGGGCTCCGCCGCCGGACTCTGCGCGGGCCTCCGGGCCCTGGGGAAGACGGCCTATCTGCTGCCCAACCCAGAGCTGACGGACACCGCCGCCCCCTATTTCCGGCCCTACGCCGCCTGGGCGGGCTTCCAGCCGGACCGCGTGGTCTCTGTGGACATCGCCACCACGGACCTGTTCCCGGAGAACGCCAAGCCCTACGCGGACCGGGTGGACCTGGCCATCGACCACCACCCCTCCTTCACGGGCTTCGGCAAGGAGAACCTGGTCCGCCCCTCCGCCGCCGCCACCGGGGAGATCATCTACGACATCCTGGCGGAGCTGGGGCCCATCACGGCGGAAATGGCCCTGCCCCTCTACGTGGCCCTGGCCACGGACTGCGGCTGTTTCGCCTACAACAACACCACCGCCCGGACCCACGCCGTGGCCGCCGCCCTGCTGCAAACCGGCATCGACTTCCAGACGGTGAACAAGACCTTCTTCCGCACCAAGTCCCGGAAGCGCCTGGCCCTGGAGGCCGCCATGCTGGGCGGCGTGGAGTACCACGACCATGAGCGCGTCGCCGTGCTGTCCGTGCCCCTGTCCCTCATCTCCCAGGTCCAGGCCACGGAGACCGACGCGGAGGACCTCTCCGCCCTGGGCGGGCAGATTCAGGGGGTGGACTGCGCCGTCACCATGCGGGAGCTGCGCCCGGACGTGTGGAAGTTCTCCCTCCGCACGGGCCCCAGGGTCAACGCCACCAAAGCCTGCGCCCTTCTGGGGGGCGGGGGCCACGCCGCCGCCGCCGGCTGCACCGTGGAGGCCCCTTACGCGGAGGCCAAGCGGCGGATGCTGGAGGCCATCGCCCAGGTGGTCCCGGATTTCACCATGTGACAAGGAGGTCCCCCTATGCCCAACGGTATCCTCATCATAGACAAGCCCGCCGGGTGGACCTCCATGGACGTGTGCGCCAAGATACGGGGCATCCTCCGCGAAAAGCGGGTGGGCCACGGCGGGACGCTGGACCCCATGGCCACGGGGGTGCTGCCGGTCTTCGTGGGCCGGGCCACCAGGGCCGTGGAGTTCGCGGAGAACGGCGACAAGGAGTACGTGGCCGGACTGCGCCTGGGCCTTGTCACCAACACCCAGGACACCACCGGCGAGGCGCTGGAGGAGCGGGAGGCTCTTGTCACCGGGGAACAGCTGGAGGCCGCCCTGGCCCGCTTCCGGGGGGACATTCTCCAGGTGCCCCCCATGTACTCCGCCATCAAGATCAACGGCAAAAAGCTCTACGAGCTGGCCCGCAAGGGGAAAGAGGTGGAGCGGAAGCCCCGCCCCGTCACCATCCGCGCCCTGGAGCTTTTGAACCGGCCGGAGGCGGGGGGGGACTTCTCCCTCCGGGTCCGCTGCTCCAAGGGCACCTATGTGCGGACCCTGTGCCACGACATCGGGCAGGTCCTGGGCTGCGGGGGCTGCATGAGTTCTCTCCGGCGGACCATGGCGGCGGGCTTCACCCTGGCGGACGCCGTGACCCTGGAGGACGTGCAGGAGCGGGGGGAGGCCCTCCTCCGGCCCCCGGACAGCCTCTTTGCTGGGTATCCCGCCGTGACCCTCCGGTCCCCCGGACAGGAGAAACGGGTCCGCAGCGGGGCCCCCGTCACGGTGCCGGGGACGGCGGACGGTACTTACCGGGTCTACGGGCCGGGCGGGGACTTCCTCTGCCTGTCCCAGGCCGCAGGCGGAGAGCTGAAGGCCATCAAGAACTTCTTTGGAGCGTAGTATGAAAGAACGAGTCATTGCCCTGGGCTTTTTCGACGGGGTCCACCTGGGCCACGCCGCCCTCCTGCGCCGCACGGCGGAGGAGGCCGCCCGCCGGGGCTGTATCCCCGCCGTCTTCACCTTCGACCGGCCCCCGAAAGAGGTGGTCACCGGGGTCCCCTGTCCCCTCATCAACTCTCCGGAGGACCGGCGGGACCTGGTCCGGCGGCTGTACGGCATCAAGGAGGTCATCATGGCCCCCTTCGACCGGGAGATGATGACCACCTCGTGGGAGGACTTTGTCACCGAGCTGCTGGTGGGCCGCTGGCACGCGGTCCATCTGGTGGCGGGCCACGACCACCGTTTCGGCCACAAGAACGCGGGCACGCCGGAACTCCTCAAGGAGAAGTGCGCCGCACTGGGCCTGGGCTGTGACATCATCCCGGAGGTGGAGATCGGCGGGGTCACCGTCAGCTCCACCTACATCCGCCGCCTGGTGGAGCTGGGCCAGGTGGAGCGGGCGGCCCGTTTCCTGGGCCACCCCCACACCCTGACGGGGACCGTCCGCCACGGGCGGGGCCTGGGGTCCTCCCGTCTGTTTCCCACGGCGAACCTGCCTGTCCCCCCCCATGTGCTGGTTCCCAGCCACGGGGTCTACGTGACCCGGGTGTACTTCGCCGGCGGGAGGAGCTGTCCCGCCGTCACCAACGTGGGCACCCGGCCCACGGTGAACAGCGGGACGGACGTGACGGTGGAGGCGTGCCTGCTGGACTTCCAGGGGGATCTGTACGGGGAGACCCTGCGGCTGGAGTTTTACAAGCACCTGCGGGATGAGATCCGCTTCGACTCCCTGGACGCCCTCCGGGCCCAGATCGCCGCCGACGCGGAGACCACCCGGCGGTATTTTCAGGAGCGCCCCGCGGACTGCTGACGCCCCCAGGTTTAAAAAATCCAAAACCTGTCTATCCTTCCCTCAAAGACAAGGAAGGAGACGGACAGCTTATGAAAACCGAAGAGGCCGGAAGGCTGAAACTTGTGGAGATATTCCTCCTGCTGTTCCTGGCGGTGTTCCTGGCCACCGGGGCCCTGGCCCTCCAGACCGGACAGGAGCTGTCCGACAAGGTGGTCCGGCTCCACGTGCTGGCCAACTCCGACTCGGAGGAGGACCAGGCCCTGAAACTGAAGGTCCGGGACCGGATTCTCGCCGGCGCGGAACCCCTGCTCTCCGGCGCCGCCGGCCGGGCGGAGGCGGAGTCCCTCCTCCGGGACTGCCTGCCGGAGCTGGAGCGGGCCGCCGCCCTGGAGATCCAGAACAGCGGCTATGACTACGCCGTCTCCATCCGCCTGGAGGACACGGTGTTCCCCACCCGGGAATACGAGGGCTTCACCCTGCCCGCCGGGAGGTACCTGGCCCTGCGGGCCGTCATCGGCGCGGGAGAGGGGCGGAACTGGTGGTGCGTGGTGTTCCCGCCCCTGTGCGCCGCCGCCTCGGCGGAGGTGCCGGAGACCGCCCTGGCCGCCGGGCTGTCCCCCGCCCAGGTGGGGCTCATCACCGAGGAGAACCAGGGCTACGTGCTGAAAAGCAAACTGGTGGAGTTCTGGCGGGACCTGGAGGCCAAACTGGATTGACGGAACATCGAAGGGGCGTCCCAATCGGGACGCCCCCTTTTCACGTCTCTTCGGCCCTCTCCGCCATGCGCTTGCGGTCCACGCAGAAATACGTAAACGCCCCCGTGGCCAGCAGTGCCCCGCTCTCGTCGGTGATCTCCACGTCCACCAGCACCGTGGACCGCCCCCGGCGGCGCACCCGCCCCGCGGCCCGGATGGTCCCGTGGGCCCGGTTGTCCAGAAAGTGCAGGTCCCCGTGCTGGGTGACGTAGTGCCGCCCGTCGCTGTGGGCCGCTCCGCCGGCGGCGTCGTCCGCCAGGGTGTACAGCGCCCCGCCGTGGACCATGCCCCAGGGGTTCCGGCTCTCCGGGCGGATGTCCAGCCGGTAGACCACGCAGTCCGGTTCCGCCGATTCCAGCTCGATAAAATTATAGGCCGTAAAGGCGTTGGCCCCCAGCTTCAGCGTCTCCAGCCGCCGCTTTTCCATATCCTC
Organism: uncultured Oscillibacter sp.; assembly: GCA_910586735.1. GTDB lineage: Bacteria > Bacillota > Clostridia > Oscillospirales > Oscillospiraceae > Oscillibacter. The sequence continues at coordinate 32,172 of CAJUJW010000017.1, read as the reverse complement.
CATAAAGCGCCCTCCTCTTCCAGTGGTAAAAAACAGCGTCAGTATACCACAGCCCCGGCCCCATTTCAACTTTTTTAAAATGGGTCTTGACAAACCGGGGCCGCCGTGTATAATGAACATATGAACAGTCGTTCAATTGTTCACTTGAAAGGAGGCGGGACCATGGAGGACCGCTACAGCGTGGAGTGCTGCGACTTCATCCACGCCCACGAGGACATCGTGGAGAAGGTCCGGCGGGAGCTGCCGGGGGAGGACACCCTCTACGACCTGACGGAGCTGTTCCGCATCTTCGGGGACTCCACCCGGGTCCGCATCCTGTATGTGCTCTTCGAGGCGGAGATGTGCGTGTGCGACATCGCGGCGCTGCTGGGGATGACCCAGTCGGCCATCTCCCACCAGCTGCGGGCGCTGAAGAACGTCCGGCTGGTGAAGTCCCGGCGGGAGGGCAAGACGGTGTTCTATTCCCTGGCGGACGACCACGTGAAGACCATCATCGACCAGGGGCTGGAGCATGTCCGGGAGTAAGTTTTCCCTATGCATAGACATATCATCATATCAGGAGGAACACACTATGAAAAAGCGTTACAAGCTCACCGACCTGGACTGCGCCAACTGCGCGGCGAAAATGGAAGCGGCCATTAAAAAAATCGACGGGGTAAACGACGCCACCGTCAGCTTCATGGCCCAGAAAATGACCGTGGACGCGGACGACGCCCGGTTTGACGACATCATGAAAGAGGTCGTGGCGGTCTGCAAAAAGGTGGAGCCCGACTGCGTGATCAACCTGTGAAATTGCGGGCCCGCAGAAAGCGGGCCTGTTTTTTAAGGAGGCGCTTCCTATGAACAATCTCACCCGCAAGCAGCGGAAAATGCTGTATCGAATCCTGGCGGCGGCCGTCCTGCTGATCATTGTCAAGCTGCTGCCCCTTCTGTTCCCGGTTCCCTGGTGGATGGCGGTCGTACTGTTCCTGGTCCCCTATCTCGTCATCGGCTGGGACGTACTCTGGAAGGCCGTCCGCAACATCCCCAACGGCCAGGTCTTCGACGAGAACTTCCTTATGGCCCTGGCCACCGTGGGTGCCTTCGCCACCGGCGAGTACGCCGAGGCCGTCTTCGTCATGCTCTTCTATCAGACCGGCGAGCTCTTCCAGGACTACGCCGTGGGCAAGTCCCGCCAGTCCATCGCCGCCCTTATGGACATCCGCCCCGACGTGGCCAACCTGGAAAACGAGGACGGGTCCCTGGAGGAGGTGGACCCGGAGGACGTGGAGGTCGGGTCCATCGTCGTGGTGCGTCCCGGCGAGCGGGTCCCCCTGGACGGTGAGGTCGTCGAGGGCGCTTCCGCCCTGGACACCGCCGCCCTCACCGGCGAGTCCGTGCCCAGGGACGTGGGCCCCGGCGACCCGGTCATCAGCGGCTGCGTCAACCAGTCGGGCCTCCTGCGGGTGAGGGTCACGAAACCCTGCGAGGAGTCCACCGTGTCCAAGATTCTGGACCTGGTGGAGAACGCCGGGGAGAAAAAGGCCGCCAGCGAGAACTTCATCACCCGCTTCGCCCGGTACTACACCCCCTGCGTCGTCATCGCCGCCACGGCGTTGTTCCTGATTCCCACCATCGCCCTGGCGCTGGTGCCCGCCGCCTCTCAGCCCGCTTTCCTGGCGGGGACCAGCTGGACCGGCTGGCTTCACCGGGCCCTCATCTTCCTGGTCATCTCCTGCCCCTGCGCCCTGGTCATCTCCGTGCCCCTCAGCTTCTTCGGCGGCATCGGCGGGGCCAGCAAGTGCGGCATCCTGGTGAAGGGCAGCAACTACCTGGAGACCCTGGCCCGGACGGAGACCGTGGTCTTCGACAAAACCGGCACCCTGACCCAGGGCAGCTTCACCGTCACCGCCCTGCACCCGGCGGAGGGCGTCACCGAGGACGCCCTGCTGGAGGCCGCCGCCCTGGCGGAGAGCTGGTCCAGTCACCCCATCTCCGTCTCCCTCCGCAAAGCCTGGGGCCGGGACATCGACCCCAGCCGGGTGACGGAGGTGGAGGAAATCGCCGGACACGGCGTCACCGCCAAGGTGGACGGGAAAGCCGTCTCGGCGGGCAACAGCCGCCTGATGGAGAAAGAGGGCGTCCGGTGGGAAGCCTGCGAGCTGCCCGGCACCATCGTCCACGTGACGGTGGAGGGCCGTTACGCCGGGCACATCCTCATCTCCGACCTGCCCAAGCCCGAGGCCAAAACCCTGGCGGAGGGCCTGAAGGCGGCGGGAGTGAAGAAAACCGTCATGCTCACCGGGGACACGGAGGCCGCGGCCAAGGCGGTGGCCAGGGACCTGGGGATTGACGAGTACCACGCCCAGCTCCTCCCGGCGGACAAGGTGGAGCGGGTGGAGTCCCTGCTGGCGAAAAAGTCCCCCGGCGCGGCCCTGGCCTTCGTGGGGGACGGCATCAACGACGCGCCGGTCCTCACCCGGGCGGACATCGGCATCGCCATGGGGGCCTTGGGGTCCGACGCCGCCATCGAGGCCGCGGACATCGTGCTGATGGACGACAACCCGGCGAAAATCGTCACGGCCATGCGCGTCTCCCGGAAGACCCTGCGGATTGTGAAGCAGAACATCTGGTTCGCCCTGGGGGTGAAGGGGGCGGTGCTGCTCCTGGGGGCCTTCGGCGTGGCCACCATGTGGGAGGCGGTCTTTGCCGACGTGGGCGTGGCCTTCATCGCCATCCTGAACGCCATGCGCTGTCTCCGCGTGGACAAATTCAAGAAGTAAGCAAACCCAAAAGAGCCCGGACGGGAATCCCGTCCGGGCTCTTTGTATAGGGGAAGCGTGGCTCAAGGATTCTCCGGCGGTTCCTCCGGGGCTGCCTCGCCGTGGGTCCGCGCCAGGTCGGAGGTGTCGATGGGGGCGCTCTCCTGGAACTGGTCGTAGTAGTCCTTGTCCTGGAGGGTGGGCCGGCGGCGGCGGCGAATGGCCGTAATGGTGGGGTAGAGGACGATGGCGATGAGGCCGCCGGAAAAGCCGTTGTTGTAGAGGTTCAGCCCCGCCACGGGCCCGCCGGTCTGGAGGACCAGGGAGGCGTGGATGAAGCCTGCCAGGACGCCGTAGGGCCAGCCGAAGTGCCCGGAGATGGGGGCCAGGCAGGTGCCGAAGAGGCCCGCCAGCTGGAGGGAGGGGTAGTCCGGCGTGTGGTGCATGCCGTAGGCCCCGATGAAGACTCCCAGCATGACGGGGAGGATGTTCCGGGCGTGCTTGCCGAAAGCGGAGAAGCCCATGATGGTGAAGATGCCCCCCATGGTAGGCCCGTTGAGGTCGCCCCCCACGAAGAGGACGTAGGCCATGCCCAGAAAGCCGTTGACGCCGATGTTCACCAGCACGGGGCCGTAGCCGAACATGCGCAGGAAGTCGCCGGGGGCCCGCCCGGTGGTGGAGAGGAGGCGGCGGTAGCCCGCCCAGACGCTCCAGGCCGGGACCCCTGTGCAAAAAAGGCCCAGGAAAATCAGGGAGGAGCACAGCAGGGTCAGCACCAGGATGAAGCCGTTGTTGTACTCCGTGGCCCAGTAGAGGACGGAGTCCGGGCTGTCCCCGAAGGCGGTGAGCACCGGCACGATCATCATGGCGAAGAGGCCGCAGGCGAACCCCATGTTGTAGAGGTTCATGCCGTTCTGGATTTTGTAGGTATAAGCGGAGAGGGAGGGCAGGATGAAGCCGATGCAGACCCCCGTCGCCACCCCCAGGGGGAGGCTGGCGTGGATGCTGCCCAGGGCCATATAGCTCACCAGCGGCGCCAGGGAGGTGGCCAGCAGGGCCACGGAGGCGTGCTTGGAGAAGGGTTCCCGCTGGTACTTGGCGTAGAGCCAGGTGCCCAGGATGATGGGCCAGATGTTGAGGAAGTTCTTCCCGAAGAGGGAGAAGCCCGCCATCAGCCCCATTTCCACGATGGTGAAGCCGTTGAAGGGGTCGCCGGAGATTTTGATGATGCAGATGGAGATGGCCGTCACCAGTCCCGCGTTGATGAGGGCCGCGCCGGGGCCGCCGATGACCACGTAGTCCGTAATCAGCAGATCCTGCATGGTGACGATGTGGTACAGCCCCCAGAGGATGTCTGTCGGGGACTCCAGCACAAAGCCCAGGAGCATCAGGCCCCCTGAGAAGACCAGCGTGGCCGGGAACAGGTTTCGGTAGCGGTTCTGCATGGCGGTCACTCCTTTTTCAGCTGCGCTGAATACTATTATACTGGAAAACTCTGGCTGGCGCAAGGGAATCTTTTGGAGGGGAACCCCGTTCAGCCCTCCCCCTCCTCCGGGTGGAAGTGCCGCCACACCGCCTCGGCGGTATTCCTCGGCACCGCCGCCGCCAGGCTCTCCACATCCGCCTCCCGGATGGCCTTAATCGTGCCGAAGGCCCTTCTCAGGTCCTCCCGCCGCTTGGGCCCCAGGCCCGGAATGCCGTCCAGGGCAGAGCGCATGGCGCTCTTGGCGTGGCTCTCGTGGTGGTAGGTGATGGCGAACCGGTGGGTCTCCTCCTGAATCTGCCCGATGAGGGAGAACACCGCCTGGTTCCCCACAATGCCGATCTCCCGGCCCTCCGGCGTCACCAGGGCCCGGGTCCGGTGCCGGTCGTCCTTCACCATGCCGAAGATGGGCACGTTCACTCCGAACGCCTCCGCCACCGACAGGGCCGTCTGGGCGTGGGTGACGCCGCCGTCGATCAAAAACACGTCCGGCAGGGGCAGGAATTTCTCGTCCCCGTCCGCCGCCCTTTGCAACCGCCGCCGGAGGACCTCCCGCATGGAGGCGTAGTCGTCGGGCTTCCCCTCCAGGTCCTTGATGCGGAAGCGGCGGTAGGCGCTCTTCAAGGGCCGGGTGCCGCTGTAAACCACCATGGAGGCCACAATGTCGCTGCCCCCGGTGTTGGAGATGTCGAAGGACTCCAGCCGCTTGGGCGGGGCCGGGAGGTCCAGCATTTTCGTCAAAAGCTCCAGGGTGTGGGCCACACGCTCCTCGGCGGTGGTGGCCCGCTCCGCCTCCTCGGCGGCGTTCCGCTGGGCCATGGACATCAAGGACGCCTTCTCCCCCCGCTGGGGGACGTGGACCCAGACCTTGTGTCCCGCCCGCTTGGTCAGCACCTCCGAGAGGCTCTCGCAGTACTCCTCCGTCTCGAAGGGCAGGAGAATCTCATGGGGCAGGATAGCCCTGGGCAGGTAATACTGGGCCGTCAGGGCGGAGAGCATCTCCTCCTGGGGCTCCTCCATGGGGGCGGTGAACAGCTCCGTCTCCCGGCCCGCCAGGTTCCCCTCCTCCATGTGGAGAATGGCGTAGCAGCACTTCCCCGCCCCCCGGTACAGGCCCCAGATATCCGTGTCGGCGCAGAGCCCGGCGATGACCGTCTGCTTTTTGCTGAGGGCGCTGATGGCGTTGATCCGGTCCCGGAGGGCCGCCGCCTGCTCGAACCGCAGGGCCTCCGCCTCCGCCTCCATCTCCCCGGTCATGTCCCGGAGGAGCTCCTTCGCCTTGCCCTCCAGCATCTGGCTGGCCTGGCGGATACGCCGGTTGTACTCCTCCGCCGTCATCTCCGGGCGGCAGAAGCCGTCGCACCGGCCCATATGAAAATTCAGGCAGGGCCGTTCCGCCCCCACGTCCCTTGGGAACTTCCGGTTGCAGGTGGGCAGCCGCAGCGCGGCGCACACGGCGTCCAGGGCCTGCCGGGTCTCGAACCGCCCGCCGAAGGGGCCGAAATACTTGGCCCCGTCGTTGGCCCATTTATGCACCATGGAGAACCGGGGATAGGTCTCCCTGGAGAGGCGGACAAAGGGATAGCCCTTGTCGTCCTTGAGCAGAATATTGTAGCGGGGCATGTGCCGCTTGATGAGGGAGTTCTCCAGCACCAGGGCCTCGAACTCGCTGGAGACAAAGATGGTGTCGAACCGGTCGATCTGGGAGACCATCTGCCGGGTCTTGGCGGTGTGGGAGGCGCTGTCCTGAAAATACTGGCTGACCCGGTTCTTGAGCTTTTTGGCCTTGCCCACGTAGATGACCTTCCCGGTTTTGTCCATCATCAGATAGACCCCCGGCAGCAGGGGCAGGTCGTTGGCCTTCTCCTTCAGTTCGTCCTTGGTCATGGCTTCGCCTCCTTTGCCAATAAAAAAAGACCACCCCGCGCTGACGGGCAGCACGGGGACGGTTCATCACTCTCCGAAGTTGTCTTTCACCAGGTCCACCAGCGCGGTGACCGCCTCTTTCTCATCGCTGCCGTCCGCGATCAGGGTGATGGGGGTTCCCTTCACGATGCCCAGGGACAGCACGCCTAACAGGCTCTTGGCGTTGACGCGGCGATCCTCCTTCTCGACCCAGATGCCGCTTTTGAACTCGTTGGCCTTCTGGATAAAGAACGTGGCGGGGCGGGCGTGCAAACCAACTTCGTTGTTGACCGTAATTTCCTGCGTATACATGTTGCAGCTCTCCTTTTTTGTGTCGAATCAAAATGGAAATGGTTGCCCACGAGTCTTTACTGTACCATCATAACCGCTTTTCCGTCTCCCGTCAATGGACAATTGCACAAACATTTAAAAAAATTTTCCTTCGCAGTAAAGTTCTTTTTGTTAGTTTGCTCCAATTTTCCGGAAATTTATACGTCATTTCGCTGAAATTTTAAAAATTTTCCCCCAAAAAACCTACTGCGGTCCCTCCTCCCGCCGGTCCTTTTTCTTCCGCCGCCCCTCCTTTTATAAGTATGTTTCTGGAAATCGCTTCATGCGGCGGGCCCGCCTTTTTCCAAAAAACGCCTCCGGCCCCTGAAAGTCCCGGGGTTGCCGCCGGCGAGTCCGGGGACAATACCTCTCGGGTATCGCGGACATGGGGCGGCGGAACCGTCCCGTGCGCCGTCAAAGCGCTTCAGGGGCCGCGGGGCCCGTGAACCTCTTTGACGGGGTGGGGCTCGCCCGGACGGGCGGGCCCCGGAACCACAAAAGGAGGAGTATCTGATGAAAAATACTCTGATGTTCCTGCTGGTGTCCCTTCTGCTGGCGGTCTGCCTGACCGCCTGCGGCGGCGGCGGACAGCAGGGCGGCGCGGCGGACGGCAGCGGCTCTGCCGGACAGGCCGGAAACACCACCGGCGACTATGGTTCCTCCGGTCAGACCGGAGACGCCTCCGGCGGCTACGGTTCCTCCGGCCAGGCCGGAAGCGTCACCGGAGACGGAACCGGCGGCACGGCGGACGGCGGCTTGACGGGCGGCGCCGGGGGCGCCCTGGACGAGGCCGGACGGTCCGTGCGAAACGCCCTGGACGACGCCGGGAACGCCATGGACCGCGCGTTTTAAGCGCGCTTTCACCGGGCCGTTTAGGCGGCCCGGCTTACATCCCCTTTTCTTTTTCCCCCGCCTCCTGTATAATATGCGGCAGAGGAAAGGAGGGTCCGCCCATGCCCCAGGAATTTTCCATGAAAACCATCGCCCGGATTCACAGCGATTTCTCCAGCAAGTTCGGCGTCCCCCGCCAGAGCGGCCTGGTGGAGTCCCTGGAGTCCCTGGTGGTCTTTGAGCCCGAGTACCGGGACCCCGCCGCCCTCCGGGGGCTGGAGGGCTTTTCCCATCTCTGGCTGCTGTGGGTCTTCGACCGGGCCGTCCGGGAGAATTGGTCCCCCACGGTGCGCCCGCCCCGGCTGGGGGGCAACGCCCGGCTGGGGGTCTTCGCCACCCGGTCCCCCTTCCGGCCCAACCCCGTGGCCCTGTCCGCCGTGACTCTGGCGGGCGTGGAGAAAACCCGGGAGTGGGGAACCGTCCTCCGGGTCCGGGGGGCGGACCTGATGGACGGCACGCCCATTCTGGACATCAAGCCCTACCTGCCCTACGCCGACTGCCGCCCGGACGCCGCGGGGGGCTTTGCCGCCGCCGCCCCCAGCCGGGAGACCCTGGCGGTGGAGTGCCCGGCAGAACGCTGGGAGAAGGTCCCCCCGGACCGGCGGGAGGCCCTCCGGGCCGTGCTGGCCCTGGACCCCAGGCCCAGGTATCAGGACGAGCCCGGCCGGGTGTACGGCTTTGGCTTCGCCGGGCTGGAGGTCCGGTTCTCCGTGGAGGGGGAGGTTCTGCGGGTGGTGGAGATTTTCAAGGGGACGGGAACATGATTTTGCCGGGAACAGGAAACGGGCCGCCGGGGGCGGTCCGTTTTTTGTGGGGCCCGGTCCCCCGACCGGGCCGGTTCCCGGAGGGTCCGGTGGTTTGGGCGGGACGGGCCGCCGAGGGCGGCGGCCCCTACAAGATTGCATCCCCCGAACTTTGCAGATTCCCACAACAAATACATATTGACTTTTGCGGCCGCATAAGGTAGAATGATTTTGCGACCGCAAAAAAGGAGGGGTGTACGATGGCCGCAAAAAAAATAGGGCGTCCTACGGATAGTCCAAAAGACATTGACATCAAAATACGCTTTGACAAAGAAACCGTAGATAAACTGGAAATATGCAGTGAGAAAATGCAGATTACCAGAGCGGAAGTGGTCCGGCGTGGTGTCAGAAAGATGTATGACGACCTTGACAAAAAATAGTGGGAAGCGGCGCACTCTGTCCAAGACCACACCGCTTCCCCCCAAAGGCCGATATTGCCCAAAGGCAAAACGACGTAAATATTATACCATGCGCCGTCTTTCCTTTCAAGCGGTACCGGCCAAAAAAGAAAGGACCGTGCAAAGATGGAAAACATTCTGGAAATGCTCTATAATCTGCCCCTGGGAAATACCCGCGAGAAGGACTCGCCCTTTGTCCGGACGGCGCGCATTCAATGCGAACAGCTGGAACTGCTCACCGCTTCCATGACGGGTGAGCAGCAGGAGCTGCTGGACGCGTACTTAGAAACGAGAAGCAAAATTGAGGATATGCTGCATTTTGACCGCTTCCGGTTCGCCTTCCACTTTGGGGCGCAGCTGACGGAGGAACTGATAAGAGGCAAGGGGGCTGTGACGGAACCGGCGGACCGGACAGGAGCATAAATCATGCGCAAAAAGAGGACCGCCCCAGGGCGGTCCTCTCTTTTAACGGTATGGTACCGATCAAACGCCTCTCCCCCGGTCACTCCAGCTTCCGCGCGAAGTTGCCGAAGACCCGGACCCGCTCCTGGACGGTGACAAAGGCGTGGCCGTCCCGCTGGTGGACCGCGTGGAGGAGCTCCTCAATCTCAAACTTGGACACGCACACCACCAGCACGTGGAGCCCCTTCCCGCTGTAGGCCCCGGTGCCCTCCCAGTAGGTGACGCTGCGGCCCATCTTCTCGATGATATAGCGGCCCAGCTCCTTCTCGTCCTCCTTGGTGAAGATCATGGCCTGGACGTTCACATTCTGCTGGTGCATCCGGTCCAGCACCATGGCGTTGAAGAAGGTGTAGATGACGGAGTAGATGGCCACCTCCGGGCTGAACAGAATCAGGCAGGCGGCGTAGAGGAAGAAGTTGAAGGTCAGGGAGAACTTGCCCACGGTGAAGCGGCTGCCCCGCTTGCTCAGGCACAGGCCCACGATGTCCAATCCGCCGCCGCTGCCGCCGCAGGTCAGCACGATGCCGCTGGCGGTGCCCACGATGATGCCCCCCAGCAGGCAGGAGGTCAGGTAGTCGTCCACAATGGGGACCGAGGGCGTGGGAATGACGCTGTAGAAGAAGGAGAAGGACACCGTGCAGGCGATGGTTTTGAAGGTCATCCTGGGCCCCAGGGTCTTCCAGCCCAGGAGCAGGATGGGGATGTTGCTGAGGAAGTAGAGGACGCCGGCGATGTCCGCCTCCAGGCCCAGGGTGTTGTGCAGCAGGGTGCGGATCAGCTGGCACAGGCCCATGAGGCCGCCGGAGTACAGCCCCAGGGGCACGATGAACAGGCGCAGCGCCAGGGCCACCACGCCCTGGCCCAGCATGGCGGCGATGAGCCGCAGCCAGCGGTTGTGCAGGGAATTGTACATCATATCGTTCATATCTTTCCTCCCGGCGGTTCCGCCGTCCTCACCCGCCCGCCCGGCGCTCTGCGGGGCGGCGTTGGTCGGTTCGTCTTTGAATGCTGGCTATGATTATACTTGCTTCCCAAGGAAACCGCAAGGGGAAATCCGGGAAAGAATGGACGAAAAGCCAAGAAAATCCAAAGTCTCTTTTTATAGCAATCCGCAAAATTGCCGTAAGCGGGACGCCGAAGGCGGCGGCCCCTGCAAACCCCTGTAGGGGCCGGCCCCCTGGCCGGCCCGTTTGTCAAGAATTCCGGCGTTTGCTATCATAAGTCCTACAGGGCGTAGCGCAGGCAGCGGTAGAGCCGGTCCTTGGCCCGGCGGAGGGTCCGGGAGACGGTGGAGCGGTTCAGCCCCAGCTCCCCGGCGATCTGGGGGATGTTCATCCCCTGGTCGTAGTACAGGGACAGCACCTGGCGCTGGCGGGGGGTCAGCTCCTGCTCCCTGGCCTGGCGGAGATTCCGGCGGAGGCGGTCCAGCCGCTCGCTGTTGTCCTCCGCGTTCTGGCGCTTCCAGACGGTCAGGTCCCCGATCCACTCGCTGGCCCTGGTGTCGAAGGGGCCCTCATAGCGTGTATTTCTCATTGTGATAGCTCCTGTCGTAGTAATGTGCGGTCAGCGCCGCCAGCTCTCTGGCCTCCCGCCAGAGGGGGGTGAGCTCGTCAATCCGGCGGCGGAGGCGGAAGCGCTCCTCCGAGTCCGCCTGGGCCCGCTCCAGGGCCCGCAGCTGGCCGATGCGCCCGTGGATGGCGTCGGCACTGTCCCGGTAGACGGCGGACATCTCCAGCAGGGTCATATCCGTCCCTCCCTTCCGAGAATCTCCCGGCAGGGGGCCAGCTCTCTCCTGGCCAGCTCCGGCAGGCACTCTTCGCAGGCGCGGTGCCCGTTGCAGGCCCAATACTCCTCCCCCCGGAGAATCTCCCGGCCGCACAGGGTGCAGCGCGGGGCCCGTCCTCCGACGCGGCGTGTGACTGTGGTCATGGTCATCTCTCCTTTGTAAATAAGCTCTAATTGTGGGTTTTGAAAAAATCGTGAGAATGGGAAAATTTTTGTTGACAAACGGAAATCCGTCTGCTAAAATAAACACTGCTGTTGGAACTGCTGGTGTAGCTCAGTTGGTAGAGCAGCTGATTTGTAATCAGCAGGCCGGGGGTTCGAGTCCGTCCACCAGCTCCACAATTTTATCAATATCTGGGGGAATTCCAGAGCGGTCAAATGGGGCAGACTGTAAATCTGTTGTCACTGACTTCGGTGGTTCGAATCCACCTTCCCCCACCAGCTCGGGAAAAGCCCTAAGGCGATGAAAAAAGCCTTAGGGCTTTTTTCATGCGCCGGACGGGCTTTTCCCTCGCTTTCACCCGCGAACCACGTTGTTGGGTTCGCGGGTGATTTTTTTACGGGGGACGAGGGACGAAGGACGGGGGACGGGGGCAGTGGGGCTTCAAGATTCTTGGCGGTGAATTTAAAATAGCACATATGTTCGATATTGTCAAGAGGGTTTTTACAAGAATCTTGTAAAAAAGATTGACAGGGCTTTGATGGGCTGGTAATATGAGGAAAAGGAAAGGAGGGACGGCTGATGTCGTTTGGCGAGAGGATGCGGGCGCGGCGGGGGGAGCTGGATATGACCAGGCCGGAACTGGCGGCGCTGCTGGGGGTCTCTCCCTCGGCGGTGGGAAATTATGAGACCGGGGTCAGCTTTCCCAAGGAGGAAATTATGCTGCGGCTGTTCGACGCCTTGGAGACCGACCCCAACACCTTGTTTCAGGACAGCTTTCAATACAACAAAGAGCCGCTGAGCCAGAAGGAACAGCGGCTGGTGGCGGACTATCGGGGACTGTCGGCCCTGGGGCGGGAGACGGTGCGGACCATGGTGGAGGCGCTGTGCGCCTATCGGGACGAGGCGGAGGCCGGGCCCGAGGCCCAGGAGCCCCGGATGATTCCTCTGTACCGCTCTCCCGCCGCCGCCGGGTACGCCGCCCCGGCCTTTGGGGAGGACTTCGACCTCATTGCCGTGGCGGGGGACGTGCCCCCGGCGGCGGAGTTCGGCGTGCGGATTCAGGGGGACTCCATGGCCCCCTATATTGCCGACGGGTCCGTGGTGTACGTGAACCGGGACCCCCTGCGGGCGGGGGACGTGGGGATCTTCTGGGTGGACGGGGACATTCTGTGCAAGCAGTATTACAAGGACCCGGCGGGCATTGTGTACCTCTTCTCCCTGAACCGGGCCAGGGCGGACGCGGACGTAGTGCTCACCTCCTCCGGCGGGCGGTCCCTGGCCTGCTTCGGGCGGGTCATCATGCGGGCCTTTCCCCTGCCGGGGTGGTGAATTCGCGCCCAAACCCGTTGACAATTCCGCCTTGGGCGGATAAAATAAAGGGGTTATTTTGAAACCTCATTTAGGGAAAGGAACTGAAACGCTATGGCTAAGGATCAAAGACAAGTGGACGCCATCACCGCCCGGGACGTGGACTTCGCCCAGTGGTACACCGACGTTTGCAAAAAGGCAGAACTCATCGACTACACCTCCGTCAAGGGCATGTTCATCTACCGGCCCTACGGCTACGCCATCTGGGAGAACATCCAGCAGGAGCTGGACCGCCGCTTTAAGGAGACCGGTCACGAGAACGTCTACCTCCCCGTGCTCATCCCCGAGTCCCTCCTCCAGAAGGAGAAGGACCACGTGGAGGGCTTCGCCCCCGAGTGCGCCTGGATCACCGTGGGCGGCAGCGAGAAGCTGGAGGACCGCCTCTGCGTCCGCCCCACCTCCGAGACCCTCTTCTGCGAGCACTACGCCAGCATCATCCACTCCTGGCGGGATCTGCCCAAGCTCTACAACCAGTGGTGCAGCGTCCTGCGCTGGGAGAAGACCTCCCGGCCCTTCCTGCGCCACCGGGAGTTCCTCTGGCAGGAGGGCCACACCATGCACGCCACCGCCGAAGAGGCCCGGGAGGAGACCATGCGGATGCTGAACGTCTACGCGGACTTCATGGAGAACTACCTGGCCATGCCCGTCATTCGGGGTCTGAAAACCGACAAGGAAAAATTTAAGGGCGCCGAGGAGACCTACACCGTGGAGTGCATGATGCACGACCACAAGGCCCTCCAGGGGGGCACCAGCCACTACTTCGGGGACGGCTTCGCCAAAGCCTTCGACATCACCTACACTGGGAAGGACAACCAGCTCCACCACCCCCACCAGACCAGCTGGGGCGTGTCCACCCGGATGATCGGCGGCATCATCATGACCCACGGAGACGACAACGGCCTGGTCCTGCCCCCCCGGGTGGCCCCCCTTCAGGCGGTGGTCATCCCCGTGGCGGCCCACAAGCCCGGCGTTCTGGACGCCGCCGCCGCCCTGCGGGACCGGCTCAGCAAGGCCGGGGTCCGCTCCAAGATGGACGGCTCCGACAACTCCCCCGGCTGGAAGTTCGCCGAGTACGAGATGAAGGGCGTGCCCCTGCGGGTGGAGATCGGGCCCAAGGACATGGAAAAGGACCAGTGCGTCATCGCCCGCCGGGACACCGGCGAGAAGGTCTTCGTCCCCCTGGCGGAGCTGGAGGAGACCGTCCAAAAGCTCCTGGACGAGGTCCACGGCAACATGTACGCGATGGCGCTGAAAAACCTCCAGGACAACACCTTCGACATCTCCACCCCGGAGGAGGCCAAGGCCATCGCCGAGGGGAAGGGCGGCTTCCTGCGGTCCAAGTGGTGCGGTTCTCTCGAGTGCGAGCTGGCCATGAAGGAGCGGGCGGGGGTCTCCTCCCGCTGCATGCCCCTGGAGCAGAGCGGCACGGAGGGCGTCTGCCCCGTGTGCGGCAAGAAGTGCAAAACCGATATTTACTGGGGCGTGGCCTATTAAGGACCCAAAGGGGGAGCGGCGCTCCCCCTTTTTCCCACTCCAGAAAGGAGGCCGCTCCATGGAACACCGCCGCTATCAAGTGTTAGACACCATCCGGGGCTGCGCCCTTGTCAGCATGATCCTCTACCACGCCTGCTGGGACCTTGTTTATATGTTCGGCATGGACTGGCCCTGGTACCACGGCTTCGCCGCCCACGTCTGGCAGCAGAGCATCTGCTGGACCTTCATCCTCCTCTCCGGCTACTGCTTCGCCCTGGGCCGGCACCAGCTCCGGCGGGGGCTGACGGTGTTTTTCTGCGGAGCTCTCATTACCGCCGCAACGTGGTTTTTTATGCCGGAAAACCTGGTGCTGTTCGGCGTGCTGACCCTGCTGGGGTCCTCCTCTCTTTTGCTGGGCGTGCTTGAGCCGCCGCTGCGCCGCGTGCCCGCCCGGGCGGGGCTGGCGGGGAGCTTCCTTTTGTTTCTGGTGTTCCGGGACGTGAACGCCGGATACCTGGGCTTTGAGGGAAACCGGTTCTTCCGGATTTGGGACGGCGCCCGGGACCTGGGCACGGCCTTTGTGGGCTTTCCTCCGGCGGACTTCTTCTCCACGGATTACTTTTCCGTCCTGCCCTGGTTCTTCCTCTTTCTGACGGGGTACTTCCTCTTTCGCCTCCGGCCGGAGGAGGCCAGGGAAATTCGCCGGATCCCCCTGGTGACGGCCATGGGGCGGCGGTCCCTGCTGATCTACATGCTTCACCAGCCGGTGATTTACGCCCTGCTTTGGGTCCTGTTCCGCGCCGGATAGGGCCGCCGGGGGCGGCGGCCCCTACAGGAGGTATCACGATGAACAAACTGGTCATGGGCGTTCTGGCCCACGTGGACGCCGGGAAAACCACCCTCTCCGAGGCCCTGCTGTACCAGAGCGGGGCCATCCGCCGCCTGGGCCGGGTGGACCACGGGGACGCCTTTCTGGACACCGACGCCATGGAGCGGGAGCGGGGCATCACCATCTTCTCCAAGCAGGCGGAGTTCTCCCTGGGGGACCTGGCCGTCACCCTGCTGGACACGCCGGGGCACGTGGACTTCTCCGCCGAGGCCGAGCGGGTCCTCCAGGTGCTGGACTGCGCGGTTTTAGTGGTCAGCGGCAGCGACGGGGTCCAGGCCCACACCCGGACCCTGTGGCGTCTGCTGGAGCGGTACGCCGTGCCCGTGTTCCTCTTCATCAACAAGATGGACCTGGCGGGTACGGACCGGGAGGCCCTGCTGGGCGAGCTGAAAAGCCGCCTGGACGGGGGCTGCGTGGACTTCTCTCTGCCGCGGCCGGCCCTGGCGGAGGAGGCCGCCGTGTGCGGCGAGGAGGCCCTGGAGGAGTATCTGGAGACGGGCCGTCTGTCGGACGAACGCCTGACGGACCTGATCGCCGGGCGGAAGCTGTTCCCCTGCCTCTTCGGATCCGCCTTGAAGCTGGAGGGCGTGGAGGCGCTTTTGGGGGCCCTCCGCCGCTACGCGCCCCTGCGGACCTACCCCCAGGACTTCGGGGCCAGGGTCTTCAAGGTCTCCCGGGACGACCGGGGGACCAGGCTCACCTGGATGAAGGTCACTGGCGGCGTTCTGAAAACCAAGGACGTTTTGACCAACCGCCGTCCCGACACCCCGGAGGAAGAAATCTGGGAGGAGAAGGCAGACCAGCTCCGGGTCTACTCCGGGGCGAAATTCCAGCCCGTGGACAGCGCCCCCGCCGGGACCGTCGTGGCCGTCACGGGCCTGAGCCGGGCCCTGCCGGGCCAGGGGCTGGGCTTTGAAACGGCCTGGACCGTCCCGGCCCTGGAGCCGGTGCTGGCCTATCAGATGGAGACGGAGACGGACCCCTCCACGGCCCTGAAAGCCCTGCGCCTCCTGGAGGAGGAGGACCCCCAGCTGCGGGTGTCCTGGGGCGGGGGGAGCATCCGGGTCCAGCTGATGGGGGAGGTCCAGATTGAGATTCTCCAGCGCCGCCTGAGAGAGCGCTTCGGCATCGAGGCGGCTTTCGGCGCGGGGCGGGTGGTGTACCGGGAGACCATCGCCGCCCCGGTGGAGGGCGTGGGCCACTTCGAGCCCCTGCGGCACTACGCCGAGGTCCATTTGCTCCTGGAGCCCCTGCCCCGGGGGACGGGCCTCCGCTTTGCCACAGTCTGCCCGGAGGACCAGCTGGAGGGCCGCTGGCAGCGGCTGATTCTGACCCACCTCTGGGAAAAGCCCCACCTGGGGGTCCTCACCGGGTCCCCCATTGCGGACGTGAAGCTCACCCTGACGGCGGGCCGGGCCCACGAGAAGCACACCGAGGGCGGCGACTTCCGCCAGGCCACCTACCGGGCCGTGCGCCAGGGGCTCATGAGCGCGGAGAGCGTCCTGCTGGAGCCCTGGTACGCCTTCCGCCTGGAGCTGCCCGCCGTCCAGCTGGGCCGGGCTCTGGGCGACATTCAGCAGATGGGCGGCGAGACGGAGGCCCCGGAGACCCTGGGGGACGAGGCCGTCCTCACCGGGGAGGCCCCGGTGGCCCGCCTGGGGGACTACGCCCGGGACGTGGCCGCCTACACCCGTGGCCAGGGCCGTCTCAGCCTCCGCCCGGCGGGCTTCCGGCCCTGCGCGGACCCGGAGGCGGTCATCGAGTCTATCGGCTACGACCCCGAGCGGGACGTGGAGAACACGCCGGACTCCGTCTTCTGCGCCCACGGGGCGGGGTACACGGTGAAGTGGGACCAGGTCCCCGCCCAGGCCCACGTGGACAGCGGCGTCCGATTGAACGCCCCGGCCCCGGAGGAGACCAGAGAGCCGGAGACCCGCCGGGGCGCCGCCTACGCCGGGACCATTGAGCAGGACAAGGAGCTCCAGGCCATCTTCGAGCGGACCTACGGGGCGGTGAAGCGGCGGGACTTCCTGCCGCCAAAGCCGCCCCGGAGGCCCGTCTCTTCGGAGGCCGCGGAACGCCGCCCCGCGCGGAACCAGCCCTCGGGGCCGGAGTATCTGCTGGTGGACGGGTACAACATCATCTTCGCCTGGGAGGAGCTGAAGGCCGCGGCCCAGGAGAGCCTGGACGCCGCCCGGAAGGCCCTGTGCGACATCCTGTGCAACTACCAGGGCTGCCGGAAGTGCGAGGTGATCGCCGTCTTCGACGCCTACAAGGTCAAGGGGGGCCAGGGGTCCGTGGAGAAATACCACAACATCCACGTGGTCTACACCAAGGAGGCGGAGACGGCGGACGCCTACATCGAGCGGGCCACCTACGAGCTGGGGAGGCGCCACCGGGTGAAGGTGGCCACCTCCGACGGGCCGGAACAGCTCATCATCCTGGGCCACGGGGCCCTGAGAGTGTCCGCCTCGGCCTTCCGGGACGATGTGGAGCAGGTCCAGGGCCAGATCGCCAAAATTCTGGCCAATCACAACCGCCGGGGCCACGGGGCCCTCCGCTCCGCCATGGAGAGGGCGGAACGGCAGAAGGAGGAGGAATCGACATGAAGACGGCTCTCACCGCGCTGACGGCCCTTTCCGGCTGCGCCGCCGCCCGCTGGTATCTGGACCGCTCCAGCCGCCGGGATACGGACCGCTTCGGGGGCCGGGTCCGGCTGAAATCCATGTGGAACGAGGGGGCGGCCTTTTCCCTGCCCATACCGCCGGAGGTCCTGCCCCCGGCCTCGGCGGCGGCTCTGGCGCTGCTGTGGGTCCGGCGGAGATCCTGTCCCCTGGGGACGGGGCTCATCTTGGGCGGGGGCCTCAGCAATTTCTATGAGCGGGCCCGCCGGGGCCGGGTCTACGACTACCTCCAGTTCCCCAAAGCCCCCAAGCCGCTGGACCGCTATGTGTTCAACCTGGCGGACCTCTGCGTCCTGGCCGGGGGCGCGCTGTGCCTCTGCCGGGGAGGGCGGGATTCCCGCGGATAACATCCTTTCCCATGGGCATACTACCTCCAATCTTGGAGGTGGCGCATGGAAAAATTATCTGACAACTACGCGGAAAACGTCCGCTTGTTCAACGAGGCCCTGGGCGTGGGCCGCAGCGTGGACATGGTGAGCCGGGACTACATCATCGCGGGCCGCCGGGCCCGGCTCTGGGTGGTGGACGGCTACGGCAAGGACGAGACGCTGGAGCGCATGGGGGCTTTCTGGCTCTCCCTGCCCGCAAACGCCCTGGAGAACCTGGGGGAGATGCAGGACTTCGCGGACCGGTTCATCTCCTTTTCCGAGGTGGACGTGGGCTTTGACCCGGACGAGCTCATCACCTCCGTCCTCATGGGAAAAACCCTGCTTCTGGTGGAGGGCCTCCGGGGCGGGGCCCAGATCGACGCCAAGGACTACCCGGGCCGCGGCGTGGACGAGCCCCCGGACGGCAAGGTTCTCCGGGGCTCTCACGACGGCTTTGTGGAGGCGGTGGTACCCAACATGGCCCTGCTCCGCCGCCGCATCCGGGACCCCCACCTCACCATGGAGGGCGTGAAGGTGGGGAGGCGCTCCCACACGGACGCGGTGCTGTGCTACCTGGACGACAAGGCGGACCCGGCCCTCCTCTCCGCCATCCGGGAAAAGCTGAACGGCATTGATGTCAATTCCCTCTCCATGGCCCAGGAGAGCGTGGCGGAGGCCATTAGGCCCCGGCAGTGGTACAACCCCTTCCCCAAGGTCCGCTACACCGAGCGGCCCGACAGCGCCGCCGCCAGCATCATGGAGGGGAACGTGATTCTCATGGTGGACAACTCCCCGTCGGTGATGATTCTGCCCACCACGTTTTTCGACTTCACCCAGGAGGCCAACGAGTTCTACTTCCCGCCCCTGGTGGGGACCTACCTCCGCCTCCTGCGCATCGTGGTCTTCCTCATCTCCCTGCTCATCACGCCCACCTGGTATCTGCTGGTGAAGGAGTCGGGCCGCCTGCCGGAGTCGCTGGAGTTCCTCTCCTCCCCGGAACCGGCGGCTCTGGGGCTCCTCTGGCAGCTTTTGGTGGTGGAGTTCCTGGTGGACGTTCTCAAGCTGGCGTCATTGAACACGCCGGACTCCCTGTCCAACTCCTTCTCCATGCTGGGGGCCCTGATTTTGGGCGACTTCGCCGTTCAGGCGGGCTGGCTGGGGCCGGAGGTGCTGGTGTATATGGCCTTCGTGTCCGTGGCCAGCTTCGCCCAGCCCAGCTATGAGATGGGGTACGCCTTCAAGCTTCTGCGGGTGGTGCTCCTCCTGCTGACCGCCGCCTTCGACCTGTGGGGCTACGGCCTGGGGCTGTTGGGCATCCTGATTCTGCTGGCCACCACCAAGCCCCTGGTGGGCCGGGGCTATCTCTACCCCCTGATCCCCTTCAACGGCCGGGCCCTCCGCCGCCTGCTGGTGCGGGAGCCCATCAGCCGGGAGAATACGTGAATTGAGACGCGGGCCGCCGAGGGCGGCGGCCCCTACGGGTACTCCCTCGGGAGACGAAACCGTAGGGGCCGCCCCCTTGGGCGGCCCGCACTCCACGTTTTCACCAAAAAGTCATACCTTTCGCCGCCAAACTTCGCCGCCCGGAAATCAATCCAGGATTGACGGTAGAGGCGAAACCCCTCATAATAGGAGAGAAGAAAACGCGTCAATTACACCGAGGGAGGCATCCATGAAAAAAGGCTATTTGGTCCTGGCGGACGGCCAGGTGTTCCAGGGCTTCCGGTTCGGCGGCGAGGCGGACGCCCTGGGCGAGCTGGTCTTCACCACCGGCATGTGCGGCTATGTGGAGACCCTGACGGACCCCAGCTACGCGGGGCAGATCGTCATGCAGACCTATCCCCTCATCGGCAACTACGGAATCATCCCCCAGGACTACGAGGGGGACTGCCATGTCAAGGGCTACGTGGTCCGGGAGCGGTGCGAGCACCCCTCCAACTTCCGCTGCAAGGGGGACCTGGAGGGCTTCCTGAAGGAGCGGAACATCCCCGGCCTCTGCGGCGTGGACACCCGGCAGCTGACCCGGATCATCCGGGAGTCCGGCGTCATGAACGCCTGCATCTGCGACGAGGTTCCAGCAAGCCTGGCCCCCCTCCGGGAGTACGCCGTCACCGGCGTGGTGAACGCCGTCACCCGCAAGGCCCCCTGCGTCTACGGGGCCCAGGGCAAGACCCGCTTCCGGGTCTCCCTGCTGGACTACGGCGCGAAGAACAACATCATTCAGGAGCTCCGCAAGCGGGGCTGCGCCGTCACCGTCTTCCCGGCGGACGCCCCGGCGGAGGCCATCCTGGGCTCCAAGGCCGACGGGGTCATGCTCTCCAACGGCCCCGGCGACCCGGCGGAAAACGTCTGCCAGATTGAGCAGATTCAAAAAATCCTGGGCAAGGTCCCCCTCTTCGGCATCTGCCTGGGCCACCAGCTCACCGCCCTGGCGGCGGGGGGCTCTACCTACAAGCTCAAGTACGGCCACCGGGGGGTGAACCAGCCCGTCCGGGACCTGAGCGGCCCCCGGACCTACATCACCAGCCAGAACCATGGCTACGCTGTGGACGCCGACTCCGTGAAACCCGGCCGGGTCTCCTTCGCCAACGCCAACGACGGCACCTGCGAGGGCATGGACTACCCGGATCTCCGGGCCTTCACCGTCCAGTTCCACCCGGAGGCCCGCGGCGGCCCCCAGGACACCGCGTTCCTCTTTGACCGCTTCATCGCCCTGATGGAAGGAGGCGACCTGTAATGCCCCTGGACAAAGCTATCCGTAAGGTTCTGGTTATCGGCTCCGGCCCCATCGTCATCGGCCAGGCCGCCGAGTTCGACTACGCCGGGGCCCAAGCCTGCCGGGTTTTGAAAGAGGCCGGGGTGGACGTGGTCCTGTGCAACTCCAACCCCGCCACCATCATGACGGACCAGGCCATGGCCGACGAGATTTACCTGGAGCCCCTCACCGTGGAGACCATGAAGCGCATCATCCGCAAGGAGCGCCCGGACTCCATCCTGGCGGGCCTGGGGGGCCAGACGGGATTGACCCTGGCCATGCAGCTGGACAAGGAGGGCTTCCTCCAGGAGCAGAATGTCCGCCTCCTGGGCACCGGCGCCGCCGCCATCTCCCGGGCCGAGGACCGGGAGCTTTTCAAGGAGGCCATGGCGGAAATCGGCCAGCCGGTCATTGCCTCCGACATCGCCGAGACCGTGGAGGGCGCTTTGGCCGTGGCCGCCCGCATCGGCTACCCCGTCATTGTCCGCCCCGCCTTCACCCTGGGGGGCGCGGGAGGCGGCGCGGCGGCCAATGAGTCCGAGCTGCGGG
The DNA here is from genome assembly GCA_910586735.1 of uncultured Oscillibacter sp. Classification (GTDB taxonomy): domain Bacteria; phylum Bacillota; class Clostridia; order Oscillospirales; family Oscillospiraceae; genus Oscillibacter. The sequence goes on along the minus strand of CAJUJW010000017.1, from coordinate 11,125 downwards.
TCATCGCCCAGACGGGCCTGGACGCCTCCCCCATCACCCAGGTGCTGATTGAAAAGGCCATCTTCGGCTGGAAGGAAATCGAGTTCGAGACCATGCGGGACTCCGCGGGCAACGTCATCGCCGTCTGCTCCATGGAGAATCTGGACCCCGTGGGCGTCCACACCGGGGACTCCATCGTGGTGGCCCCCACCCAGACCCTGGCGGACCGGGAGTTTCAGATGCTGCGTTCCGCCTCCCTGGACATCATCACCCATTTGGGCATCGTGGGCGGGTGTAATGTCCAGCTGGCCCTGAACCCGGACAGCTTTGAGTACGCCGTCATTGAGGTGAACCCCCGTGTGTCCCGGTCCTCCGCCCTGGCCTCCAAGGCCACGGGCTACCCCATCGCCAAAATCACCACGAAAATCGCCCTGGGGTACACCCTGGACGAAATCAAGAACGATATCACCGGGAAGACCTGCGCCTGCTTCGAGCCCACGCTGGACTACATTGTGGTGAAAATGCCCAAGTGGCCCTTTGACAAGTTCGCCGACGCCTCCCGGACCCTGGGCACCCAGATGAAGGCCACCGGCGAGGTCATGTCCATCGCCCCCAGCTTTGAGATGGCCCTGATGAAGGCCGTCCGGGGGGCGGAGATCGGCCAGGACAGCCTGAACCGGAAGAACGCCGGCAGCGCCCCCATCTGGGAGCGCCTCCGCCGGGTGGACGACCGGCGCATCTTCACCGTCTTCGAGGCCCTGAAATCCGGCGTGTCCGTGGACGAGATTTTCGGCATCACCCGGATCGACCGCTGGTTCCTCTGGAAGCTCCAGGGCATGGCGGAGTTCGAGAAGGCCCTGGAGGCGGACGGTCTGACGGCGGAACACTACGCCGAGGGCAAGCGCCTGGGCTACCCCGACGAGACCCTCCTCCGCCTCGCCAAGGCGGAAAGCCTCCCGGAGGAACCCCGGACCGCCGTCTATAAGATGGTGGACACCTGCGGCGCGGAGTTCGACGCGGAGACGCCGTACTTCTACTCCAGCTTCGACCAGTTCTGCGAGTCCCGGACCTTCCCCCGGTCGGGCCGCCCGGTCATCATGGTCCTGGGTTCCGGCCCCATCCGCATCGGCCAGGGCATTGAGTTCGACTACTCCTCCGTCCACTGCGTCTGGACGCTGAAGGAGCTGGGCTATGACGTGGTGATTGTCAACAACAACCCGGAGACGGTCTCCACGGACTACGACACCGCCGACCGGCTGTACTTTGAACCGCTGTACCCCGAGGACGTGATGCACATCATCGCCGTGGAAAAGCCCGTGGGCGTCGTCGTGGCCTTTGGCGGGCAGACGGCCATCAAGCTGACCCAGTACCTGGACAGCCACGGCATCCAGATCATGGGCACCTCCGCCGAGTCCATCGACATGGCGGAGGACCGGGAACGCTTCGACGCGCTCCTGGAGCGTTTCCACATCAAGCGTCCTCAGGGCCGGGGCGTCCTGGGCATGGAGGAGGCCCTGAGTGCCGCCAACGAACTGGGCTACCCCGTTCTCCTCCGGCCCTCCTACGTCATCGGCGGGCAGAATATGGTCATCGCCCACAACGACGAGGACGTGCGGACCTACATGAATGTGATTCTCTCCGGGAAGGTGGAAAACCCCGTCCTGGTGGACCAGTACCTCATGGGCAAGGAGCTGGAGGTCGACGTGATTTCCGACGGCGCGGACGTGCTGATCCCCGGCGTCATGCAGCACATTGAGCGCACCGGCGTCCACTCCGGGGACTCTATCGCCGTGTATCCTCCCTTCTCCATCGGCGACCGGATGCTGAAGGTGATTGTGGACTGTTCCGAAAAGCTGGCGCTGTCCCTGGGGACCAAGGGGCTTATCAACATCCAGTACCTCATCTACCAGGGCGAGCTGTACGTCATCGAGGTGAACCCCCGGGCCAGCCGCACGGTGCCCTATATCTCCAAGGTCACGGGCGTCCCCATGGTGGATTTGGCCACCCGTGTCATGGTGGGCCGGCCCCTGAAATCCCTGGGCTACGGCACCGGGCTCTACAAACAGCCCCCCTACACCGCCGTCAAGGTCCCCGTCTTCTCCTTTGAGAAGCTCACCGACGCCAACGCCGCCCTGTCCCCGGAAATGAAGTCCACCGGGGAGGTCTTAGGGCTCGGCAAGAACATGCAGGAGGCCCTGTTCAAGGGCCTGGTCTCCGCCGGGTACAAGGTGGAGAAGCAGGAGAAGGGCGGCGTCCTCATCTCCGTCAACCGCCGGGACCAGCCGGAGATCATCGACACCGCCCGGAAGCTGGACGAGCTGGGCTTCAAGCTCTACGCCACCGACGGCACCGCCCACGAAATTGAGCGGCTGGGCACCAGCGTGGAGGTGGTGGGCAAGCTGGGCCAGGACAACCGGGTCTTCCAGCTGCTGGAGGACGGGAAGATCGACTACGTCATCCTCACCGGCTCCACGGAACCGGAGTACATCCGGGACTTCATCCGGCTGAATCACCGCTGCGTCCAGTTAGGGATCCCCTGCCTCACCTCCCTGGACACCGCCGGGGCCCTGGCGGACATTCTGGAGTCCCGGTACAACCAGGGGAACACGGAGCTGGTGGACATCTGCCACCTGCGGGAGCGCCGGGAGAAGCTGCCCTTCACCAAGATGCAGACCTGCGGCAACGACTACATTTTCCTGGAGAACTTCGACGGCCGCATCACCTGCCCGGAGTCCCTCTGCGTCACCTTCTGCGACCGGCACTACGGCGTGGGGGCCGACGGCATCATCCTCATGGAGCGGTCCGAGATCGCGGACGCGAAAATGCGCATGTTCAACGCCGACGGCAGCGAGGGAAAAATGGCGGGCAACGCCCTGCGCTGCGTGGGGAAGTACCTCCACGACAAGGGCTTTGTGGAGAAAGAGTCCCTGACGGTGGAGACGGCCAGCGGCGTGAAAACCGTGACCCTGTACACCACCAACGGAAAAGCGACCTCCGCCAGCGTGGACATGGGAAAGGCCACCCTGGACACGGCGGCGCTGAAATTCACCATCGCGGAAAGCCAGGTGGTGGACTACCCGGTACGCGTCGCCGGGCGGCCCTACAACATCACCTGCGTGGACATGGGGAACCCCCACTGCGTGGTGTTCTGCGACCGGGTGGACGCCGTGGACATCGATTTCATCGGCCCCCGGTTTGAGCACGCGCCCTACTTCCCCGAGCGCATCAACACGGAGTTCATCCGGGTGGTGAACCCCAGCACCATCAAAATGCGGGTCTGGGAGCGGGGCAGCGGGGAGACCATGGCCTGCGGCACGGGCGCGTGCGCGGCGGTGGTGGCGGCTGTCGCAAACGGCCTGTGCGAGAAGGGCCGGGACATCACCGTCCGGGTGAAGGGCGGGGAGCTGATTGTCCACTACACCGACGGGGGCGTGACCCTGACCGGGGACGCGAAGCTGGTGTATACGGGGGAGATTGAATATTGAGGCGGCACCGGGCCGCCGAGGGCGGCGGCCCCTACCCATCATCCGTAGGGGCCGGCCCCCTGGCCGGCCCGTTTGCCGGGAACCCTGACGCGCATAACCAAAAGGACCGCCCTCCCGGGCGGTCCTTCTTTTACGGTCTGGCAACGGTGACGGTGGTCCCGCTGGTCCCCAGGAACATCTCCTCCAGCAGCTTCACCATGCGCTGGTACTCCAGGGGGCTCTCCGCGTACTCCTTGATGCTCTCGTGGACGGGCCAGCTTGTGGCGTGCTTGTCGTTGTACACCTCCGTCAGCCGGGCCAGGGAGTTGGAGGCTATCTCCGCCGTGAAGAACCCGCTGGAGGACGGGTAGCGGAAGCTCACCTCGTCCAGGTTCTCCACCAGCGCCAGCATCTGATAGCCCAGGAACCGGGACATCCCCCAGGTGGCGGACGTGGTCTCCTCCGCGTCCTCAAACTCCAACGTCCAGCGGTAGGGCCGCTCGCTGGTCTGGAGGGAGATGTTATACCGTCCAATCCGGCTCCCCACCTGCAAGAGCTTGGCGATGTTCCCCAGGGCCGGGGCGTCGCCGCAGTAGGGGGTCTTGGCGTCCAGCAGCAGCAGCGTATCCCGGTCAATCACCACGCCGTCCTGCCACACCAGCCGCCCGCAGATCCACACCTCCGTCAGGCCGTCCAGGGGGATGGACAGGGAAATCTGCTTCTGGTATCCCTCCATACCTCCGATTTTATCCCGCATAAACAGGGCCTGGAAGAGGTTCACCCGGACCTCCCGGGCGGTGTAGGTAAGGACCCCGTCCTTTGTGACGGCCTTCATCCCCCGGAGCTCATAGGCCCCCCAATAGGTGTCCGCCAGCAGGGTGAGGTTGTTGTGCTCGTCCACCTGGGCGAAGTCAATGCTGATATGCTCCGCGTCCGGCGTCCGACCGATGACGAACTCCTTCAGCAGGTATCCGCCCACCACCAGCAGCACCGTGCACACCACCGCCAGGACGATTTTATGAACCGTCCCCTTCTTCACCCGCTTGAGATAGTCCACCTCTTTCTCCGGCTCCGCCGCTTCCTCCGCCGGGGCGGCCATGGCCTCCTTCCGCTCCCGGCACTCCGGGCAGGTCTCCAGGTGCCGGTCCACCGCTTCCTTCGCTTCCTCCCCCAGGAGGTTTTCCACATAGCTGGGCAGCAAATCCCGCACCACGCCGCAGGTCAAATCATTCTTCATCACTCGCGCCTCCATTCTTGAGTTTTTCCTTGCTCCGGTAAAAGGTCACCCGGGCCCAGGTCTCCGTCCTGCCGCACACGTCCCCGATCTCCCGGAAGCTGAGGCCCCCGAAGGCCCGGAGATACACCACCTCCCGCTGGGGCTCCGGCAGATTGTGAACCAGCTTCAAAAGGTCCATCCGGCCCTCCTGTTCCAGGACGCTCTCCTCCGCCGAGGGGCCGGGGGACTCCGGCAGGTCCTCCGGTAGGACCGGGGCCTCCCGCTTTTGCTTCCGGAGGTGCTGGAACCACAGGTGCTTGGCAATCTGGCACAGCCAGACGGAAACCTTGCAGGACCCGTCAAAGCGGTCCACGGATTTGACGGCCTGGTAAAAGGTCTCCTGGGTCAGCTCCTCGGCCAGGTGCGGGTCCCCTGTCTTCGCCAGGAGGAATTTGTAGACCGTCTGGGCGTGGCGCTGATAGACTTGTTCCATGTCCTCCAAAGAGCTCACCTCCCTTCGTCGTCGGAAGAAACTTCACCCGCTCCGCTTCCGCCTGACGGCGAAAGCTCCACTCTGTTTCGTTCCTTCCTCCTCTCCCCACAAAATCTTCGGATTTTGCGGGGGCCCCCGTTTCTGTCCATATATCCCCCGGACGGGCTTTTCGTTACGGGGCCGGCAAAAAAATTGACGGGCCTCGGCCCGTCAATTTTTTGCATGCAGGTTGTCCGGTCAGTCGTGATGATTGATCTCGTATTTCTTCTCCACTTCCTCCAGCTGGTCCAGATACGGACTTTCCGTGCAGCTCATGGAGGGGGCCTCGTTCTTGAACTTCTCCACCGTCATGGCGCTGTCCCGCACCTGGCTGATGGTGCCCGCGCCCGCTACGCAGCCGCCGGGACAGCCCATGCCCTCCAGCAGATAGCCGTCCCGCTTGCCCGCCTTGGCCATGGCCAGCATCTTCCGGCAGTTTTTCAGCCCGTCGCCGTACTCGATCTTGATCTGCCGGTCCGGGTCAATGTGCTTGATGGCCTCCACCACGGCGGCGGCCACGCCTCCGCCCACGGCGAAGCCCCGGCCCATGCCGGTGCCCTCGTCCATCTCGTCCTCCGGGTTGGCCTGGAGCTTGGAGAAGTCGATGTCCGCCGCGTCGAAGATGCCCAGCATCTCCTCGAACGTCAGCACAAAGTCCACGTCGGACCGGATGGTCCGCCGGTTGGCCTCCAGCTTCTTGGCGGAGCAGGGCCCGATGAAGACCGTCTTGGCGTCCGGGTGGTCCTTCTTCACCATCCGGGCCGTGATGACCATGGGGGTCAGGGCCATGGAGATGTAGTCCGCGAACTCCGGGTAGAGCTTCTTCGCCATGACGCTCCAGGCGGGGCAGCAGCTGGTGCCCATCCAGGGCTGCTTGGCCGGGACCTCTTCCAGGAAGTCGTGGGCCTCCTCCACGGTGCAAAGGTCCGCGCCGATGGCGACCTCCACCACGTCGTAGAAGCCCAGCACCTTCATGGCCGCGTGAATCTTGGCGGGAGTGGCCTCCTTGCCGAACTGGCCCACGAAAGCCGGGGCCACGCAGGCGATGACCTTCTCGTTCTTTCGCAGGGCCTGGCACACCTGGTAGATCTGGCTCTTGTCGGCGATGGCGCCGAAGGGGCAGTTGACCAGGCACATGCCGCAGGAGACGCACTTGTCATAGTCGATCCGGGCCCGGCCCAGCTCGTCGGACTTGATGGCGTCCATGCCGCAGGCGGCGGCGCAGGGCCGCTCGATTTTGCTGATAGCCCGGTAGGGGCACTGGTTGAAGCATTTGCCGCATTTGATGCACTTTTCCTGGTCTATGTGGCAGTGCTTGTCCTTGTCCATGTAGATGGCGTCTTTGGGGCAGACGTTCATGCAGGGATGGGAGATGCAGCCCTGGCAGTTGTCCGTGATGCGCAGCTGCTTGGGGGGGCAGGCGTTGCAGGCGAAGGGGATGATGTTCACCAGGGGGTTCTGGAAGTGCTTCTCCGATTCCTCGGCGGAGCGCAGATCCTCGCTGACGGGGATGGTCTCCCCGGCGTAGCGGATGTTCAGCCCCAGGGCCAGCCGGACCCGCTCCTGGACGATGGCCCGCTCCAGGAACACGTCGTGGCGGTGCTTGGCCACGTCGCCCTGGATCATCTTCAGGGGTATCTGATCCAGCAGGCGGGGGTCCCCGCCCTCCATGGCCAGCTTGGCCACCTCTTTGAATACGGTGCGTCGGATGTCGTCAACCGCGCTGTGTACTCCTCTCATAGCAGTCTCCTCCTATTTTTTCAGGCGGGCGGGCCGCCTGTCAATTGTGAAAAAAGCAACCATATTTGGTCCAAGGCTATTATAGCCGACGTTTCGTCACATTGCAAGAGGTTCTTGCTGGGAAGCAACCGATTAAACGGTAAAAAAAGTGGCGGAGAATTTGTGCGGAATAAAAAAGACCGGCGGACGGGAAAGGTCCCGCCGCCGGGTGCAAAGAGGGAAAAGAAACAGAAAGAGAGGAAATCGTGTCTCCTCCTTGGAGGATGCTAGTAGCATACCCTGCAAATTTGAAATCAATCTTGATTTTTTATAAATAAATTGTGAATTATGAGCTTCCAATCTTTCAGGCGGCTTTCAGGAAGGGGCCGTAAAATTGACAAATCCGGGTGTCTTGGGATATAATGACCTCTGCGTATTGATGAAACAACGACCTTCCGGCGTTTCGCCGCCGGGCTGAAATAGGAGGACCTTTCATGACCTGGAAAGAGAGACGGAACGTCACCATACTGCTGTGCATCGCCGGGGGGCTGTTCCTGGCGCTGCTGATTGTCTTCGGCATCATCTACCGCCAGGACCGGGAGGAGGCCCTGGCCGGGAAGGATGGTGCCCCTGCTACGCTGACGGATACCGGCGTCCCCGGGGACCCGGGGGCCTATCGCACCCTGCGCTGCTATAACGGCGCGGCCACCCTCTCCTTCACCCTGGACGAGAAGGGGGAGTGGATTTGGGCCGACGGGCCGGACTTCCCCCTGAACGACGAGACCGTCGCCTCCATCCTCTCCACCCTGTCCTCCCTGAAGTTCCAGCAGGTGCTTCCCGCCACGGAGGAGAAGTCGGAGTACGGCCTGGACAGCCCCTCCGCCACCCTCACCGCCGCCACCGGGGAGGAAAACTCCGAGCAGACCCTCCTCTTCGGCAAGACCACCACCGACGGGGACAGCTACTACATGATGGTGGAGGGGGACGAGTCCACGGTCTACATTGTGGCCGACACCCTGGTGCGGCTGATGCAGACCCCCATCTACGACATGTGCGCGCTGCCCGTCCTGCCGGACCTCAGCGAGGGGAACCTGCGGGCCGTCACCATCCAGGGGGCCGCGCCGGAGTCCCAGACGCCGGAGGGCGAGGGGGACGGAGACGGCGGGGAGGACCCCGGCCAGGCCCCGGAACGCCCCGCCGTCACATTGAACGCCCGGCGGTCCAACGGGGAGGACCAGCCCGCTCTGTGGTTTGAGGGCAGCGACAACGTCACCGCCGCCCCCCTGCTCCAGGACCTGCTGTACGATCTCAAAACCATGACCATGGCCAAGTGCGTGGACTACTTCCCCAGCGAGGAGGCGGCGGAGATCTGCGGCTTTGACAACCCGGACGCCATCTTAAAGGCGGAGTACGCCGAAAACGGGGCCGACCAGACCTTCACCCTCACCGTGGGGGCCCGGATGCCCGACGAGTCCGGGCGCTACGTCCGCCTGGGGGACGAGGAGGCCATCTACGCCCTGGCCACCGACAGCGTGGACGCGGTGATGACCATCTCCGTGGCCGGAATGCGGGGCGCGGCCCAGGACTCCGGCCAGACGGAGGGCCAGGGGGAGACGGAATAAGGAGGAACGCCCATGCGGGTACTGGTAATTGAGGACGAGACCAGGCTGGCCGCCACGCTCCAGGACCTGCTGGAGCTGGAGGGCTACACCGCCGACGTGCGGCACGACGGCGAGTCCGGCCTGGACGACGCCCTGACGGACATCTACGACGTGATCCTCCTGGACGTGATGCTGCCCAAACTGGACGGGTTCACCGTCCTCCGCCGCCTCCGGGCGGCGGGGAACGCCACGCCGGTTTTGATGCTCACTGCCCGGTCGGAGGTTGCCGACAAGGTGGAGGGCCTGGACCGGGGGGCGGACTACTATCTCACCAAGCCCTTCGACCCCAAGGAGCTGCTGGCCTGCGTCCGGGCCCTGACCCGGCGGCAGCCGGAGCTGAGGAACCCGGACTGCCTGGAGTTCGGCGGCGTGCGGCTGGACAAGCACAGCTTCACCCTCTCCTGCGGGGAGCGGTCCGTCCGGCTGAGCCGGAAGGAGTTTGACATCTGCGAGCTTTTGATGCTGAACCGGAACCTGGTGCTGACCAAGGAGACCCTGCTGTTGAAAATCTGGGGCTATGAGTCCGACGCGGAGGACAACAACGTGGAGGTCTACATCTCCTTCCTCCGCAAGAAGCTGGCCCACATCCGGGCCAAGGTCCGCATCCGCACCATCCGCATGGTGGGCTACTGCCTGGAGGAGGAGAGCTGAGAGGCCATATGCGCGAGACAAGGGGAAACGGCCTGATCCGAAAGCTGCGGCTGAAATTCGTGGCCGTCTGCATGGCCATGGTCACCGCCGTCCTGGCGGTGGTCTGCTTCGCCATTTTCGCCGCCCTCCGGGGCAACGTGGAGGACCTGAGCCGCCAGGTGCTCCACCGGGTCATCCAGGAGGAGGGCCGCCAGCCGGAGATCGGCGTGGAGGTGGGCGGGGACACGCTTCTGCTGCCCTACTTCACCGTCAGCGTCTGGCCCGGCCGGGACGGGACCTACGCCGCCTACGTCACCGGCGGCACCTACGCCGCCCTGGAGGACACGGAGGCGCTGACCGCCATTCTGGAGGACTGCCTGAGCCAGCCCCGCCCGGAGGGGGTCGTCCAGGACTACAGCCTCCGCTACCTCCGGCGGGACAACGGCCTCTACCGAACCCTGGCCTTTGTGGACATGTCCATGGAGCGCCGTCTGCTGCGGGAGATGATGGGGTCCTATCTCGTCATCGTCCTGGCGGCCTTTTCCCTGCTGCTGGGGGTTTCCGTCCTGCTGGCCCGGTGGGCGACGAGCCCCGTGGAGCGGGCCTGGAGCCAGCAGCGCCAATTCCTCTCCGACGCCTCCCACGAGCTGAAAACCCCCCTGACGGTGATTCTCTCCAACGCGGAGCTCCTCTCCGCCCTGCCCCTGGAGGAGCGGCCCGCCCGGTGGACGGACAACATCCTCTCCGAGTCCCGGCAGATGAAGGACCTGGTGGAGGAGATGCTGACTCTGGCCAGGGCGGACAACATGGCCCAGAGCGTGGTTCTGGAGGAGGCGTCCCTGTCCGAGATCGCGGAGGACTGCGCCCTGGCTTTCGAGCCCGTGGCCTTCGAGGCGGGGAAGCCCCTGGAGTATACCGCGGCGGAGGGCCTCCTGGTCCTGGGGGACGGGAACAGGCTGCGCCGCCTGATTTCCATTCTGCTGGACAACGCCATCAAATACGGCGCGGAGGGCGGGACCATCCGATTGACCCTGGAAAAGGCGGACCGGCAGACCCGGCTGACGGTGTCCAACCCCGGCGAGCCCATTCCGGCGGATCAGCTGGGGCGGCTCTTCGAGCGGTTCTACCGGGCGGACGCCTCCCGGGGGGAGAAGAGCGGCTTCGGCCTGGGCCTGAGCATCGCCGGGCTCATCGCCAGGGAGCACAAGGGGACCCTCCGGGCGGAGAGCGACGCAGAATCCACCCGGTTTATCTTCACCATGCCGCTGAAAAAATAGGGACGGGGAAGCCTTGACCTCCGGGTAGTTTTTCGGTACAATAGAGATATATCCCATTTAAGAAAGGAGCGTTCGATCATGGGAATGACAGACAGCCAATTCAAAGCCTTCCTCAGATTTGTGCTGGACGCTTTGCAAGAGGCAAAAGCGGAGGAAACCATAGAGAAACGGGATGCGAAGCTGGACAAAGTGATCGACACCATGCAGAAGGCCCTGGAAGACTGAGATATAAAAGAGGCGGGGAGTTTCCCCGCCTTTCTTTTGCGCCTCCGCAATCGTAAGAAAATCTTAAGATTTTTGTCAAGCCGTTCGTAAGATTTATCTGCTACCATAGTCTCAGCTCAAGGGAGGAAACCCGATATGAAGGAATGCATCCTGGTCGTGGACGACGACCCCGAAATCGTGAAAGCCATCGCCATTACCCTGGAACGGGAGGGCTACGCGGTCCGCCGGGCCTATGACGGGCTCCAGGCCGTGGACGCCTGCCTGGACCCCGCCGTGAAGCTCATCCTCATCGACGTGATGATGCCCCGGCTGGACGGCCTCTCCGCCCTGCTGCGCATCCGGGAAAAGCGGAATCTGCCGGTGATCGTCCTCTCCGCCAAGAGCGAGGACACGGACAAGATCCTGGGCCTCTCCATGGGGGC
>CAJUJW010000016.1 GCA_910586735.1 uncultured Oscillibacter sp. | reverse complement strand
GAATTTCTTCCGACGAAATGGGGGGTGCATTGCACCAGCCCTCAAAGGGCTGGTGACCTCTCCGCCCGTCAGGGCGTGTACAGGCTTCCCCTTACGGGGAAGAGAAGCCCCCCGCCCGCAAGGGCGAGTACAGCCCCCCTTCTCCAGGGGGATCCCCCCAATCCCCCCCCATAAAATGCGCGGCGATCCGCCGCCTAAAAACAGCGCTCTTGACGAAAGAGCAAAAGTAGTCTATTCTGAAGTACGGTAAGCCTTACAAACATTACCGCTGTGACGATAGAGGAGGAATCACACATGGATTACGCAAAGGAATCCCTTCGCCTCCACGGGGAGTGGAAGGGAAAAATCGAGGTGGTGGCCACCGTCCCGGTGGAGACCAAGGACGACCTCAGCCTGGCCTACACTCCCGGCGTAGCCCAGCCCTGCCTGGAGATTCAAAAGGATATCAGCAAGAGCTACGACCTGACCCGGCGGCACAACCTCTGCGCCGTCATCACCGACGGCAGCGCCGTCCTGGGCCTGGGGGACATCGGCCCCGAGGCGGGCATGCCCGTCATGGAGGGCAAGTGCGTCCTCTTTAAGGCCTTCGGCGGCGTGGACGCCTTCCCCCTCTGCGTGAAAACCCACGACGTGGACGAGTTCGTCAACGCCGTCTACCTGATGTCCGGGTCCTTCGGCGGCATCAACCTGGAGGACATCGCCGCCCCCCGGTGCTTTGAGATCGAGCGGAAGCTGAAGGAAAAATGCGACATCCCCATTTTCCACGACGACCAGCACGGCACAGCCATCATCACCCTGGCGGGCCTGACCAACGCCCTGAAGGTGGTGGGCAAGAAAAAGGAGGACGTGCGGGTGGTCACCTCCGGCGCCGGGGCGGCGGCCATCTCCATCGTGAAGCTACTGCTGTCCGCAGGCTTCCGGCACGTCACCATGTGCGACCGCAAGGGGGCCATCTATCAGGGCCGGGAGGGCCTGAACTGGATCAAGGAGGAGATGGCCCAGGTGACCAACCTGGAGAGAAAGGCCGGGACCCTGGCCGACGCCCTTGTGGGGGCGGACGTGTTCATCGGCGTCTCCGCGCCGGGCACCGTCACCACCGAGATGGTGAAAACCATGAACCGGGACGCCATCGTCTTCGCCTGCGCCAACCCCACGCCGGAGATCTTCCCCGATGACGCCAAGGCCGGCGGGGCCGCCGTGGTCTCCACGGGCCGCAGCGACTTCCCCAACCAGATCAACAACGTCCTGGCCTTCCCCGGCGTGTTCCGGGGGACCTTCGACGTGCGGGCCAGCGACATCAACGAGGAGATGAAAATGGCCGCCGCCGGGGCCCTGGCGGGCCTGATTGACCAGGAGGAGTTGTCCGCCGACTACATCATCCCGAAAGCCTTTGACAAGCGGGTGGGCCCCGCCGTGGCCCAGGCCGTGGCCCAGGCGGCCCGGAAGTCCGGCGTCGCCCGGATTTAACCGGGGAGGCGGACCTATGGGCCGGGGATTCATAGAGGGCTGCGTGGACTCCCTCGCCTCCGCCCTGGCCGCCTGCCGGGGCGGGGCGGACCGGCTGGAGCTGTGCGCGAACCTGGCCATCGGGGGCACCACCCCCTCCGCCGCCCTGTTCCGCCAGGTCCGGCGGGACTGCGGCGTGCCGGTGAACGTCTTGATCCGGCCCCGCTTCGGGGACTTCCTCTACTCGGAGGCGGAGGTGGAGGAGATGGCGGAGACCGTCCGCCTGTTCCGGGACCTGGGGGCGGACGGCGTGGTTCTGGGGGTCCTGACGCCGGAGGGGGCCCTGGACGAGACCGTCATGGCCCGTCTGACGGCCGCCGCCGGGGGACTGGACGTGACCCTCCACCGGGCCTTCGACATGACCCGGGACCCCCTGGAGGCCCTGGAGACGGCGGTGAGTCTGGGCTGCCGGACCATCCTCACCTCCGGCCAGGCCGGGGACGCCCTGACCGGGGCGGAGACGCTGCGGGCCGTCCTGGCCCGCGCCGGGGACCGGATCGAGATTATGGCGGGCTGCGGCGTGCGGAAGGAGAACATCCGGGAGATTCACCGCCGGACGGGCGTGCTGACCTTCCACACCACCGGGCGGCGGGGCCCGGTGGACAGCGGCATGGTCTACCGGAAGGCCGCCGTCTCCATGGGCCTGCCCTCCCTGTCGGAGTATGAGCTCTGGAGGACGGACGAGGAGGAGTTCCGGGCCTGCGCCGGAACCGTCCACAGCCTGGGCGGGGGATTGTGAGGAAAAAGGGCTTCACGAAAGTGAAGCCCTTTTTGTGCGTCTCACCTGTCCGGCCCGTTGCGCGGAGGGCGCGTCTATGCTATGATACCCCATAAGAACCACGACACGGAGGGCATGAAATGGCAGGAAAGATTTTGAACTACGGTTCGCTGAACATCGACTACGTCTACACACTGGACCACATCGTCCGGGAGGGCGAGACGGAACACTCCTCCGGCTATCAGGTGTTTCCCGGCGGGAAGGGCCTGAACCAGTCCGTGGCCCTCTCCAGGGCTGGGGGCCGGGTATTCCACGCGGGGCGCGTCGGCAAAGAGGGCCTGTTTTTGAAGGAGGCCCTGGAGGGCAGCGGCGTGGACTGCCGCTTTCTCCAGGTGGACGAGGGGGCCAGCGGCCACGCCGTCATTCAGCGGTCTGCGGCGGGGGAGAACAGCATCATCCTCTACCCCGGGGCCAACTTCAAGACCACCCGGGCGGACATCGACGGCGTTCTGGACCACTTTGAGGCGGGGGACATCCTGGTCTGCCAGAACGAGACCAGCGAGGTGGACTACCTGATCGCGGCGGCCTGCCGCCGGGGGCTGCGGGTGGCCTGGAACCCCTCCCCGGTGACGGAGGTGGTGGAGTCCGTGGATCTGCGCGCCCTGTCCTGGCTGGTCATCAACGAGATTGAGGGCCAGGCCATCACCGGGGAAGCGGACCCGGAGGCCATGCTGCGGGTACTGCGGGCCCGCTGCCCGGAACTCCGGGTGGTGCTGACCCTGGGGGCCGCCGGGTCCGTCTGCCAGGACGGGGACCTGGTTTTGCGGCAGGAGCGCTACACCGTCCCGGTGCGGGACACCACGGCGGCGGGGGACACCTTCCTGGGCTACTTCATTCAGGCGGCGGCCGGGCGGGACCGGGAGGCCGTGGGCAGGGCGCTGAAAATGGCCTCTATGGCGGCGGCCCTGGCGGTGTCCAGAGAGGGGGCCATGCCCTCGGTTCCCGCGCGGGAAGAGGTGGAGGCGGCCCTGGCGGAACGGGAGAGGGGGACGCTGTGAGAAGGATTTTAATTGACGCGGACACAGGCATCGACGACTCCATCGCCATTTTGTACGCCCTAGCTTCCCCCAATCTCCGGGTGGAGGGGATCACCACCTGCTTCGGCAACTCCGGCGCGGCCCAGTCGGCGGACAACTGCCTCCGGCTGATCCGGCTGTCCCGGTGCGGCTATGAGGCGCCCGTGGTGGCGGGGGCGGAGTGCGCCCTGGACGGCGGGCGGGGCCAGGCCCCGGCGCACATCCACGGGGAGAACGGGATCGGGAACGTGATTCTGCCGGAGAGCCGGCAGCGGCCCCTGGACATGGACGCGGCGGACTTCATCCTCCAAAAGGCCCAGGAGCTGGAGGGGGAACTGACCGTGGTGACCACGGGCCGCCTGACGAACCTGGCCAGGGCCCTGCAAAAGGACCCCAGGCTGCCCCGGAGGCTCAGGCGGGTGGTGTGCATGGGGGGCTGCCTGGGCGTGCCGGGGAACATCTCCCCGGCGGCGGAGGCGAATCTCCACGGGGACCCCCTGGCGGCGGACCTGGTGCTCCGGGGCGGCTTCCCCCTGATTCTGGTGGGCCTGGACGTGACCACCCGGACCTTCATCACGGAGAAAAACCTGCTGGAGACGGAAGCCCATTGCGCGGAGAGGAGCCGGGAGGCGGTGGCCTATATGCGGGAGGCGCTGAGGCTGTACTTCGAGTTTCATCGCCGGACCGAGGGCATGGCTGGCCGCTGCTTTGTCCACGACCCCCTGGCGATGCTGATCGCGGAGGACCCCTCTTTGGGAGAGTACAAAATGCTGCGGGTAAGGGTAGAGCATGAGGCCCCCGCTTTCAGGGGCATGCTCCTCACCGACGGCAGGTTCCAGAGCGGGATGGACCACGACGAGATTTCCGTGTGCGTCCGGGTGGACTCCGACCGGGCGGTCAGGAGGCTGTTTTCCGTCTTCCAGTGAGGGCGCATTTCAATACAAAAAAACGGCATCCTATGACAACGGGATTGTCCCCGGGGGCCCGCGTCTGGTATAGTCGGGGAAACGGCGCGTCCCGGCGGGGCGCGGAAAGGGGGACGTGGCCATGCTGACCTTCGCGATCTGCGACGACGAGCCGCTGATGGCCCAGAGCATCGCGGACCAGCTCTCCGCCTACATGGCGGAAAGAGGCCCCTATCGGACAGAGCGCTTCCCGGACGGCCGGTCCCTGCTGGAGAGCGGCGGCGGCTTTGACGTGATTTTCCTGGACGTGCAGATGGAGCGGCCCGACGGGATGGAGACCGCCCGGCTGCTGCGGCGGCAGGGGAACCGCAGTCTTCTGATTTTTGTGACGGTGCTGCGGGAGTGCGTGTTTGACGCCTTTGAGGTGGGGGCCTTCGACTATCTGATAAAGCCCCTGGACGCCGGGCGCTTCCGGGGGACCATGGACCGGGCGCTTCAGTCCCTGGAGCGCCGCCCGGAGAAAAGCCTGGTGGTCCGGCGGGGAACCGCCCGCGAGGTGGTCCCCCTGGCGGAGATTGTGTACTGCGAGGTGCGGGGCCGGAAGGTCTACCTCCACCGAAGCGGCGGGGAGATCATCGACTATTACGACAAGCTGGAGGACCTGGAGCGCCGGGTGGACGGCCGCTTTTTCAAGTGCCACAGGAGCTATCTGGTGAACCTGGACTACGTCCGGGGAAGCCGGGACGGCCAGGTGGTCCTGCCGGAGGGGGAGGCCATCCCCGTCTCCCGGCTGCGGGAGCGGGACCTGACGGAGGCGCTCCTCCGCTGCATGAAAGAGAGGGGACCCTGACATGGACGGCTTCGCTCTGTTTCTGGATGTCCTCTGCCTCCTTGTAGGGCACGGGGTGATGCACCTGCTCTTTATCGGCCGCCTCACCGGAAGGAAGCCGAGGGGGCGGCACTTCGCCGTGTACTTCCTCCTCCTGGGCGTGATTCAGCTGGTCTCGGACAGGCTTGCCCTTGGCGGAAACCTCCCCGTGGGCGCGGGGGTGCTGGCGCTCTGCGCCCTCAGCCGCTATGGGATGGGAAACCAGCGGTCCGTGTCCTGGCTCGCCGCCGTGCTGTCCTACTACGTCACCCAGCTCTCCTTCGGCATCGTCAACTCCGTGGAGGCGGCGGTCTTCCCCCGGTTTATCGGAAGTCCCCTGTTGTATCCGTTTCTTTTGGCAGCGCAGCTCCTGTTCTTCGCGCTGTGCGCCGGATGCTTCCTCGCCGTGCTGAAGCTCCTGACCTGGACGGAGGACAGCCAGACGCCCTATATCGGACTGCTCCTGCTTCCCGGCCTGTTCTTCTTTGCCGCGGAGCTGTATATTCTCGAGACCGCCTACAGCTTTTTCGCCCCCACCGTTTCCCTGGAGGAGGTGGGCAGGCACAGCGCCCTCCTGCTACTCCAGGTCATGGGCCTGGCGGCCCTGCTGTGTACCCTGTACGCCTACCGGCACCTGTGCCTGGGCTTCCAGGCCCAGGCGGCGGTCCAGTCCCTGACCCAGGCGGCCCAGGCTCAGAAGGTGTACGTGGCCGAGGCGCGGACGCGCTATGAGCAGACCCGGTCCTTCCGCCATGACATCAAAAACCACCTGTCCGTGCTGGAGGGCCTGCTGAGCGGCGGAAGGGTGGAGGAGGGCAGGGCCTACCTGCAAAAGCTGGAGGCCGCCTCGGCGGCGCTGTCCTTCTCCTGCCGGACCGGGAACCCGGTGGTGGACATCCTGCTGGGGGAAAAGCTGGGCCTGGCCAGGGCGGAGGGCATCGAGGCGGAGGTCTCCCTGGTCCTCCCCAGGTCCTGGGGCATCGACGACTTCGACCTGTGCGTGATTTTCGCCAACGCCCTGGACAACGCCGTGGACGCCTGCCGGTCCGGCGGGCCGGGGCGGTCCATCCGCGTCACCGGGCGGCGGCAGGGGGATTTCTACATGCTGGCCTTTGAGAACACCTGTGCCGAGGGCCCCCTGCCCCCGCCGGGGGTGGGCCTGGCCAACATCAGGTCGGCGGCGGAGAAGTACCGGGGGGCCGTGCTGACGGAGAAGGCGGGAGGCCGCTTTTCCCTCAGCGTCCTGCTGGACGCCGCCCCCCGGACGGACGGACGGGAGGACTGAGGGCTGCCGGAGAAAAAGACCGGCGGGACGGTTTGGCATACGCGGACAAGAAGGGGCCGCCTTCCTTTCGGAAGGCGGCCCCTTTTCAGGCGCTTGGCAGACTAGGAGATTAGTAGCACTTGCGATAAATGGCTTCCTCGCTCTCCAGGTCGAAGGGATAGTAGGCGTTGGTCATGAGGCGCTGCTGGTTGGCCTCCACGGACTGGGGGAACTTCTTGAAGTCGGCCTCGGTGAAGCCGCAGTCCCGCAGGGGGCGCAGGGGCAGGATGCGCTGGAGCAGAGCGTTCATCTCGGGGATGGCGTCCTTGGCCTCGCAGCCCAGGATCTTCGCCACCAGCTCCTTGAAGCGCATGATTTCACCGTCGGGGTTCTTCTCGTCATAGTAGTCCATGATGGCCCCGAAGAGCATGTAGTTGCTCTCGCCGTGGGGCACGTGATAGGTCCCGCCCAGGGGGAAGCTCATGCCGTGGACAGGGCCGCAGCCGGCTTTCAGGAACGCGATGCCCGCGTAGAAGGAAGCGGTGACGAACTGGTCCAGATACTCGAACCGGGCGTCCTGGCCCTTCTCGTCGATGAGCTTGAAGCCCTTGAGGATCACGTCCATGGCCTTTTCGCTGAACAGCTCGGAGGTCATGGTCTTGCGGTGGGGGCTCAGGAAGGACTCGGTGGCGTGGACCAGCGCGTCGATGGCGGAGCAGGCGAAGGGCTTGTAGGGCAGGGTCTTGATGAGGTCGGGGATCAGGCAGACCTTGTTGGGGATGATGTCGTCGGACACCAGGCCCAGCTTGGTCTCGCCGCCGGTCAGGACGCCGTCTTTTTCGTCCTTGACAATGGCCACGGAGATATTGGTGCACTCAGAGCCCGTTCCGCAGGTGGTGGGGATGGCGATGACATCCTTTTCATGCTGGACGGGGAAGCGCTTGAAGTACAGGTTGTGGACCGTGTCGGGGCGCTTGCAGCCCAGCAGCTTGCAAAGGTCCATGATGGCGCCGCCGCCCACGGCGATGACCCGGTCATAGCTCTCGTAGGGGATGGCGTCGTACATGGTCTGAATCATGGCCTCGGAGGGCTCGCCCGCGCCGAACTTCTCCTGGAACACGAACTGGCACTTGAGGTTCAGCTCCTTCATGAAGGGGGTGTAGATGAACTCGTTGGTCAGCACCACGTCCCGCTCACCCAGCTTGAACTCCTCGGCCATGGCGGCGAAGGTGTCGAACTTGTACACGGTGGGAGCAAAGATGATTTCACGCTTGTCGGCCATCAGAGCGGCGGAAAAAGCGTCCATTTTCTGAGCCATAGTAATCAATCTCCTTAAAATAATTTTGTGGGCTTACCTACAGTCATTTCCGGGCAATGGCCTTCTTGACGGCGGCCACGATGTCCTCGGCCATGAGGCCGTATTCCTTCATCAGGAAATCCTGGGGGCCCACCTGGCCGAACAGGTCGTGGATGCCCACGAACTCCTGGGGCGTGGGGCAGTTCTTCGCCAGGCAGTTGGCCACCATAGATCCCAGGCCGCAGCAGGTGTTGTGGTTCTCGGCGGTGACAATGGCCCCGGTTTCCTTGGCGGCCTTGACCACCAGCTCCTCGTCCAGGGGCTTCCAGGTGAACATGTCGATGACCCGGATGCTGATTCCCTCGGCCTGGAGGGCCTCATAGGCTTTCAGGCTCTCGTCCACCATGATGCCGGAGGTGATGATGGTGGCCTGGTCTTTGTCGCTTTCGTGGAGGACCACGCCCTTGCCGATCTCAAATTCAGAACCGTCGTCGTAGACCTGGACGATGCCCTTGCGGACAAAGCGGGTGAAGGTCACGCCCTTGGTGATGGAGGGCAGCTGGCGGGTGATGCTGGCCAGCTGGGCGTAGTCGCAGGGGTCCGTCACGGTGGTCTCGGGGATGTTCAGGTACATGCCCGCGTCCTCCAGGGGCATGTGGGTGCCGCCGTTGAAAGCCGCAGTGACGCCCGCGTCGGAGGCCAGCACGTGAACCGTCAGCCCGGCGTAGGCGGCGCTCATGTAAATCTGGTCGTAGCACCGGCGGGAGGAGAAGGTGCCGAAGGAGTGGAAGAAGACCTTTTTGCCCGTGGCGGCCAGGCCCGCGGCCACGCCGGCGGCGTTGCCCTCGGCGATGCCCGCCTCAAAGGCCCGGTCGGGGTAGTTTTTCATCAGCTGCTTCGTGTTGACGCAGCCCATCAGGTCGCAGTCCACATAGCAGATGCTCTTGTCCTGGGCCATCAGCTCGTTCAAGGTCAGAGCCATGCCGTCGCGGCAGGCGCGGGAATCTTTCTTATGCTCACCAATCAGTTTCACGTTCATTGCTCTTGCCCTCCCTTAAGCGTTCTTGATTTCTGCCAGAGCTTTTTCAGACGCGGCGAGCGCCTCGGCCCACTGCTCCTCGCTGGGCTGAGAGGAGTGGTCGTGCTTGGGCTCGGCGAAGGTGGCGCCTTTGCCTTTGCTGGTGTTCATCACAATGCAGCTGGGCACGCCTTTTTTTGCGTAGGCGTTTTGGATGGCGCTGTAGATGGCGCTCAGGTCGTGGCCGTCGATTTCCTGGGTGTAAAGGCCGAAGCTCTCGGCCTTCTTAGTGAGGCTGCCGTGGTCCAGAATTTCCGCCGTAGTGCCGTCCAGCTGATAGCCGTTGTTGTCGATGAAGAAGACCAGGTTATCCAGCTTGTGAGCGTAGGCGAAGTGGAACGCCTCCCAAACCTGGCCCTCGTCGGCCTCGCCGTCGCCCACCACGCAGAAGACGTGGCTGTCCCGGCCGTCGATCTTGTTGCCCAGGGCCGCGCCGGTGGCGGTGGAGGTGCCCTGGCCAAGAGAGCCGGTGGTCAGGTCCACGCCGGGGGTGAGCTTGCGGTCCGTGTGGCTGGGGAACTTGGTGTGGGCCCGGTTCAGCGTGTAAGCCTCCTCCATGGGATAGAAGCCCATCAGGCCGAAGGTGGCGTAGGCCACGGGGCCCGCGTGGCCCTTGCTGAGGACCAGCCAGTCACGGTCCTCCCAGCGGGGGTTCTTGGGGTCATATTTCATGACCGCGCCGTACAACACCGCCATCAGGTCCGCCAGGTCCATGGACCCGCCCACGTGGCCGAAGCCCAGGCTGTGGATGACCTTCAGCGTCTCCAGCCGGATCTCCGCCGCAAGGACTTTCAGTTCTTTCTCGTGGAACTCTTTCATGTTAAAAAGCCTCCCTTTTAATATCACAGGCTCTCGGACAGGGGGCGGGGTTCGCCGCCTCCGCGTCCTGTCCGCGACTGCGCTCAGTCAAATTTTTCCCGATCCTCGGGGTGGGGCATCAGCAGGACTTTGAAGCCCTCCTTGGCGATGGTCTGGCGGAAGCCCTCCTCCCACTGCTCCAGCGGCAGCACGGCGCTGGCCAGGGGAGCGATGTTGATCAGGTGGTTTTCCAGCAGGCTCAGGGCAGTCAGCCAGGAGGTCCGCTCAGAGGCATAGCTGTTGGTCAGGACGATTTCCTTGTAGAGGGCCAGGTCCATGTCCACGGGAATGGGCTTCCCGGGGATGGCCACCTGGGCGTAGGTCCCGGTTTTGCGCAGGGCCTTGAGGCAGAAGTCCGCCGAGGCCGCCACGCCGGCGCACTCATAGGCCACCTGGGGGCCCATGCCGCCGGTCAGCTCCAGAATCTTCTCCAGGGCGCCCTCCTGGTCCACCCGGACGGTGTGGGCCACGCCGCCCAGGCTCTTGGCCATGGCGAAGCGCTGGGCGTCCTGCTCCAGGCCGGTCATGATGACCACGCCGCCGTTGGCGTGGGCCACCTGGGCGGTGAGCTGGGCCATGACGCCCGCGCCGGAGACCAGCACATAGTCGCCGGCGTGTACGGTGGTCCGCTCGCACACGGTGCGCACCACGCAGGCCAGGGGCTCGCACAGGGCGGCGGTTGTCATGGACACGCCCTCGGGCAGGTGGAACGCATGCTTGGCGGGAATCACCACGTACTCGGCAAAGCCGCCGTCCCGGCCGCTGCCCACGCTCTTGCGCTCGGGGCAGAGCATCCGCAGGCCCTGGCGGCACCACTCGCAGTGCTCGCAGGTGTCCACGGCGGTCAGGGTGACGATTTTGTCGCCGGGCTTGAAGTCCTTTACGTTGGCGCCCACTTCGGCCACCACGCCGGAGAACTCGTGGCCGGTGATGATGGGCGGGTTGCTGGGGTAGGTGTCGTGCATCAGGTGAATGTCCGTGCCGCAGATGCCGCAGGCGAAAATTTTGACCTTCAGGTCGTTTTCGCCCGGGGCGGGCTCGGGTACGTCCATGTACCGCATGCAGTCGGGGCCCAGCTTGGTTTTTACCAGTGCTTTCACAATAAGACCTCCAAAGTTTTTTTTACCTCTGAGCCTGGAGCCTGGTTGGGGGAAGGGCCGAATCAATCAACACACGCGGGGCGCGCGCTGATTGACTCAGGGATTCCTTTTAAGACAGCAGGTTGGGGACGAACAGGATGACGCCGGGGATGTACGTCAGGATCAGCAGCAGGCCGACCAGTACCAGAATATAGGGAATGGCCTCTTTGGCGTAGTCGATCAGCTTGGTGTCGGTGACGGAGAGGGTCACGAACATCATGTTGCCGAAGGGCGGCGTGATGCCCGCCAGGGTCAGGTTGATGCTCATGACGATGCCGAAGTGGATCAGGTCGATGCCCAGGGCCTGAGCGGCGGGCACCAGCAGGGGGGCCACCAGAATCATGGCGGCGCCGCCGTCGAAGAAGAAGCCGATGATCAACAGAAGGATGTTGCACACCAGCAGGAACAGCCAGGGCTGGGAGATGTTGGTGGCGATGAACTCGGAGACCATCTGGGGCAGCCGCTCCCAGGTCAGGTACAGGGAGAAAGCCTTGGAGGCCGCCAGAATGAACATGACGCCGGAGGTGGCGTACAGGGATTCCTTGATGATGGCGGGCATGTCCGACCACTTGAGCTCCTTGTAGATGAACTTGCCCACCAGGACGGAGTAGACGATGCACACGGCGCCGGCCTCGGTGGGGGTGAACCAGCCCAGGCGCAGGCCCATGACCAGGCCGAAGGGGATGAACAGGGCCCAGACGCCGTCTTTCAGCGCCCGGACGACCTCGGTCTTGTTGGCCTTGTCGGTGCGGGCGGGCTTATAGTCCCGCTTCTTGGAGATGAGGGCCGTCAGGACCATCAGAGAGATCATCATGAGGATGCCCGGCAGATAGCCCGCGTAGAACATCTTGGCCACGGACACGTCGGAGCAGGCGGAGTACAGAATCAGGATGATGCCCGGGGGGATGATGGGGGTGATGCAGGAAGACGCCGCGGTGACGACGCAGGACCAGGGCTTGCTGTAGCCCAGCTTGGTCATCTCGGGCACCAGCATCTTGGCCTCCATGGCGGCGTCGGCGTTGGCGGAGCCGGACAGGCCGCCCATCAGGGCGGAGAGCACGATGTTGACCTGGCCCATGCCGCCCCGCATGTGGCCCACCAGCAGGTTTGCCAGGTTCAGCAGGCGGCGGGTGATGCCGGAGTAGTTAAAGATGACGCCGGCGGCGGTGAAGAAGGGAATGGCCAGGAACACGAAGGACTGGTTGGCGGACACCATCTGCTGCACCAGGGAGGTGATGTCCATGGAGTTGGGGCCCCACATGAAGTAGGCTGCCGTCGAAATCAACATGCCGTAGGCGATAGGCACCTTCATGAAGAAAAGGACGAACAGGATCACAATTGGAAACCACGACCAAAACGTCATAGGTTTTTATCCTCCTTTTTCTTGTTTCTCGGATCGGCGCGGGGGAGTGAAAATCTATATGCTTATGCGCGGTCCTGCAGGGCCGTCTCTTCAATTTCTTCGTTTTTGATGACCTTGTAAATGAACACGATGGAGTATCCGGTCAGGATAACGCAGGCGATGGTCACGGCGATATAGTACCAGAAGAAGGGAATCTTCAGGATGGGAGTGGTACGGCCGCTCCAGGTGGCCATGGCCAGATCGAAGCTCCAGAAAATCATGCCGACATTGACCAGGCCGATCATGACGTAGACCACCAGGGACACGATCCTTCTGACGGCGGCGGGCAGCACATTCACCAGAACGTCGATGGCCACCAGCCCGTTGGTTTTAAACAGGTAGCACACGCCCATGAACACAGACCAGTTCAAAAGCAGATACGCGATTTCCTCCGCCCAGGCGAAGGACTTCAAGAAAATCAGGCGGGCGAACACGTTCAGGACGATAATCAGAATCATCACCACAAAAGTCGCGCCGCCCACAAACGCGGTAAACTTTGACACGAGTGTATCCAATTTCTTCATAAGCGTTCCTTTTCTCCGCGTCCCGTAACGGGCCGCCCGGCTCCGGGCGGCCCGCTGCGGGCACTTTCAGTAATTCAGTGATTGGGATGAATCAAAACTGCCGGGGAGAGGATTAGTAGCCCAGAGCGGCCTTGACCTCGTCGTACAGGCCGGGAGTCCAGTTGAAGTAGTTGGGGGTATCCTGGGCGGCGGCGATGAAGTCGGCCTTGTCAACCTGGATGAACTCCACGCCTTCGTCGATCATCTTCTGCCGGATTTCCTCGGTGGCGGTGTTTACATTCTGGATGGCTTCGTCGCAGTATTCGTGCATGACCTTGGTGATGGCGTCCTGGGCCTGCTGGGGCAGGTTGTTGAACACTTCGTTGCTCATGACCAGAACGGTGGAGGCGATGCAGTGCTCAGTCTCGATGCAGTATTTGCAGACTTCCTGAACCTTGGAGGAATAGAGGGCGGACAGGGGGGACTCGCAGCCGTCGGCCACGCCCTGGGAGATGGCCTGATAGACCTCGGACCAGGCGGTGTTGGTGGCGTTGCCGCCCAGAACCCGGACGACCTCGTTCCACATGGCGGCGGAGGCGCAGCGGATCTTCAGCTTGCCGAAGTCGGCACGGCTGTGGACGGGGGAGTTGGTCATGGTGTTCCGGGTGCCGAAGTAGCTCATGGAGATGCACTTGATGCCCTTCTCCTCAAGCTGGCCGAAGAGCTTCTCGCCGATCTCGGACTCCCAGAACTTCTGGATGTCCTCGGGCTTCTGCATCAGGTAGGGAGCCATGCCCACGGACAGGTCGGGCACATAGGTCTCCAGATAGGCCAGGTCGCCGTCGGCCATCACCAGCTCGCCCTTGGAGGCGGACTCGATGGTATCGGGGATGGAGCCCAGCGCCTCAGAGGGGAAGATCTCGAACTTCACGGTGTGGCCGGACTCCTCATAGACGCGGTCCAGGACCTCGCTCCACCAGGCGTAGGTGGCGTCGGTGGTGGATTTGGAGAAGTTGAACTTGATGGTGGTGCACTCAACGTCTCCGCTGGGCTGGGCGTCTCCGCTGGGCTTGGAGTCGCCGGAGTCGGTCTTGGCGCCGCTGTCGCCGCCGCCGCAGGCGGCCAGGGACAGGACCATGAGGGTTGCAAGGAACAGTGCTAAGAGCTTCTTTTTCATTCTAATACTCTCCTTTTCCGCATAGCGGATGATGTAATATATAATTGAGCCTGAGACAGGCGCAATTATCAAAAACAGGGCCGCGCGGCACATTTTTTACGGAACTTTTCACCGCGCTTTATTTCGCGAAACCGTTCTCGGTAACGCTACCGAAAGCGCTTCTAGGAACCGGAAACAAAAACCGGGATCAAAGTACCTCGCATACGCTGTCCCGAATTACCAGTTCCGTCTTTATCGTCGCGCTTTCCGGCATCTCGCCGGTTTCAATCCAATCGATCAGCATGGAGGCCGCCAGAGCGCCCTTGCGGTCCCCATCCTGCCGGACGGTAGTGACCTTGGGCACAATCTGGGAGGACATGGGCACGTCGTCGAAGCCCACCACGGAGATGTCCTCCGGCACACGGAGGCCCCGGCTCTGTAAGGCGTTGATGACGCCGATGGCCACATAGTCCGACCCGGCGAAGATGGCCGTGATGTCCGGCGTGTCCCGCAGGATGCGGTCTACCATGTCGGAGGAGGCGATCATCCCGTCGCTCTTTTGGAACATGCCCGAGGTGACGGGGCACCCGTACTCCCGCATCTTGTTCAGGTAGGCCCGGTTCCGGGCCTCCGTAGAGGGGACCTTGCCCGGCCCGCCGATGTAGGCGATTCTCCGGTGCCCGCGGGACAGGAGATACTCCATGGCCGCCGAGGCGCCCTCGTAGTCGTCCAGCTTCACGCAGGGAAGCGTGTCGAAGTTGGGGAAAGCCCCCACCGACACCACGGGAACGTCGTTCTTGGCGAAGTGCTCCGCCGCCTCCTGGTGTTCCGCCGTGGGGGAGATCAGCAGGATGCCGTCTACCCGCTGCTGCTGGAAAGCGCTCATGGCCTCGAGGATGGACTTGCAGTACAGGGACAAAACGAAATAGCCCCTCCGCTGGGTCTCCGTGATGACGCCCCGCATGACCTCGGTGAAATACTGGTTCATGAACACGTATTCCACGTCGTGGGCGATGACCATGGCTATGGTGTGGCTTTTTTTCTGTACAATGCCCTTGGCGTAGGCGTTGGCCTGAAAGTGGTATGTATCAATGACCTGAAGTACACGCTCGCGGGTTTCGTCCAGCACGTCCGGCTTGTTGTTCAAAACGCGGGAGACTGTTGAGACAGAGACGCCGGCTTCCTTGGCGATCCTGGATATGGTGACAGGTTTTTTCAAGGCTACTTGCTCCGTTCAACTTTTTTTCAATCATAAATATAATCACGCTAACTGAAAAAGTCAACAAGTTCCCGAAGATTTTTGCGGATGCTAAACAAGAATTGTACAAAGTAGACAAACACCGTATAGTATTTTTGTGGGTTCCTCCAGAGCTCCCGTTTTTTTTCGACTTTTTTCACGGAAGGGAACCCGGGTAGGCGGGGGGAAGGGGCCTCCCACTCCGAAAACCGCGCCGCGGTTTTTTGAGAGAGGGAAGCCCCTCCGGCGGTTACTTCGCGGGAAATGCCGCTTTTCGCAAGCAGTGACAAGCGGATTTCCTAGACAGCGAACCTCCGGTCAGCCCATGTTGCCGCCCTTCATGGGGGACTTGGCGTGCCGGGAGAAGAGGTTCAGCACGCCGCGGGCGTACTTGGGCGGGCGGGGGGTCCACTTCTGCCGCCGGGCTTGGAGAACCTGTTCGACCTCCTCCGGGGTCCGCTCCTCCCCGGCGACGCCCACGATGTCCAGCCGCCGGGCGGGGATGTCGATGCGGATCAGGTCGCCCTCCTCCACCAGGGCGATGGGGCTGCCCTCCGCCGCCTCCGGGGAGATGTGGCCCACGGCGGGGCCCTTGGACGCGCCGGAGAAGCGCCCGTCGGTCAGCAGGGCGATGGAGGCGGCCAGCTCCGGGTCGGAGGAGATGGCCTCGGTGGTGTAGAACATCTCCGGCATGCCGCTGCCCTTGGGGCCCTCGTAGCGGATGATGACCGCGTCTCCGGGCCGGATGGCGTGGGTGAGGATGGCGTGGATGGCGTCCTCCTCGCAGTCGAAGGGCCGGGCCCGCAGGGTCTTCTGGAACATCTCCCTGGGGGCGGCGGTGTGCTTGATGACGGCCCCGTCGGGGCAGAGGCTGCCCTTCAGGACGGCGATGCTGCCGTCGGTGCCCAGGGGGTCGTCAAAGGGGCGGATGATGTCCCGGCGCTCCAGGTGGAGGGGCTCCAGGAAGGCGCCGCACTTCTCGTAGAAACTGTTTTTCCGGCAGTTCTCCAGGTTCTCGCCCAGGGTCTTGCCGGTGACGGTCAGGGCGTCCAGGTGGAGGAAGCGCTTGATCTCCTCCATCACCGCCGGGACGCCGCCGGCGTAGTAGAAATACTGGGCGGGCCAGTGGCCGGTGGGGCGGATGTTCAGCAGATAGTGCATGCCCCGGTGGAGACGGTCGAAGTCGTCCCCGTCCAGCTCCACGCCGAACTCCTGGGCGATGGCCGGCAGGTGCAGCAGGGCGTTGGTGGAGCCGGAGATGGCCGCGTGGACGATGACGGCGTTCTCAAAGGACTCCCGGGTGACGATCTTGTGGGCGGTCAGGCCCTGCCGGGCCAGCTGGACGGCCTGTTTTCCGGCCTGATAGGCCGCTTCCCGCAGCTCCTTGCTGGTGGCGGGCATCAGGGCGCTGCCCGGCAGCATCAGCCCCAGGGCCTCCGCCATAATCTGCATGGTGGACGCCGTGCCCATGAAGGAGCACGCGCCGCAGGAGGGGCAGGCGTTCTGCTTGTAGTAGGTGAACTGCTCCTCGGTGATTTCCTTCCGCTCGAACATGGCGCTGTACTTGCCGATCTGTTCCAGGGTCAGCAGGTCCGGACCCGCGTCCATCACGCCGCCGCTGACCACGATGGAGGGGATGTCCACCCGGCCGATCCCCATGAGGTGGGCGGGCATGCCCTTGTCGCAGCTGGCGATGAAGACTCCGCCGTCAAAGGGGGTGGCGTTCGCGTGGATTTCTATCATGTTGGCAATCATGTCCCGGGAGGCCAGAGAGTAGTTGATGCCGTCGTGCCCCTGGGCCTCGCCGTCGCAGATGTCCGTTGTGAAGTACCGGGCCCCGGCGCCCCCGGCGTCCCGGACGCCCCGGCGGGCCTCCTCCGCCAGATCCAGCAGATGGACGCTGCCGGGGTGGCTGTCTCCGAAGGTGCTTTCGATGATGATCTGGGGTTTTGACAGGTCCTCCGGCTTCCAGCCGGTGCCAAGGCGCAGCGGATCAAGCTCCGGGGCGATGGCGCGCAGTTCCTGACTCTTCAGCTGACTCATAGTTTGCCTCCTGCTCTTTTTCGTGTGTGGGGTCCTGGGGGGGGCGCTCCTGTGGTTGATTATACCGGGAAATGGCTTGGTCCGCAAGGGGGCTTTTTTTGAGGGGGACGGGAGTCTCAAAAACCAAACACCGGGGCTCTGTCAAAGGACAGAGCCCCGGTGCTGGCGTAATTTTCCTGTTGCTTTATTATAATGTATACCGGCCCGCAGGCCCGCCCCCTCACTCGGAGGGCTGGTCCGGGTTCAGGGCGTCGATGTGCTCCTTGGCCTCCCGGCCCTGGCGGAGGAGCTCCTCCAGCCGGTCTCCGTCGCCGGCCCCGATGGTGTCCCGCAGCTCCGACATGTTGCGGACCAGCAGGTCGATCTCCGGCAGCAGGGCCTCCCGGTTCAGCAGGAACAGCTCCTTCCAGACCCGCTCGTCCAGGCAGGCGACGCGGGTCATGTCTTTGTAGCTCCCTCCGGAGAAGCCCACGTAGTCCGGGGACACCGGGCTCTTCACATAGGAGTTGGACACGAGGTGCGCCAGCTGGGAGGTGTGGGCGATCATGCGGTCGTGGGTCCTGGCGTCGCAGACCCTGACCCGGCGGAAGCCCACCTGGGCGAAGAGGCTCTCCAGGTCCTCCAGGTCCCTGGGGCCGGTGGATTCCGTGGGCACCAGGATCATGCTGGCCCCCTGGAACAGGTCCGGGAAGGACCGCTCGTACCCCGCCCGGGCCAGCCCGGCCATGGGGTGCCCCCCGGTGAAGCGGACGCCCCGCTCCAGGGCGATGGGCGTAATCTCCTCCACCAGACGCTGCTTCACGCCCACCAGGTCCACCACCTGGGCCCCCCGCTTCATCAGCGGGATGGCCCGGCGAAGAAATTCTATCGTGGCCTCCGGGTACAACGCCGGAATCAGCAGGTCGCACCGGGCCAGGTCCTCGTCCCCGGCGACGCCGTCGATGGCCCCCTGGGCCAGGGCGGTTTCCGTTACGGAGCGGGTGCGGTTCCAGCCGTACACCGTGCAGCCGGTGTAGCGCTTCAGCGCCTTGGCCATGGAGCCCCCCCAGGAGGCCCAGACCCGCCACGACGATGAGCCTGTCCGGCCCCTTCTGGCTGAGGCGGATCAGCTCGAACTCCGTGGCGTTCTCCGCGTCGTCCTCCAGGTTCTCCCGGAGCAGGTGGAGGCCGAAAGCCTCCCCCGCGTCCCGACGGCACAGGACCCCGGCATCCCGGGGGAGCAGGCCCTCCGCCAGATACCGGGCGGCGATGGCAGTGTCCTCCTCCTCCTTCCAGGCGGCCTTGGGGTAGTCCCGGGTCAGGGTGCCCCGGCACTGTTCCAGGGCCTGGATATGGGAGGCGATGCTGCGGATCTCCGTGACGGAGGAGTCCTTGACAAACAGGCAGTGATGAATGGGGATGCAGTCCAAAGCCAGCATCCGGTAGCTGACCCCCCGGAGGGCCGACTCCGTCTCCCGGACCACCCCGGCCACGTGGTTCAGCGTGGCCATAACGCCGCAGTCCACCTCCCCCGAGAGGAGGGCCTCCACCACGCCCCGGGAGTGAATCAGGGGGACGTACTCCACGTCCGTCCAGCCCAGGCGCTTCGCCATGCTCTTGGCGGAGGCCTCGGAGTTGCTGCCCTCAATGCCTTGATAACCGATTTTCATAGGGCCCGCCTCACTTGGCCATGGAGCCGTCGTATTCCCCGATGCTCTTGGAGATCATCAGGTTGGCCGCCACGTCTCCCTCCACGTTGATGGTGGTAAAGGCCATGTCCAGAAGCCGGTAGAACCCGCTGATGGGGCCCATCAGGTCGATGGGCAGACCCAGGATGGACAGGAAGGAGGCCCCCAGCACCACGCCGCCGCCGGGGATGCCCGGGGCCGCCATGTTCAGGAGCGTTGCCACCAGGACCAGGAAGACGATGGTGCCCAGGGGCAGGTTGATGCTGTAGAAGTCCGAGACGAAGACCGCCAGGCAGCAGAAGGAGCAGGCCCCGCCGCACATGTTGATGGTACAGCCCAGGGGGAGGGTGAACTTGGAGACGCCTTCCGGCGCGCCCAGGTCCTGGGTGCTGACGTTGATGGTGGTGGGCAGGGCGGCGGCGGAGGACGTAGTGGACAGGGTCACCAGGGCCACCTTGCCGCAGGCCCGGAGAAATTTCGTGGGGCGGACCTTGGTGTAGAGGCAGACGGGCAGCACCATGGCCACGAGAAATACCCCCACGCAGCACAGCCAGCAGGTGCCGATGTACTTGGCCAGGGCGCTGAAAATGCCCGCGCCGTACTGGGCCGCGGAGTAGGCTATGAGGGACAGCACGCCGATGGGGGAGAGCTCCATGAAGTAGCCCAGCATCTTGAAGAAGGCGTCGGACAGGCTGTTCATGAAGTCCAGCACCGGGCGGCCCTTCTCGCCGATGGACAAGATGGCGATGGCGAAGACGATGGTAAAGAGGATCACCGGCAGGGTGCTTCCGTCGGCTCCCGCCTTGATGATGTTGGTGGGCACGATGGTCATCAGGAAGCTGGAGATGGTGGGGGTGGTGACCTCCCCCTCGTAGACCGGGGCGTTCTCAAACACGGTGCCAAGGCCCGGGCGGATGACCCAGGCGATGACCAGGGAAATCACGGCGCAGACCACGAACATCACCACGTACAGGGCCACGGTGCGCACGCCGATGCGCCGCAGGAGGTTCCCGTCCTTGATGTTGGCGATTCCGCAGAATACGGCGCAGACCACGATGGGGATGATCATCAGCTTGATGAGGTTCAGGTAGAGGTCGCCCACCACCTTGGTAGCGATGGAGAAGTCCTTGGCCGTCAGGCCCAGGAGCACGCCCAGGGCGAAGCCGATGGCCACCCGCAGGAACAGGTTTTCTTTTTTTAGCAGAATTTTCAAAATGTCTCTCCCCCTGCTTTATTGTCATATCGCTTTATAGCGCGAAAGCGTTTTACATTATAGCACGCGCCCGGCGCTGTGTCCAGAGGTTTTTTCGACAGCCTGAAAACACCCCCCGACGGCACAGCCGGCGGGGGGTGTTCCCTTTAATCCGCGCCCAGATACTCCTCCAGGCAGATTCCCTGACTCATAATTTCCCGCGCGGCCTCCTCGCCCACATAGCGGTAGTGCCAGGGCTCGTAGCCCACGCCGGTGATCGCGCTCTTGTCCGTGGGGTAGCGGAGGATGTACCCGTACTCGGCGCAGTGGTCCATGAGCCAGCGCTGCACCGCCGTCTTCTCCTGGCCGTCGTCCAGGGTCTGATAGGCCTTGTCCACAATGTCCACCGCCAGGCCCGCCTGGTGCTCGCTGGTGCCGGGGCGGGCCACCCAGACGGCGGCCTGCCGTTCGGCCTCCTCCCGGCTTCCGGCCTGGGGGAGGCAGGACTGGACCTTCCGCTCAAAAAGCTCCTCCTGCTTCGCCCAGGTTCGGTAGGAGGAGCAGATGGTGGGCTCCAGCCCCGCCGCCCGGCAGTCGTCCATCATCCGCTGGAGGTCCGGGTAGGCCCGCTTGTCGATGGAGTGCCCGTTGATCAGCTGGGTGAACTCCGGGACCTGGTAGCCCTCCGGCAGGGGGTGGTCCCCGTTGATCAGGATCAGGTTCCAATCGTCCTTGGATGCGGCGGCGTCCTTTTTTTCGCCGGTGGAGCGCACGGCCCCCGGCACCGTCAGGATTTTGACGGAATTGTCCTCCGCCTCCACCGGCAGGGAGCTGGACTGCTGCCCGGCGGAGGCCGCCGGGGGAGAGGGTATGTCCCCGACGGCCCCCACCTGGCCCAGCAGGAAGCCGGCGAGAAACAGGACCACCCCCGCCAGCGCCAGCATGGGCAGGGGAGAGCGCCCCCTCCTCCGCCGGACCCGGGAGGGCGCGGGGCGGCGGCGGGGTTTGGAAATCATGGGTTCGTCCCACTGGGCGGGGGCAGCGGCGTAATACGCCCGGTCCGGCAGGGGAAATTCATGTACGGTGCAGGAATGGAGGGACATAGAAACAGCTCCTTTGCTCTTGAACTGTCTCTATCATAAAGCTTGTCCCCGTCGAAACCGAAACATTCCTGCATCAAAGTCTCACCGTTTTTGCATCGAATCTGCATCGACGGGTTCCCGGCCATAGCTCACGGAAATTTCCGTGTCCACAGCGGCCCAGTCCACGGTGAAATTGAAGTCCAGCTCGTTCCAGTTCCTTGCGATCCAAAAGAGGCTCTTGCAGTCCGGCAGGCGGAAGTAGGCGATGTCGTTGGACTCCTGCGGCTCGTAGTCCAGCCCCAGCCGGTTCAGAATGGCCTCCCCCAGCTCCTGGGCGGAGGCGGCGGCGGAGACACCGTCGTTGTGACGGAACACCAGGCCCAGAAGCTGCCCGCTCTCCCCGTCCAGGGTGGCGGAGAGGGCGGAGCGCCGGTCCTTGTCATAGGTGGAGGCCATGGTGAAGCTGGCGCTGGAGAGGTCCGTCTGGTCCCGGAGATAGTACCGGGACCAGTCCCAGGAGTCGCCGTCCGCCTCCGTGAGGAGCGCCGCCGTGGAGGGCGGCAGGAGGCTTCCCAGGTCCGCCAGGGCCTCCCGGAGACGCCGCATCTCCCGGTCCCGGTCCTCGCCTTCCAGCTCCTGGCTCATGATGGTCAGGTTCTCCGGCATCTCGTTCAGCCGGACCAGCAGCCAGATTCTCCCCGGCAGGTCCGGGGGCTTGAAGGGGAAATTGCTGTCCTCAGACAGGGACTCGGCGTGGACGGTCCCGGTGAGCTCGCCGTCCTCCAGGGCGGACAGGCGCAGGGGCAGCAGGGCCAGGGCCGTCACCGTCAAGAGCGTCAAGATGGGGAGGAGCCAGTTTTTCCAGTTTCGCAGGTTGCATCCCCTCCTTTCATGTGGACCCGGACCCGGGTGCCCCGGCCCAGCTCG
The DNA here is from genome assembly GCA_910586735.1 of uncultured Oscillibacter sp. GTDB lineage: Bacteria > Bacillota > Clostridia > Oscillospirales > Oscillospiraceae > Oscillibacter. The sequence continues at coordinate 26,327 of CAJUJW010000016.1, read as the reverse complement.
CTCTCAATCTCCAGCCGCCCGCCGTGGAGCTCCACAATCCGGCGGCACAGGGCCAGCCCCAATCCCGCGCCCCCCTGGGCCCTGGAGCGGGACTTGTCCACCATGTAGAACGCCTCCGTCACCCGCTCCAGCTCCTCCTCCGGGATGCCCTTGCCCTGGTCCGTCACCTGGATGAGGCAGCCGTTTTCCTCGGGAAAGCCCTCCAGGAGAATCTCCCCGCCCTGCTCCATGGCCTTCCGGGCGTTGTCCAGCAGGTTGACGCAGACGCTCTCCATCAGGTCCGGCTCCATGAGGGCCGCGGCGCTCTCGGACCGGACCGTGAGGCGGATTCCCGCCTTGGAAAGGGGCGGCTCCATGGCCCCGGCCACCCGGCGCAGGAAGGCGTCCAGGGGCACGGGGCGGAGGGGGAAGTCCTGCCGCTCCAGGACGATGAGGTCCAGGAGCTTACGGCTCAGGGCCTCCAGCCGCCGCCCCTCGCCGAAGATATACCCGGCGCCCTCCCGGACCTGCTCCTCCGAGGCGGGGCGGGAGCGGAGGAGGTCCGCGTAGCCGATGATGGAGGTCAGGGGCGTTTTGATCTCGTGGGCGAAGCTGCCGATGAAGTCCTCCTGGCGGCGCTGGGCGGCCTTCAGCTCGGCCACCTGCCGCTGAATGCGCAGGGCCATGACGTTGAAGTCGGCGGACAGCTGGGCAATCTCGTCGTCCCCGTCTACCCGGACCCGCTGGTCCAGCTCGCCCTCGGCCATGCGCCGGGCGGCGGCGGAGAGCCGGGCCAGGGGCCGGACCAGCATAGCCGCCACGGCCAGGGACAGCGCCCCCACCGTCCCGGTGAGAACCAGCATCAGGGAGAAGAAGTCCTGATACAGCTCATACCGCTCCCGGAACAGCTGACCCACCTCCCGGCAGTTCTCCAGGTAGAGAATGCCGTCGTCCAGGGCCAGGGGGCTGGCGGCGTGGAGGCAGACGCGCCCGTCCGCCAGGGACTCCAGCATCCAGCCCCGCTGCCCGGCGGGAAGCTGGGCCGTGAGCCGGGCGGCGTCCACGGGCAGCGCGCCGTTGCCCCCCAGGGCCTTCCCGGTCTCGTCGCTGAGGCGGAAGGACACGGTGCGACCCCGACCGGTGGTGATGGTAATGCCCCCGGCGGCCCTGGCCAGCTCCTCCCGGTCGTAGAGGGGGTTAAAGGCCAGCTCCTGGGCCAGGGCGAAGCGCAGAAGGTCGTTCTCCTCATACAGCGCCGCAACCTCCCGGTCCAGGGAGGCGCGGAACTGGCTGTTGATGAGGGCGTATCCCCCGGCGGAACAGGCCAGGGCCGTGATGAGGACCATGCTGCAAAAGAGCTTCCAGAAGAGCTTCAAACGATCACCTCACGCGCGGGAATGAGCAATTGTCAATTGTCCATTATCCATTGTCCATTTTTTCCGCTTCCAGCCGGTAGCCCACCTTGTACACCGCCACCAGCCGGTTCTCCAGGCCCAGCTTTTTCCGCATCCGCTGAATGTGCAGGTCCACGGTCCGGCTGTCTCCCAGGAACTCCTCGCCCCAGACCTTTTCGTAAATCCGGTCCCGGTAGAGGGCGATGTTCTTGTTCTGCATGAAGAGGAGCAGCAGGTCGTACTCCTTGGCGGTGAGGGCCACGGGGACCCCGCCTTTCCGCACCACATGGCTGGCGGTGTCGATCTCAATGTCCGGGGGCAGGGAGAGGACCCGGCCCGTTTTGCCGCAGCGGCGCAGGACCGTCTCCACCCGGGCCAGCAGCTCCATCAGCTCGAAGGGCTTGACGATGTAGTCCTCCGCCCCCAGGCGGAGACCCTTCACCCGGTCCTCCAGCTGGCCCTTGGCCGTGAGGAAGATCACCGGCACCTCCAGGCTTTTGCAATACTCCAGGACCTCATACCCGTCGGCCTTGGGCAGCATGATGTCCAGCAGCGCCAGGTCGAAGGGCGCGGTCTCCAGCAGGTCCGCCGCCGCCTCTCCGTCCGCCGCCCGGACGCAGTGATAGCCCGCCCCCTCCAGGGCGGTTTTGATGAGGTTGGCGATGGGGGCCTCGTCCTCGGCAATCAGAATTTTGTTCATGGAAGCGCCTCCTTTGTGGGGATGCCTTTGGGTATAGTCTGCATCCTCCTTCCATCATTCTTGCATCATGAACCGCATTGGGGGGCGGCGCATAAGATGGCGTAGCCCCAATTGAAAGGAGGATGCCGGAACCTCGGTTCCGGCTGCGAATATGGAACAGAACATGACCCGGCAGTCTGCCTCCCCCGCGGGGAGGATGGTCAACGCCGACGAGCCTATGATCCCCCTGCCCAACGTGGGCGAGGGCGGGCCTGTCTATCCCGGCAACACCAACGGCAGGGCCTATGACCCCGGCCAGGAGCCCGTGATTCCCCTGCCCAACCCCGGCGAGGGCGGGCCCGTTTACCCCGGCCCCGACGGCGGCGGCTCCACCGTGGAGCCCGTGATTCCCCTGCCTAACCCCGGCGAGGGCGGGCCCGTTTATCCCGGCCCCGACGGCGGCTCCACCGTGGAGCCTGTGATTCCCCTGCCTAACCCCGGCGAGGGCGGGCCTGTTTATCCCGGCGGGTCCACCGGCGGCGGGAACCAAGGCTGGACCTGCCCCGGCGGGAGCTGCGGCGGGATTATCATCCTGCCCGGCGTCGTGAGCGGCGTGTGGCCCGGCGCGGCCAGGGTGCGCTTCCTGAACGCGGGATACGGCTATCCGGCCTTCCGCATCTTCGTGGGAAACCGCCGGTTTGTGAACCTCTTGAACTACGCCTCCGCCACTACCTACGGCCAGGTCGCCGCCGGGTATCAGACGGTGACTGTCACCGGGACGAACGGCTATGTCTACATCCAGAAGACCATGCCCTTCCAGGCGGGGGGCGTTACCACCATTGCGGTCGTCAACACCGCCGGGGGCCTGGACCTGATGCAGATCACCGACAGCTGCTGCCCGCCCGCCAACGGGTATTCCAGCTTCCGCATCGGAAACCTGGCCCGGAATACCAGCCCGCTGGACGTGATTATGAGCGACGGGCGGGTTGTCTGGACGGACCTGCGGTTCAAGGAGGTTGCCGCCTTCAAGCGCATCATGCCCGGTACCTACCAGTTCTTCTACGCGGACACGAACCTGACCGCCATGCCCGCGGCCCTGGACATCGAGACCCTGGACTCCGCCTGGCTGGGGGTCTATCCGCCCCAGGAGACTTTTGGCTCACTGTACCTGGACGTGACAAGCAACGCCATCTACAGCGTCTATCTGCTCCAGAGCGGAACCAACCGGAACAACATCCAGAACCTGATTCTGATGGACCGGTAAGACAGAGCGCCCGCGCCCGAAACGGCGCGGGCGCTTTTCTCAAAACGCGAGAATCCCCAGGTGCTCCAGAAGGATTTTGCAGCCCATGAGAATCAGGATGACGCCCCCCGCCAGCTCCGCCCTGGCCTTGTAGCGCAGGCCGAAGACGCTGCCCGCCTTCAGCCCCACGGCGGAGAGGAGGAAGGTGGTGACCCCGATTAAGGTCACGGCGGCCAGGATGTGAACGTCCGGCAGCAGGGCGAAGGTGACGCCCACGGCCAATGCGTCGATGCTGGTGGCCACGGCCAAGGGGAACATGGCCCGGACGGCGAAGGAGCCGCTGTGGCACTCCTCGTCCTGGGAGAGGCTCTCCTTGACCATGTTGCCGCCGATGAGGGCCAGGAGGACGAAGGCGATCCAGTGGTCGAAGGCGTCGATATAGTGGTCGAAGGTGGAGCCGAGTATGTAGCCGGCGGAGGGCATCAGGGCCTGGAAGCCGCCGAACCAGGCGCCGGTGAGCAGGTAGTGCCGGGGCCGGAGCCGCCGGACGGACAGGCCCTTGCAGACGGAGACGGCAAAGGCGTCCATCGAGAGGCCGACGGCGATGAGCAGCAGTTCAAAGATATCCATGGGGAAGCCTCCCTGTCTATGTAGTTTTTAGATGATACCATATCCTTATTCCGGCTGTCAATGAATATACCGAAGGAGGCCCCGGACTCATAAAACGGCGCGGGGGTGGAAGACTGAACCTAGGGCGCGAGCCCTGGAACCGGAAAAATTTTACTATAGGAGCGAACAATGGAAAAAGCGGAGAGATTAGTCATCGCCCTGGGGGGCAACGCCCTCCAGTCCAAGGACAGCGGGTCCACCGCCGAGGCCCAGCTCAGCGTGGTGCGGCAGACCTGCGAGCACATCGCGGAGCTGAGCGTGAACGGCTATGAGGTGGCCATCGTCCACGGCAACGGGCCCCAGGTGGGGCGCATCCTCCTGGCCAGCGAGACGGCCAGGGATGTGGTTCCCGCCATGCCCTTCGATGTCTGCGGGGCCATGAGCCAGGGCTATATCGGCTATCACATTCAGCAGGCCCTGCGCTACGCCCTGGCCAGGCGGAACCGGAACATCCCCGTGGTCAGCCTGGTGACCCAGATGGTGGTGGAGGCGGACGATCCCGCCTTTCAGAACCCCACCAAGCCCATCGGCCCCTTCTACACCCGGGAGGAGGCCGAGGCCCTCCAGCGGGAGAAGGGCTATGTGATGAAGGAGGACGCCGGGCGGGGTTACCGGCGGGTGGTGCCCTCGCCCCTGCCCAGGCGCATCGTGGAAATCGGCCAGGTGCGGGACCTGTGGGACAATACCATCGTCATCACCTGCGGCGGGGGCGGCGTCCCGGTGGTGGAGACCGCCCAGGGCCGCCTGGAGGGCGTGGCGGCGGTCATCGACAAAGACTTTGCCGCCGAACTGCTGGCGGAACAGGTGGACGCCGACGTGCTGATGATTCTGACGGAGGTGGAGAAGGTGGCCGTCAACTGGGGCAAGCCGGACCAGAAGGGCCTGAGCCGCATGTCCCTGGCGGAGGCCTCCCGCTTCGTGGAGGAGGGGCACTTTGCCCCCGGCAGCATGCTGCCCAAGGTGGAGGCCGCCATGCGGTTCGTCCGCAGCGACCCCAGCAAAAAGGCCATCATCACCTCCCTGGACAAGGCTATCGACGCCCTGGCGGGGAAGACGGGCACCGTCGTGACCTTCGCCTGAGGAACGGGGGCAGCCTGGAACGATACGGCGGCGTCTTTGGAGACGGGGGCGCCGCCGTATCGCGTCCTGTCCGGCCCGGAGAGGGTGGAACCAGGACGTTTCACCGGCTCCCGGAGGGTAAGATTTATAAAGAAGTTAACGGCAAGGCAGGCCGCGGCGGTCTGTCTTGCCGTTTATTTTATACAGTATAATCCACTATGACACTTTCGGGGAAAGAGCGGTAAACTGGAATTTCTATCCTTCGATATCCATCATGAGTTTCTTGCATTGTCTGCATACATAGGCATTCGGATATTCAGGAGAAGACGCGAATGATACAAATGGCGGTAGTAATATTGCTCTATGTTTGCTCATCGCTTTCCGGGTATACAGCGTGGGGGTCTTTTCTCCGACAGGCAGGAAATACACGCCGCCTCTACTATGCAGCTTACCAATTTTCATTTCTTTCTCACAAATAGGACACCGCATATCATCAGCCTCCACAAATCCCGCTTTGCCGATAAGTTCATTATAAAACACCGCCCGCTGAAAAGCAACTTCTTTCCAGCGGGCGGCGGCTTCTTTACGGGAGTTGCCCCGAGGGGACGTTTTGTGGATCAGGCGTTTTTCTTCCGGGCGGAGGTCCGGCCCTCGGGCTGAATCTCCCCGGCGGCCAGCAGGGCCCGCTTGGTCAGCGCCGGGCCCACCAGCTCGTACACCAGCACGGAGAACAGCACCACACTGCGCACCACTGCGCCGTCGGCCAGGGCCTGGGCGGTGATGGCCATGCCCAGGGCCACGCCGGCCTGGGGCAGGAGGGTGATGCCCAGGTATTTCTGGATGTTCTTGCCGCAGCCGGTGAGGGCGCAGCTGCCGTAGGCCCCCAGGTACTTGCCCAGGGAGCGAACCAGGATGTACACGACGCCGATGAGCAGTACGGAGGGGTTCCGCAGGACGGACAGGTCCAGCTCTGCGCCGGAGAGGACGAAGAAGAGCACAAACAGGGGGGCGGTCCAGCTGTCCGCCCGGGCCATCAGCTCCTCGGAGAAGTCGCAGATGTTGCAGAACAGGGTGCCGGTCATCATGCACACCAGCAGGAGGGAAAAGCCGCAGTGGACACCGCCCACCTCAAACTCCTTCATGGACAGCCCCACCGTCAGCAGGACGAAGCCGATGGAGATGGACAGGCGCTTGCTCCTGGAGTGAAAGAACTGCTCCACCCAGTAGAGGGCCGCCCCCGCTAGGGCCCCGAGCCCTAAGGACAGGACGATCTCCGCCACCGGCTCCACCAGCACCGTCACCACGCTGACGGTCCCGCTTTCCAGCGCCATGGCCACGCCGAAGGAGGCGGAGAACAGCACCAGGCCCACCGCGTCGTCAATGGCCACCACCATCAGAAGGAGCCTTGTCATGGGACCGTCGGCCTTGTACTGCCGGACCACCATCAGCGTGGCGGCGGGGGCCGTGGCGGCGGCGATGGCGCCCAGGGTGATGGCGGAGGACACGGAGATGACCTCCGGCCGGATCAGGTGCAGGAGAATCAGCGCCAGGTCCACCAGCACCGTGGCGGTCACGGCCTGGAGGATGCCCACGATGATGGCCTGGCGGCCCATGGCTTTCAGCTGGCTCACCCGGAACTCGTTGCCGATGGTGAAAGCGATGAAGCCCAGGGCCACCTGGGAGAGGAGGTTCAGGTGCTCCACCGCCTCCATGGAGGCAAAGCCCAGGCCCTCAATGTGCAGCGCGCCGATGCAGAAGGGCCCCAGCAGGAGCCCCGCCGCCAGGTAGGCGGTGACGGCGGGCAGCTTCAGCCGCTTGGCGGGTCGGGACAGCAGAAGTCCCCCGATAAGGGCGGCGGACAGGCCGATTAAAATATCCACGTTTGATTACCTCTATTCTGTTTCCAAAGATCATGCAGTAACATAGCACCGTCCCCCGGAAACGTCAAGGACCATAGGTAACAAAAATCCGTCCCGGCCCTCCCGAATTTTCTCTGTTTTTCACCCCGCCTCCGGGAGGACGGGAGGCCCCGAGGATTTGAGCCCGGACAGGAAACGGCCCCGGAGGAACGGAGGTTCCGCCGGGGCCGCAGGGGGCTTATTTCATGTCCATCGTCTCCAGGAACAGGTTCTTGATGTAGGTCTCCGGGTAGTTCCCCAGTTCCGGCAGCCGGTCCGCGGGGATGAGGCCGCCGCCCATGGAGGCGTGCCCGCCGCCGCTGCCGATGTCCTTCAGCGCGTCGTGGAGGAGCTTTCCGGCGTGAACATCCGGGTCCTCCGAGCGGACGGACAGCTTGATGCCGTCCTCCCGGAAGGAGAAGACCACTGCCACCTCCACCTCGATGAGGGCGAGAATGAAGTCGGACAGAATGCCGATCAGCGCGTCCGGGCAGGAGAAGGGGATGCAGGAAAAGCCCACCTTGTCGTAAAGCTCAATGCTTTCAATGGCCGCGCCGTAGGCTTTCAGGTCCGCGAACTCCATGTTGTTCCGCTCCAGGTCGTCCAGTTTTTCCTTGTCGCAGAGGGGGAAGAGGAAGCCGAACATCCTGATGTCCAGTTCCGTCACGCCCCTGGTGAACTGGAGCGTGTCCATTTTCAGCCCGTAGAGCAGGGCCGTGGCCGTGTCGCTGTCGGGCCGGCTGCCGGACAGCGCGAAATACTCCGCGATCAGGGTGGCGCAGGCCCCGGTGATGCGAACGTCCTGATACTGGTACTCGATGGGGACGAAGGTGGGGTGGTGGTCGATACAGGCGATTTCGTCCCCGATGAAGTCCGTGACGTTACCGCTGTGCTTTTGGCTGTCCACGCAGATGATCCGGTCCGCCTCCGACATGTGGGGGAGGAGCTGCTCGTAGGGCAGCATCTGAATCTGGAAGGCGTCCAGCATCTTGGAGGCGCTCAGCTTGTCGATGCGCCCGTCGTAGCAGAGCCGGGACTCCACGCCGTAAAGCCCCAGGAGCTTTTGCAGCCCGTAGGCGGAGGCGATGGCGTCCGGGTCCGGGAAATTGTGGGTCTGGATATAGACGAGATGACCCCGGCACAGGGCGATCAGGTCGTCAAGTCGGTTCATGGCGCGCGTCCTCCTATTTCGATGTGATGCTGGAGAACTCCAGCACCCTGGCAAACACGGCGCATTCCGCCTGGGAGATGTCCGCCGTGTGGTCCGTGTTGATGATGTCGTGGAACACCTGGGCAAAGCCCAGGAACTTCTCCAGCTCCACGCCGCCGAGGCCGGAGTGGGCGGCGACCTCGGAATCCCGGCCGCAGAGCCCGGAGAGGAGCGCCGGGGTCACCTGGTCCCGGATGCGCTTGAGGTGGTCGTAGGCGGTCTGGTATCTGGTCTGCATGCACAGCAGGGCGAAGAGCATCAGCCGCTGGACCCTGTCCTCGAACAGCTCCTTGTCGGCCATGTTCTTGAGGAGCAGGAAGGAGTTGAACAGCCGGTCCATGCTCTTGGGGTCGACGCCCACGGAGCGCCGGATCAGGGCGGTGTAGAAATCCAGCTCCTCCCCGCCGTCTGCGGGAATCCCCATCTGCTCCAGCTTGCCGCGCACATAGTTCCCCACGTCGTACCCGGAGGCGGGCACCCGGAAGGACATCTGGAAGATCTCGTCGAAGAGGGCCTTCTCCTTCTCCTCATCGGGTTCCGCGCCGGGGCGTTCCCGCACGCCCCGCTGGAAGAGGGCGAAGTCGATGGCCGCCGCCAGCACGCAGCCCTCGCAGTCGAAGAAACTCCGCAGGGCCTCCAGCATGTCGACGGCCTTGGCCGGGGCCAGCCGGTCCAGTTCGTCCAGGAAGACGACGACCTTGCCCCTCCGCCCGTCGGGCCTGGTGTGGACCAGCTGGGAGAACACGCCGGAGAGCGCCTCGTGGGTTTTTTCCTCGCCGGAGCCGAACATGGCCTCCATGAGGTCCTGCCCGTCGGAGTTGCCGCCGGTAGCCGCGCTGATGAGGATGCTGCCCAGGCCCTTGGCCGCCTGGCGCATCCGGCCTTTGGCGGCCTCGCTGGCCACGCCCAGCTGGCTGCGGAGCTGGTTCTCCACCTGGAGGGCGAAGGACTCGTCGGACCTGGCCCGGGAGAGCTGCCCGCTGTGGAGCCAGAACAGGCTGATCCTCTCGCCCAGATGCTCGGAGAGAAGGCGCATGAAGCCGCTTCTCCCGGTGCCCAGGCTGCCCTGGATGGCGATGGTCATGGGGGTGGAGCAGCTGTCGATAAAGCGGGACACGCCCTCGATGTATTTGACGAGGCCGAACTCGTCCCTTTCCGCAACCGGGGCGGCGGGGGGCTCTCTGCCGGCGGCGGCGGGAAGCGTCACGGGGACGCCGGGGGCCTCCTCGGGTTCCGCCTTCGGTTCCGGCGGCGGGGGGACCACCAGCTCACAGGCCGGGCAGCGCCGGCTCAGATAGTCCATGAACCTGTCCGCCTCGGCCAGGTACTGGTCGTATTTTTTGTTGGTCCTGCTGATGCCCAGGGCGAAGTCCCCGAAGCGGACGGTTTCCGTCCAGGGCCCCTGGACCTCCTGTATGGTCAGGTCCACGCCCACGCAGCTGATAACGTCGTCCGCGTCCGGCGCGCGCAGCTTGTCCTGCACGCCCACGGCCTTGGCCGCCCCGGCCAGGAGACCCAGGGCGCTCTTGGGGGCGCCCCGCTCCACCCGCTCGCACCGGACGATGGAGTCCAGGGGGCACTCCTCCGTAATCTCATTGCCGCCCTGCCGCAGGACGTGGAAGACGCCCCGCTCCTCGTTGACCTCCAGCCGCTCGTCAATGCCGAAGGAGTCGTGGAAGCCCTCGGTCCGCCGCAGCACGTAGGGCCGGATGGCCTCCTCCACGAAGGAGAGGACGGCGCTCTGCATGTCCCGCTCCACCCCGAAGGACTTGGCGGTGCCGTTGGTCAGAGCCAGCTCCAGGGTCTCCGTAAACAGGCGGGCGGCCCGGACGCCGGAGAAGAGGACGGCCTCCGTCCGGCCCGACCTGGCGGTGAACTCCGCCCGGTCCGCGAAAATATTGAGGGTCCCGGCCTCCGCGCCATAACTGCTGAAGCTGGAGAAGTAGATCCCCTGGGCCAGGAGAGCCTCCTTCCTGGCGGACACATAGGGCTCCACCGCCTGCTTGACAAAGGCGAGAACCTCGCCCAGGAGCTCCTTGTCAACGCCGAAGGATTTGGTACTGCCGTCCACCAGGAGGAACTCCAGGGACCCGGCGGCGGCGCTGACGGATTTCACGTCCTGGAAGTCGACCGCCTTGTTCTGACCGGACTTGACCCGCAGCTCCGCCCGGTCGTCCGAGATGTTGAGGACGCCGCTGCCGGTGAGCCCCGTACTGCTGACGAGGGAGTACCGGACGCCCTGCTCCATCAGGCGGCGCTTCCGCTGGGCCAGATAGGGCTGGATGGCCTCCTGAATGCGCAGGAACGCCTCGTGAACGTCCTTCCGGCTGACGGGGCAGGACTCCGAGCCCCCGTCCTCGGTGATGAACTCAATGTGGTCCAGCCCCAGGCCCAGGACCGTGCCCACGCCCAGTTTTTTTCGCACCGCCACCAGGGCGGAGTAATTGTAGATGGTCTTCTGGACACTGCTGGTGGCGAATTCCGTCCTGTCCCGGTAGACGGACAGCTTCCCGGATTTCAGCTTGCCCTTCACGCTGGCCTGATAGATGGGTCCGCTCTCTCCCGGCGTTCCTCCGGCGACCTTCTCGCCGCAATAGGGACAGAATGCCGCTCCCTCCATGATCTCGTGCCCGCACTTGACACAATTCATAATCAACATAAACCCCCTCTGTTGGTTGAGTTGGGTCCAGTGTACCATGGGATTCGAGGTTTTTCAACATAAAACGCATGTTGGGACGGACCTGTTTGTCCGCCCGTTCTCCCGAAACTGAGGGGTTCCCCTCACGGCGCGACCAGCGCGCCGTCCCTGCCTCGGGTCTGGGTCCAGGTGGTCACGGTTTTCTCACAGGGGTACTTTGCCGCCTCCGCTTCATTGAGGTCAACGCCGAGCCCCGGCTTGTCGTTGGCGTAGACGTACCCGTTCCGGTATTCGGGTAGCCCCGGAAAAACGTCCAGCAGCGCGCCGTGGGGGCCCTTCAGCTCCTGAATGACAAAATTGGGCGGCTCGATGCCGGACCACTCCTGCACGCCGAAGTTCGGGGCGGCCAGGTCAATGTGGATGTTGGCCGCGTGGGCGATGGGGGACATGTCCCCCGGCCCGTGCCAGGCGGTGCGGACGCCGAACTGCTCGGCGAAAATTTGCAGCTTCCGGGCGGGGGTGATGCCCCCGATCTGGCTGATGTGGACCCGTATGTAGTCGATGAGCTGTTCGGCGATGACGGCCTTCCACTCCCGGGAGTTGTTGAACAGCTCGCCGTAGGCGATGGGGATGCTGGACTGCCGGCGGAGGTTTCGCAGCCAGTTGATCTGCTCCAGGGGGACCGGCTCCTCCAGGTAGAACAGGTCGAAGGGCTCCAGCTCTTTGGCCAGGCGGATGGCGTCGACAGGGGGGATGCGCTCGTGAACGTCGTGGATGAGCTGCATCTCCCAGCCGACGCGGGCGCGGATCTGCTCGAAGAGCCGGACCGTGTCGTGAACGTACCGCCGGGCGTCCAGGTACATGCCGTCGCGCGCCCCCTCGGGGGCGGTTTTGGGAGTCTGGCCGTAGGGCGCGCCGCCATAGCCGCCGCACTGGCAGCGCAGGTGCATGATTCCCATCTCCTGATAGCGCAGAATGTTGTCGCAGATTTCCTCAATGTCCCGGCCGTCCACGTGGCGGTAGACCGGCACGCCCTCCCGGACCTTGCCGCCGAAGAGCTGGTAGAGGGGCATGTTGGCCAGCTTGCCCTTGATGTCCCACAGGGCCATGTCTACGCCGGAGATGGCGTTGTTTTCGATGGGCCCGTTGCGCCAGTAAGCGTTCTGGTGCATCAGCTGCCAGAGCTCCTCGATGTTTTCCGCGTCCCGCCCCACCAGGAGGGGCTCCAGATATTCCTCCACCAGATGCTGGACCGTCAGGTGACGGTAGGCAAAGGTGGCGCAGCCCAGGCCATACAGCCCCGGCTGGTTGGTCCCGACTTTGACGGCGACAAGATTGATGCCCTCCGGCGCGGTGCAGATGACCTTGACGCTGGTGATTTTTACTGCCATGCGTTTTCCTCCTCGCTTTGGTAGCTTTCTTAATGTGTAAGCTGGATGATTTGATAAATCGCTTTGCCGAACGGCATTGAGCGGCGGCGGCCCAAAGAGGGGGCTGAACTCACAGGAGCTCAGCCCTCTTTAAGCGCGCAAAATTGTGCCCAAAATCAAAATGGCAAACCGCCAGAAACCTCTATTCCACGCGAGTCAGCAAACACACGGTCTCCATATGGTCATTGTTGTCCAAACTCAAATCCATGTCATGCTCAATGATAGGGAGCCGGAATTTGATGGATTTGAGCCACTGTCCGTTGGACTGACGCTCTGGATATATCTGAATTTCCGAGATCAGTGCCTCGATCAGCTGCCGCCGCTCCACCTCGTCCATCAGGGCGTACAGCTTTTCAAAATAGATCAGGACCTTGTAGATGTTATCCCCGGTCAGCTTTTCCGCTTCAATGGCCTGCTTCTTAGCCCTTGCTGTAATAAGCTGTGACTCGATCTCTTCTATCCTATCGTACATCTTGTAAAGCCGGTCGTCAAGGTCGGCTTTCCGTTTGATGTAGTGCCGGTCATCCGGGTCAAGGGAGTCGATCTCCTCCATCAGCTTGGACTTGATGGAATAGCTCTGACGTAGTTGTTTTTCATAGTTGGCAATTTCCTGGTCGATGGCGGCGGTGTCCACCTTCATGTTGATTTTTTCCTGCATCATGGCAGCAAACTTTGGATTGCTCACCAGCTTGACGATTACCTCGGCTACCGCACCATCCAGCAATTCCTCATTGATCTGTTTTCTGTAATCGCATTTGTGCCCACGGGTCATGGTACGGTGTTTGCAGGCGTAGTAGAAGAAATCCTTATATTTTGTGCCATCTTTTCTGTATTTGATGCTCTTGTTGGCGTACATTCCCGCCCCACAGATGGGACATTTTACAATGCCGGTGAGAAGGTGTGTCCGCTCATTCTGGCCCCTGTTCGCACGCTCATACTTCCTGGCTTGGGCCAGCAGCTTCACCTGAGCCGCCTGCCAGACATCTTCGGACACCAGCCCCTTATGCAGGCCATCTACCAGCAAGTAGTTGTCCTGCTCCACAAGGCGGTAGTCGTTCCTGGTGCCGTGGACCTTCTCGGTCCTCCGCCGTCCATAGGCAATTTTGCCGCAGTAGACCGGATTTTTCAGAATCATGCGGACAAGGCTGGCATCAAACAGGGGATTTTTCCCGTTTTGTCTCTGAATTTTGCGGATACCGTGGTTTTCCAGATATTTTGCTACTCCGTTCGCGCCGACATCGGTAGTGGTGTACTGCTGGAAAATGACCCGAATTGCCTCCGCTTCTTCTTCATTGATTTCCAGTTTGCCATCCACCAAGCAGTAGCCGTAAGGAGCAAAACCGCCGTTCCATCGACCCTCTCTGGCTTTCTGAATACGGCCCTCCATGGTTTGGACACGGATATTTTCACGCTCGATTTCGGCCACAGCGGAGAGGACAGAAATCATCAGCTTTCCGGCGTCCTTGGAGGAGTCGATGCCATCCTCCACGCAAATCAGGTTCACTCCAAAGTCCTGCATGACTTGCAGCGTAGAGAGAACATCGGCGGCGTTCCTGCCGAAGCGGGAGAGTTTGAACACCAGGACAAAGGAAACGCCGTCTTTCCCGGATTTAATGTCCTCCATCATCTGGCTGAACTGAATGCGGCCCTCAATGGACTTGCCGGATTTGCCCGCGTCCTCATATTCACCCACGATTTCGTAGTGGTTGAAGTCGGCGAAGGCTTTCATTCGGGTCTTCTGCGCATCCAAAGAGTAGCCGTCGATTTGCATCGCTGTGGACACCCTGGTGTAAATGTAAACTTTCTCTTTTGTCTGCCGCATCATAAACCCCTCATTTCTGTCCGCTTTCCGGATGAGGAGAGATTTTTCTCCCCAGCCGGAAGTTTGGCCTTACAAATCACGATATTATCATATCACATCACTGCTGTATTTGCAAGGGTGGATCGCTGGGACTGATTGTTTTTTTCAGCCCCGATCCCGGTCTGTTCAACGCTGGGAGCAGGCATATCGTCGATGCCCAATTCCGATGCATACTTCTCAATCAGATTTGCCAGTAAGGTGGCAAGTCCGCTCCATTCATCGGTCAAGGGCATTCTTCTTGCTGGCCTTCTCCTGTAAAAGTGTGGCGTTCTGCTGATACGCCTCCAAAATCTCCGGCGGCACGTTCTCCACCGCCCGTTTCAAGTCCTCCAGTTCCTGAAGCTGCTGGGCCACCTCCAACCGCCGCTTGACGCTCTCCCGGCTGTTGTTCTCCTTCTTTTTCAAGGCGGCGTTCTCGGCCTTGAGGTCTTTGTAGGCGGCATCGTACTTCCGCAGCTTGGTCTGCATCCGTTCCACGCCAGGGAGATACTCTTCCAGAAGCGTCTCAATCTCGGCGCTTTTCTTTTTTGCATTGAGGGGATTGACCTCGCCCAGCAGCTGCAACAGCATATCCCGCTGTCGGTTGAGGTGAGCAGCCTCCTTGAACAGCCGGGGCGGGATGTGGGTTCGTCCCGTCTCGCTGGCGCTCTCGCCCCGCTCCAGGTCCGGCCACTTCTTGACCATGTGTTTCCAGAACTCGTCCTGCCACCAAATCAGCTTTTTCTTATTGCCCACAATGTCCTTGGCACTCAGTCGCCCGTCCGCTGTCAGCGGGACAAAAGAAAGGTGCATATGGGGCGTTTTCTCGTCCATATGCACCACGGCGGATATGATCGTGTCTTTCGACTGATGTTTTTCGATGAAGTGAACTGCTTCTTCAAAGAACGCCCTGATTTCAACCGCTTTCTTGCCCTTGAAGAACTCCGGGCTGGCCGTTACCAGCGCCTCCACCATCCGAACGCTGTCCTTACGGGTGCGGCACTTGGCCTGGGCGATCTGCCGCTCTGCCTCCGCCCGGTATTTCCGCTCCGGCTGGACAAGATGGAAATTGAGGTGGCTCCGGCTGGTGTCCACGTCTGGATTGCTGGCGTACTTCTCCTTGGTTCGCTCGTTATGAGCCTCAATATGGCCGATTTCCGGTCCTTTATACTTGGCAAAGCGGAGAATGGCGTACTGCGGTTTCAGCATCACTTCCCCCTCCTCTGCCAGACCAGATCGAACCCCAGCACGTCGGCCAGCTGGATGGCCTCGATGTACCGCAGCGAACCCCGCTGCAACTTGGCGGAGAGATTGGACACGCTGTCGCTCCAGCCGTGTTCGGTGGCGAGCATATCCACCACCTCCTGCATGGTGTATCCGGCGCGGATGATCTGCGCCTTGATCTCGTTTCTGATGTTCAATAAAAACCTCCTAATTCTACATGGCTGTCACGCAATAAAAGCACCCTTCGATTTCGTGCTTCCGAGTGACTTTTGTTGAAACGGTGAAAATACCGTCATAACCGTCAACTCTGTTCACCATTCAGAGCAGCACGGTTCCGTGAAACCTGTTCGGAAATTCAGTAAAAAGTTTGCGGTTTTGGAAAATGTAGAAGTTTTAGCGGCAAAGGTGACCTACTATACTGCCCTGCTTCTCTAAATGCGGAAAATTAAATTGTGACTGACCTCAAAAGAAGCGTACAATGCGTACATGAGTACGCCCGTGTACGCTTGTACGCATTGTACGGGTGATTTGGGGTCACTGTGTATTTTCAGTACTGCCGCGCCAGCACCCGCAGGCCAGTGAACCCCCTTGACCGCCTGCCACCGCCGATGTAGATGTTGTTGGTATGGCTGATCTTGTAGCTCCCGGCGCTCTGATTGAGATAGTTGCAGAAACTTTTCATGGACAGGGCATTGTAGGCGTTGTCCTCGCACCAGAGTTTATAGGCGGCGTACAGGTCCTTGGAGCTGGCGGCGGCGTCCGGTTCATAGGAGATGTACCCGGTGGAGCGCATGAACTCCACAATGTTGTTGCCGTCGGCCACCGCCGCGTTCATATTTTCCTGGGCCTGTTGGCTGATGGTAAAACGGTAATTGTGCGCGATCAGCCGCCTCAGGCCCTCCAGCGCCCACAGGAAGATACCCTCCGCCTCGGCGCACATTTTCTCCCCGATGAACGGGTCGTCCACCCGGCCCGCCGGTCGTTCTTTGGCCGTCAGGATGATCTGCCGCCGGAAGAAACCTACGCTTCGGTCATAGAGGGAGTGGAGCGTTCCGTTTCCCAGGCCGATGAAGCGGACATATAGCTGTCCTTGATAGCTCTGCTTGCCCTTCTTCTCCAAGTCCATGGGCAGCTCGGCGGTAACAATGGCCTTAATGTGATTAGTCTGGGGCAGGGCCTCCAGCTTCATGTCATCGTCCACCAAAAGGAGCTGATGCTCCAGATCGGCGCGGGCAAAGGGGCTTGTCTCCACCTTGGCGATGCTGCCGGTGTTCATGTTCTGCCCCAGCAGGGCGCGGAGTACCAGCCCCAGCCGGGATTTGCCCTCGCCGCCCCTGCCGGTGATGATGAGCATTTTCTGCCCTTTGGTAGAAGGAATAAGGCAGTAACCCATGAACTCCTGGAGGGTCAGAATGTCCTCCGGCTCCAGCAGGTCATCCAGGAACGCCAGCCACTTCATCGGCGGCGGGGCATCCGGTACATAGCGGACCGGCAGGCGGTTGATGCAGAAGTCCTTTGCCTCTGAGAATGTGCCGTTAAGAAACAATGTCCCATTGGCAACATGAACCCTGTCCTGATAGACCGGCAGCGGCGGCGACCAGCACTCTACCCGCAAAGCATCTAGCAGATTTGCGGCCCGCTTCGCCACGCCGGAGGTGACATAGGGCTTGATGCGGTCCAGGACTTCCTTCTTCAGCATTGTTTCGTCCGTCACCCGGCCCTCAGTGGTGAAAAAGGCGTCATGGACACAGAGCATGGGGTGTTCCCGCAGAAATTCCTCGCAGAACAGAACTTCGTTGATTTTCTTGCCGTCGAACCAGACGGGCCAGTCCTCCGGTCCCGGCGGCAGGCGGGCGGCGTGATTTGTTGTGTCACAGTTGTTCAATTGCATCCCTCCGTAAAAAGATTGGCGTTTTCGTTTGCCTATCTCAATATACGGAAAAACCGGCTTCGCCCCTCGTTTTTTGCAGAACTGACCAGAAAATAAAAAACGGCCCGGAAAATTTGCAAAAATGCAAACTCCGAACCGAGAATATTTGCGGTTACTCGACAGCATTCGTACTTTTTTACGCAAACGGTGTGATAAACTGGGAAAAATGTCGGGGGGTATGTCAATGTCAGAATTTTTACCGGGCACGATAGGCCAGCGGCTGGCGGAACTGCGGGAACAGCGGGGCCTTACAAGAGAAGAATTGGCAGAGCGGGTAGGCGTCAGCACCTCCACCCTCAGCCGGTTGGAGAGCGGGCAGATACAGAAATTCAGCGACGAAATGCTGACTGCTCTGGCGCGGGAGTTTGATGTGTCCACCGACTTCCTGCTGGGGCTGACGAACATCCCAGATCGGATGAATTATGACATTGGGGAACTGGGCCTGACGGCGCTGGCGGCGCGGAACCTCTACACCAGGAAGGTCAACAACGAAGTTGTCAGCCGGATGCTGGAGCATCCCCGGTTTGCCGTTCTGACCACTATGATCGCGCAGTATTTTGATGATACTCTGGCGGCTGGCGTTGCCGTCCAGAACCAGATTTTTGCCTCTATGGGTGAGCTGCTGCTGGGCGCGGGACAGAGAGAGGCGGCACAAGCAGCAGCACTTTCCAAGACGCCGCCGCACCAGGTGGAGCTGTCCAAAATCCAAAACACCTTTATGGTGATGCTCAAAGAAATGAAAAGGGCTATGGCTTCTGAGCTGGCAGAGAAACAGGCCGCGACCAGGGAGATCGTGGCCCAGATGATGGCGGAGCTGACAAAGGGCGGGGACAGGCCCCTGACCGAAATCACGCCGGAGCAGATGACGGATACCATCTTACATACGGTGGACACCAGTGTTCTCGACCCGGACAAGCTGACAGTGTTCCGGTCCGGCGTTGTCTCCCTGTTTGAAAATCTTCCCAGGGCAGCGCATGAGCAATGAGGAGCTTTGCGCACTGGCCAAGGGCGGCGACACCGAGGCCCGGAACCGGCTACTTGAAACTAACCTTTCTTTTATCCGGCAACAGGCAAACAAAATTTATGGACAGAGTGGGAGCGGTTGCCTTGATGTAGACGACCTCATTCAAGAGGGATGCTTTGGCCTGATGGAGGCAATCGACCGCTTTGACCCGGAGCGCGGCACAAAATTTCTGACCTATGCCGTCTGGTGGATCAGGAAATTTATGCGGGAGGCGGCCAGCATTGTTCTGGCTGATGATGAAGTCTGCCTGAGTGAGATGGAAAAGTTTTCCCTCCCGCAGATTTACGGGAAGTCGCCGGAGCAGATTGTCCTTCAAGCGGAAACCTACGCCGAGCTGCACAATGGTCTGGGGCAAATCTCCGCCAGGGAGCGGACCTATCTGCTCTACCGCTACGGCTTCACCGATGGGGGCGAGCATCCTATCCCAGAGACTGCGGCGCACTTCCATCTGACGGAGAAGCGGGCGCAGAATACGGAGCGGGCCGCACTGGACGATTTGCGGCGCAGGTTGTTACGTTGATTTCGCTGCGGCGGGACGATGGACGGGGGACGGGGGCTGTATATACCTTTTGTCCCTCCTGAAAGCAGGCGGAGGAATGGTTGCTGTCGCTCCATTCCTCCGCCTGCTTTCCTGGCACTGCAAAGCGGCTGTCCTGCCGTCCATCCCCTTTCCCGCGCCAGCCGGGACAAAAGGTATAACACACTAGACTTTTTCCACTGCGTTCCAAAAGTCGTGTGCCAAAGGGGGACTGCCCCCTTTGGAAACCCCCACCATTTTCGGGAGCTGTGTGGCCACAGACTGCAAAAGCGCAGTCCGGCCCCACGCCCCGAAAATGGGAACAGCTCTACGGTTCTGCACCCGCAGGCCTGTAGAGCTGTTATTCGTCCGGGACGTACTCTGCGATGTCCTCCAGTCGGCAATCCAGCGCCGAACATAATTTGTTCAGCGTCTTTGTTTCCATGTTATCATTGGCCCGCAGACGCCGGACGGTCTTGCTGTCGATGCCGCACTTCTCCCGGAGCTGATAGGTGGAGACACCCTTTTCCCTCATCACATCCCACAGCTTATCAAAAATAATCACGACCTCACCCTCCTGATTGACACCAATCAGTATGGGGGTTATAATCTCCATAGTTAAGGGGATATAACCCCCATATACAAAATAAAAATCAGGAGGCCAATTACAATGATTGAACGGTGCTGTGCATTCACCGGCCATCGTCCGAGGAAGTTTCCCTGGGGCTATAACGAGGCCGATGCCCGATGTGTTGCGCTGAAAGAAACGCTTGCCAAGGAGATTGCCAAGCTGGTGAATGCCGGATACACCGACTTCTTCTCCGGCATGGCGGAGGGGACCGACACCTGGGCGGCGTTGGCAGTCCTGGCCTTGAAAAAAGAAAATCCCGCGCTGAAGCTCCACTGTATCCTGCCTTGTGAGGGACAGGCGGACGGGTGGTCGGCTTCGGCGCGGGAACGCTATTTTTCCATTCTGGGGCAGGCGGACGAGGTTGTGTATGTGAGTCGGGAATACCACGACGGCTGTATGCTGGAACGCAACCGGTATCTGGTCGATCATGCCGCCTGTCTGCTGGCTGTCTACAACGGCGAGTGGCGGGGCGGGACGGCGATGACAGTAAGGTATGCCAGGAAGTTGGGGAGGGAGGTTTCTATACTTAATCCAAACACATGATACATTGATGAGGGGAGATAAATGGTGGACGTCCGAGATTATAAGGCAAAAACTAGGTTGATATATTGACTTTTGCCTGTTATAATTTATTTGAAACTTTTTGCCAGGGAGCTGATGCATCATGACCTCAAAGCGTTTAAATCTTACATATGCTTTGAAAGATGGGGTAATCACTCATATCTCAAAAGTAGAACGGGGCTTAAAGTGTGACTGTGTCTGTCCTGCCTGTGGAGAAAGGCTTGTTGCAAAAAAGGGACAGAAGATGATGCACCATTTTGCACATCAGACAACTAAAGACTGTGAATACGGTTATGAGTCATCTTTACATCTTGCCGCAAAAGAAATTTTATCCCAAACAAAAAAGATGGTGATACCACCTGTTTATATTCATTTCCCTGACTCATATAAACCTGATGTTCTTATCTGTGAGGCAAAAGAAATTACTTTTGACCGCGTTGAGCTGGAACAACGATTTAACAATTTAGTTCCCGATATTGTTGTATATACAGGTTCAAAACGACTGTTTTTGGAAGTGTTTGTGACCCATTGTGTTGATGAGGAGAAACTTCACAAATTGAAAGCGGCGGATATTTCAACTATCGAGATTGACCTTAGCAAAATAGACCATTCCATTACTACAGAAGAATTGACCGAATTATTGATAGATGATAGTGAAGAAAAATACTGGAAATATAATTCCCTCGCTAATAAATATTTGAGAAATTTTTATCATGTTGCCGATAAACGAAGCATTATATCGAGAGGATTTGCCCTGCAAGTAGATGGCTGTCCGATAGCAACCCGATCTTGGCACGGAAAACCATATGCTAACTTTACGGATGATTGTTTGTCTTGTGAATTCTGTATCTCCCATTCATTTGAGGGTGGTATGTTATGCTCTGGCAGGCAAAGGATTTCTTCAATTCAAGATTTCGATATACCTGAAGACCTTCGAATCAAGAAGAGTACAGAGTCATTGACAGCCCAAAAGTACGATTTATTATCAAAGGGAATATGTCCCAATTGTGGTGGCCAGCTTTTACAACGAACTGGAAAGTATGGGAACTTTTTAGGTTGTGGCCAATATCCGCACTGTAGATTTACCGCATCAGTGGATGAAGCAACTGGTGAAATAACGATGAACGCCTAGCTGCTTTCTAGCCTACTCATTATCCGGGAGGAACCTGATATGTCCACCAACCTCTCCAAACAAAAGCGGGATGACCTGCTCTCCAAAATTTCAGCTATCCGGGCCTTTATCGCCGCCGCGCCTCAGAACGAGAACACCGGCAGTCTGCTGACCTACCTCTCCAATCTGGAGAAAGACGTGGACAGCAAGAAGTACGGCCTTGTTTTCGAGGAACACCAGGAGGCAATCGATACGGTGCTGGCGGAGCATACCCCGGTGCTGACGGAGGAAAAGCCGTTGCTCATCGACAACGGCGGCGAGATGAACTTCCTGCTGGAGGGAGACAATCTGGCGGCGCTGCGGCTACTGGAAAAGACCCACCGGGGCCGGATTGACCTTATCTACATTGATCCGCCGTACAACACCGGCAACAAGGATTTCGTCTATGATGACTGCTTTGTGGACGCTCAGGACACCTTCCGCCACAGTAAATGGCTGTCCTTTATGAGCAAGCGGCTGGAGCTGGCGAAGCACTTGCTCAGTGAGAGGGGCGTAATTTTTATCTCCATCGACGACCGGGAACAGGCAGGATTGAAGCTGTTGTGTGACAGCATTTTTGATGAAAGCTGCTTCGTGGCGGATGTGTCATGGCAGCGGACGTATTCCACCCGGAATGACTCCAAGGGCATCGTCAGTGAGGTAGAACACATCCTTGTTTACAGCAACAAGCCGGATTGGAATCCCAACAAATTACCTCGCACGGAGGAAATGAACGCCAAATATAAGAACCCCGATAATGATGTTGCTCTTTGGAGAACCGATAACGCATATGCACCAGGTGCGTCAACACACCAAGGAATGGTATATGCTATACAACATCCATTTACTGGAAAGATGCTGTATCCCAGCAACGGGTCATGTTGGCGTTATCAGCAGGATGATATGTTGGAGATTATGCGTGGTTGGTGTGCCTACGAATTAAAGGACCTGTATGATGAAAAGAAACGTGCCGCTGTTTGCGGTGTGCCGGAAGATGAAGTCCGGCAAGGAGTACAGGCTATTGTGTTGTCCGAACCGCTGGAAGTCTCTGCGGCAAAGGCGCAGGCAGTTTATGATAAAGGCCCCTGGCCACGCTTCTTTTTCACCAAGGGCGGCAAAGGTGGCATTGCCAGAAAGACCTATTTGGATAACGTAGGCGGGAAATTGCCCACCAATTTCTGGCCCTTTGCCGATGTAGGCCATACAGACGAAGCAAAAAAAGAGATTGGGAAAATATTGGGCGACTTGACCGCATTTTCTACGCCGAAGCCTGTCCGCCTGATGGAACGGGTCATTACGGTTGCCTCCCAGCCGGACAGCATTATTCTGGACTTCTTCGCCGGAAGCGGCACCACCGGTCATGCTGTGTTGGCCCACAACGCCGCCAACACTGACAGCCGTCGGAAATTTATTCTCTGCACCAACAACGAGAATAACATCTGCCGGAATGTGACCTATGAGCGCATCAAGCGGGTGATTGAGCGGGAGGGCTATGCGGCCAGCCTGAAATACTACCGCATCGACTATGTTCCCATCAACGAACAGCTCTACTACGAGTATGCGGATCAGCTTCTGCGCCACATCCGGGAGCTGGTGGAGCTGGAGAACGGCGTCAACTTCATCGAAAACGCTGAGATTGCCATCGTGCTGACGGACGAGGAGCTGGCTGACTTCATCGCCCGCCCCGAGGCATTCGCCAAGTGCCATACGCTGTACCTGGGCCACGACATCCTGCCCACCGGGAAGCAGGACGCCGCCATCAAAGAGCGGGGCATCCGGATCAATATCATTCCTGATTACTACTACCGTGAATTGGAGGGCTGACCATGCGGCTTGCGAATTTTCAGCTGAAAGCCATTGCTGATCTGATGGAGGCCATGTCCGGCCCGGAGCAGGAGGTCATTCTGAAAAGCTGCACCGGCAGCGGCAAGACCATCATCCTGACCCACTTCATGGACGAGTACGGCAAAAGCTGCTTTGGCAAGGTCTTTATCTGGCTGACCCCCGGCAAGGGCGACCTGGAGGAGCAGAGCAAGGCCAAGATGGACAAGTACATTCCCCTCAGCCACACCAAGCTGCTGGCGGATGTGATGACCTCTGGTTTTCGGGAGAACGACGCCTGCTTTATCAACTGGGAGAAGCTGACAAAGAAGGGCAACAACGCATTGAAGGACGGCGAGCACACCAATTTTCTGGAGCATATCCGAAACGCCAAAAACAACGGACTGTCCTTTATCGTCATCGTGGACGAGAGTCACCAGAACGATACAGTGAAGGCGGCGGACATCCTCCAGTATTTTGCGCCGGAGAAGATCATCCGCTGTTCCGCCACACCGAAGAATTATCCCAAGGCCCTCCTGATCGATATTCCCGAGGCTGACGTGATTGCGGAAGAACTCATAAAAAAGATGCTGGTCATCAATGAGGACTTCCCTCAGAATATCCAGGTGGAGAATCAAATTGCTTTCTTATTGGAGCAGGCGCTGAACAAGCAGAGAGAATTGCACAGTGCCTTTCTCCAACAAAAAGCAGAAGTCAATCCGCTTATCATCGTGCAGATACCCAATAAAAACGAGGTCATGCAGGACCAGATCGAGCGGTGGTTCAAGGCCAGGGGCGTTACTTATGAGAACGGTCAACTGGCGGTTTGGCTGTCCAAGAAACATGAAAATCTGGAGGACATTGAGCGGAACGATGCACCCCAGGTTGCGGTCATCATCAAGCAGGCGGTCGCCACCGGCTGGGACTGTCCCCGCGCCCACATTCTGGTGAAGCTCCGGGACAACATGAGCGAGACGTTTGAGATACAGACCATTGGCCGCATCCGCCGTATGCCGGAGGCGAAGCACTACGGCAGTGATCTGCTGGACAGCTGCTACCTCTACACCCTGGACGAGAAATTTACCGAGGGCGTCAAGATGAACTTGGGCAAGGGCGCTCTGGACGCCGCCACGCTGTATTTGAAACCGGAGTTTAAGCAGATCACTTTGACCAGTGAGCAGAAGTCCGGTCTGGCCCAGCCCCGTGATGCCGCCGCCGCGCTGACGGCCATGGCTCAGCATTTCGCCCAGACCTACCACACCGGAACAAACGCCGCAGAGAACCGAACAAGGCTGGAAACGGCGGGCTATGTGTTCTCATCCGACATTGTGGACTATACGAAGTCCGGCGCGGTTACAACAATGGACAGCGGCAAGTTTACAGATTTGAACACGGTCAACATCTGGACGAAGCTGGACACCCATACCCATGGCCGGGAGTATCACCACCGTGTAGCGGAGATCGCTTTGCGGGTGGGGCTGGAGTATGCGCAGATGAACACCATCCTGCGGCGGCTCTTTGACAAGAATACCAAGTGCGCAAGCAAACTGCTGACGCTGGAGACACGGGAGGTCTACGCTTTCGTGCTGAACAACGCCCATCGCATCAAAAACGATGTGCGTCAAGCGATGGCGGTCATGCTGGATCAGCAGCTTATGGATGCTCCCCGGATTTCTACCGCAGAGTTCCATATTCCTCAGTCCTGCTTGTTCACCTATGACGGTACAGCGAAATCTCAGGCGAAGATGGAAAAGAACGTGTATGCAGGTTATCTGGCCTCAGCGGAGGTGCGGTCTGCCTCAGAAAAGAAGTTTGAGAGGTTCTGTGAAACCTGCGATGCTGTGGATTGGGTCTACAAGAACGGCGACAAGGGCGCGGAGTATTTTTCCATCGTATATATGGACAGCTTTGGCAAGCAGAAGTCCTTCTTCCCGGACTACATCATCAGCGTTCGGGGGGAGATTTGGATCATCGAAACCAAGGGCGGCTTTGACCGGACGGGAAAGAGCGAGGATATTGATATTTTCTCCCCCAGGAAGTTTGAAGTTTTGAAGAATTATCTGACGAAGTATGGGTTACGGGGTGGCTTTGTGCGGGAGGATAAGCAAAGCCAGGAGCTTTGTATTTGTATGGAGGAATATAACGAGGACGTTAAGAGCGAGCAGTGGGAATTGCTTCAGAATGTAATATCTTAAAGAAATAAGATTGAACAGTGGCAAGTACAAGCAAATGCTGAAGGTGGTGAAGTTATTGTGATATCTTACGCTCTAATCAATAAAGAAACCTTGTCATATATCTGCGAGCAACGGAAAGTATCAACAATATACCTTCAAAAAAAGACACATTATAAAGTAGAACGCATTGAAAAATGGCTTGACCCTTCTGATAAACTTTTTCCCACTATCAAACAGGCAAAGAAGGTATCAAGCTGTTTACACATTCCCTTTGCTGGATTATACATGAATCCACAGGATATTCCAACTAAAAAAATCCCGCCGATAAGAAATATGAGGACGATTAATGGAAACGACATTGATGATGAAAGCGCATTGGGCATTGCGATGATTGATCTCCTTTTAGAACGTGATTTTTTGGAGGAAATAACCAGGGAAGTAGGAACCTCATTGGGCTCATATTCTCCGCCTCAACTTTCGGGAAATGATCCCTATTATTGGGCGAATAAGATAAGGAGTATTTTTGGACTGGATTTAAGTTTCCAATACAAATGTCCATCCGCACGGCAATTTTATCTGTATCTCCGCTCTAGAATAGAGTCGTTAGGTATTTTCATCCATTGTTTCACAGATGTACCGGTAGAAATTGTTCGTGGAATTGCCATTTATGATGAAAAGATTCCCATAATTGGTATCAATGCGGATGATCGTCCTCCAGGCAAGTCATTTTCTATCATTCATGAGTTGGTCCACATATTCAAGAGAGAGTCAACAATTTGCAATGAGATGTTTAACAGTTTGTCCTCTATCCAAGAAGAAATTTTTTGCAATGCTGTTGCTGGGGAACTGTTAGTACCAGGAAAAGCGCTGAATATTATCCTAGAAAATGAGCATATCGTTCCCCCGTTTTCCATTGAACAAATTGGAACTCTTGCAAAACGTTTTTCAGTGAGCCGAGAAGTTATTATTCGCCGTCTTCTTGACACTAGCAGAATTGATTCAATAGAATATGATACTTTTTTGGACGAGTTTAAGGTAGAGCTTGAGCAACAACGTATTGAGCAAAAGGACACTCCCGGAAAAAGAATTCCCCAAAATATCGTGCGTTCAACGTTTGATCGGACAAGTCAGGCAATTTGTAATGCCTTGTATAAAGGCTACACTGAGGAAATTTACAGTAAAAAGGATATTTCTCGTCATTTAGGGATCGACCAAAAACATATAGGGAAATTCCTGGTGGAGGTATCAAAATGGAA
>CAJUJW010000015.1 GCA_910586735.1 uncultured Oscillibacter sp. | reverse complement strand
GGGAAAAGGTGGGGGTCATGTACGGCAACCCGGAGGTCACCACCGGCGGCCGGGCCCTGAAGTTCTACGCCTCCGTCCGCATCGACGTGCGGCGGGTGGAGGCCATCAAAAACGGCAGCGAGATCATCGGCAACCGGACCCGGGCCAAGGTGGTGAAAAACAAAATGGCGCCCCCCTTCCGGGAGGCGGAGTTCGACATCATGTACGGCGAGGGCATCGTCCGGGAGAGCGAGCTCATCGACCTGGGCGTCAAGCTGGACTTCGTCCAGAAGGCGGGCTCCTGGTTTTCCATGGGGGAGACCCGCATCGGCCAGGGCCGGGAGGCGGCCAAGAAGTACCTCCAGGACAACCCGGAGATCCGGGACCAGCTGGAGGCGGACATCCGCAAGAACTTCGACAAGCTCATGAGCAGTCAGTCCAAGGCGGCGGCCAAGGCCGCGGGCCGGGCGGTGGATGTCAGCGCCGACGACTTTGACGACTCCGGCGAGGCCGGCGAGCCCAGCTGATGACGCGGGTTGAGCGGATCGAGGCGTCCAGGCATAAGAAGGGCCGGGTCCTGGTGTTCCTGGAGGACGGGGCCTGCCTGAAAATCACGGAACAGGAACTGCTGGACTTCGGCCTCCGTTCCGGGGATCAGCTGGACGAGGGGGCTCTGGAGCGGCTGAAGGAGGCCGCCGGGGCCTCCAATGCCAGGGCCTCGGCGGCGGAACTCATCGGCCGCCGGGCCATGAGCCGGCGGGACCTGGAGCGGAAGCTGCGGGAGAAGGGGGCCAGCGAGGCGGAGGCCCGCTACGCCGCCGAGTGGCTGGAGGCCATCGGGGCGCTGAACGACGCGGAGTACGCCGCCGCCCTGGTCCGGCACTGCGGCGACATGGGCTACGGCCCCGCCCGGGCCCGGGAGAAGCTCTATGAGAAGGGGGTTCCCCGGGAGTTATGGGAGGAGGCCCTGGAGGAGCTCCCCCAGGCCGGGGGGCAGGTGGACGCGTTTTTGCGAGGCAAGCTCCGGGGGCGCGCGCCGGACGAGAAGGAGAAGCGGCGGCTGACCAACGCGCTGCTCCGCCGGGGGTTTCCCTGGGGGGAGGTCAAGGCGGCCTGGGGAAGGCTGGGGGACGCTATCGAGGATGGAGAGGAGTTTTAAAATTCATCCATCAGCTGTGCCATGAGCTGCGCGCCGAAGCGCACGCCGGTATGAAAGGCGGCGTCCCGCTGTTCCCGGGCAAGGACCTGGATTTCGTGCTGGAAGGTTTCCGCCGTCTTTGGTTCCAGCGCGTGCAGCTGGCGGAGAATGCGCTCCTCCGCGATTGTGTAGGGCGCTTCCATGGGAGGTTTGCCCTGCAGGCCGGTGAGCTCTCCATATTGAAGCGCGGTCAGGATATCGAACATAGTTGTGTCCTCCTATTTAATATACCTTTAAGTAGTATTATAATTCTACTTAAAGGTATAGTCAAGAGGTTTTTATGAAAACAGTCATTTTATTAAAAGACAGGGTCTTTGAGCTTCGGAAAGCGGAAGGACTTACCCAGCAGCAGTTGGGAGAGGTTCTGGGGCTTACCAGTAAATCCATCAGTATGCTGGAAAGCGGCGGACGCAGTACGACGATTGACAAGCTGGTAATTCTGGCGGAACACTTTCATGTCTCCACGGACTATCTGCTGGGCGTCACCGACGACCCCGCGTGGCGGGGAACCCCGCCGAAGGAGGACCCATGATCTATAAAATATATTTCCTCTCCCTTGGCTGCGCCAAGAACCAGGTCAACTGCGAGCAGATGATGTCCCTGGCCCAGTCGGCGGGCCATGAAATCACCCCCTCCCCCGCCGGGGCAGACATCGCCGTGGTGAACACCTGCGGCTTCCTGGCCTCCGCCTGCGAGGAGGCCATCGATCACATCCTGGAACTGGCGGAATTGAAGCGGTCCGGGGAATTAAAAAAAATCCTCGTCACCGGCTGTATGTCCCAGCGCTATAAGGCCGATGTGCTGGAGGAGCTGCCGGAGGCCGACGGCGTTCTCGGCACCGGGAGCTATGGCCAGATCGTCCAGGCTATCGGCGCGGTGATGGAGGGGGACCGCCCCTGCCTGATGGGCAACATCCACACCGCCCCCCAGAACGGGCCCCGCATCCTCTCCACGCCTCCCTGGTACGCCTACCTCCGCATCGCCGAGGGCTGCGACAACCACTGCGCCTACTGCGTCATTCCCTCCCTCCGGGGGAAGTACCGCAGCCGCCCCATGGACGAGCTCCTGGACGAGGCGGCGGAACTGGCCTCCGCCGGGGTGAGGGAACTGCTGGTAATCGCCCAGGACATCACCCGCTACGGCACGGACCTGAACGGCGAGCACCAGCTGGCCGCCCTGCTGAGGGAGCTCTGCAAGCTGGACTTCCACTGGATTCGCCTCCACTACCTCTACCCCGATGAAATCACCGAGGAGCTCATAGACACCATCGCCTCCGAGCCCAAGATTCTGCCCTATCTGGACATCCCCATCCAGCACTGCAACGACGGCATTTTGAAGGCCATGAACCGCCGGGACACCAAGGAGTCCATCCGGGCCCTGTTCCAGACCCTCCGGGCGCGGATTCCCGGCCTGGTTCTGCGGACCAGCCTCATCGCCGGGCTGCCCGGCGAGGGGGAGGCGGAGTTTGAGGAGCTGTGCGCCTTCCTCCGGGAACAGAAAATCGAGCGGGCTGGGGTGTTCCCCTTCTCCCCGGAGGACGGGACCCGGGCCGCTCAGATGGACCACGTGGACGGGTCGGAGGCCGCCCGCCGGGCGGAAATCGCCGTGGACGTGCAGTCCGATATTATCGACGAGTACAACGACTCCCTTCTGGGGGAGGAGCGGGAGGTCCTCTGCGAGGGCTTCGACGGCCAGGCCCAGATGTTCTACGGCAGGAGCTACGCCGAGTCCCCGGAGATTGACGGCCGGATCTGGTTCACGGCGGAGGAGACCCCGGAACCGGGAGACTTCGCCGCCGTCCGCCTCACCGGGGTCATGGACGGCGAGCTCACCGGAGAGCGGGTATGAAAAGCCCCCTGACCGAGATTCCCGGCGTGGGGGACCGCATCGCCGCCGTCATGGAGGCTTTGGGTATCCGTGAGGTTTCCGACCTCCGGGGCCGGGACCCGGAGGAGCTGTATGTAAAGGAGTGCCTGATGAAGGGCCGTCAGGAGGACCGCTGCGCCCTGTACGTCTGGCGGGCGGCGGTGTACTACGCGGACCACGAAACCAGGGAAGCGGAAAAGCTGAAATGGTGGTACTGGAAGGACAAGCCCTATCCAGAGAAGGAGGACCTATGAATCTGCCCAACAAATTGACCCTGCTTCGCATCATCCTGACGCCCATTTTTATGGCTGTGCTGTACTGGGGCTTCCCCGGCGCGGACTACGCGGCCCTGGCCATCTTCATCGTTGCCAGCCTCACGGATATGCTGGACGGGAAGATTGCCCGGAAGTACAACCTCGTCACGGACTTCGGCAAGTTCGCCGACCCCCTGGCGGACAAGATTCTGGTGGTGGCGGCCATGCTGTGGTTCGTGGAGGCGGGGCGGATGCCCGCCTGGATGGTGATGATTGTCATCACCCGGGAGTTCGCCGTCAGCGGCCTCAGGATGATCGCCTCGGACAACGGGCGGGTCATCGCCGCCGGGTGGTCCGGGAAGGTGAAAACCGCCTCCACCATGGTGTGCATCGTGGTGATGCTGGCCATGGGGCCCGTCCTGGAGTCCTACATCCAGGCCCTGACCTCCTTCTCCGCCCCCTTCCCGCCCATTTTTATCGTGTGGATCGACCCCCTCTGCTGCTGGATTATCACCCTGACCACCCTGTACTCCGGCGTGGAGTATTTCGTGAAGAACAAGGATGTCATCCGGTCTGCGTAATGCTTTATTAAAGCGGTTATATAAGATTTATATAACAGAAGAGCCCGCCGGGGCTCTTCTTTTTTGGCGTGTATCCATGGGGCGTTTGAAACCTGTAGGGGCGGCCCCCCTGGGCCGCCCGGCTCCTTGGAACCCCGGCAGTTTCAGGGAACCGGGCCGCCGAGGTTCTCTCGATAAAACGCGCGATCGGACACCCCCCGGAGGCAGGGGGGCGGATTCCTCAATCCGACACCCCGGCCCGCCAGTTCTGGATGGCCTGGAGGAAGACCGCGCCATAGCGCTCGGCCTTGACCCGGCCCACGCCGGAGACCTGGAGGAACTCCTCCGGGGTCAGGGGGCGCAGAGCGGCCATGTCCGCCAGGGTGGCGTTGGAGAAGACCACGTAGGCGGGGACGCCCGCCTCCTGGGCCAGGCGGAAGCGGAGGGCCTTCAGCGCCGCCAGGAGGCCGCCGTCCGCCTCCTGGGCGCCGGGCCGGGGGGCGGGGGCCGGCTTGGCCTCCGGGGACGGCGTTGCCGCCGCCCGGTCCCGGAAGAGGACCCGCTTCCCCCGGAAGAGTACGTCCCCCGCCTGGGCCGTCAGCCGGAGGACGGGGTACTCCTCCCCGTCGCTGCGGAGATACCCCGCCTCCATCAGGCAGTCGATGTACCGCTGAGCCAGCTCCCGGTCCACGCCCTTCATGGCCCCGTGGGTGGGAAGCTGGTCCAGCCCCAGCTGGAGGACCCGCTTGTCCCGGCTGCCCCGGAGGAGCTTGATAATGAGGGCGGCCCCCAGGCCGCTGGCATAGCGCTTTTCCACCCGGGCCACGGCGGAGAGAATCTTTTGGGCCTCCACGGTGATGTCCCGGTCCACGAAGTCCCCGGCGCAGTTGCCGCAGTTCCCGCAGCGCCCGGCGTGAATCTCCCCGAAGTAGTCCAGGATGTCCGCCCGGAGACAGCCGCCGGTCTTGCAGTAGGACACCATGCGGTTCAGCCGGGCCAGGTCCCGGCGGAGGCGGTTCGGGTCCCCCTCCTGGGATTCCTGGGAGTTGGCGATGAGAAATTTCGCCGTCTGCACGTCGCCGGGGGCGTAGAGCAGGACGCAGCGGGCGGGGCTGCCGTCCCGTCCGGCCCGGCCCGCCTCCTGGTAATAGCTCTCCAGGTCCTTGGGCATGTTGTAGTGGACCACAAAGCTGACGTTGGATTTGTCAATCCCCATGCCGAAGGCGTTGGTGGCCACCATAACCCGGACCTGGTCGTAGACAAAGCCCTCCTGGCTCGCCCGGCGCTCGCCGTCCTCCAGCCCGGCGTGATACCGGGCGGCGGGGACCCCCTGGGCCAGCAGGGAGGCGGTGACGGCGTCCACGGTCTTCCGGGTGGCGCAGTAGACGATGCCGCTCTGCCCCGGACGTTCCGCTAGGAAGCGGCTGAGCCACGCTTCCTTGTCCCTGGGCCGGACCACCTCGAAGAAGAGGTTGGGCCGGTCGAAGCCCGTGGTGACCCGCAGGGGGTCCCGCAGCTCCAGCAGGGTCTCGATGTCCCGGCGCACCGCCGCCGTGGCCGTGGCGGTGAAGGCCCCCACGGGGGGCCGGGCGGGCAGGGCGCGGACCAGTTCCGCGATTTCCAGATAGCTGGGCCGGAAGTCCTGGCCCCACTGAGAGACGCAGTGGGCCTCGTCCACCGCCACCAGGGACACGGGCAGCTCCTCCAGCAGCCGGCGGAAGCCCTCGGCCTGGAGGCGCTCCGGCGCGACGTAGAGGAGCTTGCACTCCCCCCGGCGAATCCGGCGGTAGGTCTCCCGGTACGCCTCGGCGTCCAGGGAGGAGTTGATGTACGCGGCGGGGACGCCCGCCTGGGTCAGGGCGGTCACCTGGTCCTTCATCAGGGAGATGAGGGGGGAGATCACCAGGGTCAGCCCCGGCAGCAGCAGGGCGGGAAGCTGATAGCACACGGATTTCCCCGCCCCGGTGGGCATGACGCCCAGGGCGTCCCGGCCCGAGAGCAGGGCGTCCGCCAGGGCCTCTTGTCCGGGGCGAAAGGCGCTGTGGCCGAAGTATTGCTTCAAGAGGGTGAGCTTGTCCATAGGAGGCGTCCTACTTTCTGGCGATGATGAGATAGCGGTGGATGGTCCCCTGGACCCTTCCGTCTCTCTGGATTTCCTCCTGCACGGCGCGGAGGCGGTCAAAGCAGCGGTCCACGGAAAAGCCGGGGAACTCCCACTCAATGATCCGGGCGAACCAGACAAAGGCCCCCGTGTCGTAGAAGAGGATGGGCCTGTAAACCTCCTCCCCCCGGAGAATCTGAAAGCCCGCCCGCTCAAAGGCCGCCCGCTGTTCCCGGAGGTTCATGTGGGGAAAGGGCTTGGGCGTCCCGGGGAGGACCCGCTCCACCAGGTCCCGGTCGTTGTCCTCCCCCACCTGTTCCGTGAGGAAGAGGCCGCCGGGCCTCAGGAGCCGGAACAGCTCCTGGGGGTCAAAGGCCCCGTGGCGGTTGAGGATGATGTCAAAGGACTCATCCGGGAAGGGGACAGCCGAGGGAGCGGCGCACTCCCGGAAGTCGAAGCCCAGGGGCAAAAGCGCCTCTTGGCAGAGCCGCACGTTAGGAGGGTAGCCCTCCGTGGCGGCGGTCCGTTCCGCCGGGTGCCCCAGAGAGCGGAGAAACTCCCCGCCGCCGGTGTCATAGTCCAGAAGGTCCATGTCCTCCCGCAGATAGTCCCGGACCAGGCCGCGGTAGCTCCAGGGCAGGTCGTGCTCCTCCTCGAACCGGCCCTGGATATGGGTGAAGTCCCAGCCGTGAATATGGGCCTGGGCCTCCTCGGCCTTCCAAGCGGCCCTCCACGCCTCAGCGTCCACGCGCCCTCCCCCTTTCCGAAAATGGGTATCATTCCTGTACCCGATTTTAGCACGGCGGGGCCGGTAATTCAAGATGTTCTGGTGGGCTACTGATAGAAGGGTGGGCCCGGAGAAACGGGCCGCCGAGGGCGGCGGCCCCTACGGGATGTCCTACCGATAGAAAGGTGGGGCCTGGGGGAAGGCCTTCTCCGTCACGGCGAAGCCGTGCCACCTCTCCCAAAGGGAGAGGCAAGGGGC
The DNA here is from genome assembly GCA_910586735.1 of uncultured Oscillibacter sp. Lineage (GTDB taxonomy): Bacteria > Bacillota > Clostridia > Oscillospirales > Oscillospiraceae > Oscillibacter. The sequence continues at coordinate 44,220 of CAJUJW010000015.1, read as the reverse complement.
CCCAGCGTCCAGGGTAGCGGCAGCGAAAAGAGAAGAAAGTCGATTCGACAACCACCAAAACCCCCGCTCGCACCACGCCGCGGGCTGGAGACATTCGTAGAAAACGGAGGCACCTCTTGCGCGCCCCCGTTTTCTCTCTTCCACCGTGCACGGCGCATTCTCTCTTTTCGCAAAAAAGGGGCCCCCGCAAAATCGTAGATTTTGTGGGGAGAGGAGGAAGGAATGGAGCGGGCGCAGTCCTCGCCGTCAGGCGGGGACGAAGCAGAGCGGAATTTCTTCCGACGAAATGGGGGGTGCATTGCACCAGCCCCCAAAGGGCTGTTGACCTCCCCGCCCGTCAGGGCGTGTACAGTCCCCCCTTACGGGGGAAAAACCTCCCCGCCCCGGCAAGGCAGCCAAGAGTTGACGCCCCGCCCCAACGGGGCTATAATAGATGACCACGCATGGGGCGGCCCCTGTACGAAAAGTACGGCTTCGTGGGGATGAGCGGCGAGATGGAGCTGCCCCAGGGCCGGTTCCCGGCGGGGGACCCTTGACTTTTCCCGCGCCGCCGCTGTAAAATGGAAGCAATTGACAAGTACGATCTTGGAGGCAAAGGATGGAGCACACCGATTTGATTGTCTGCCGGGACCTGTCCCTGGGCTACGAGGGGCAGAGCGTCCTGACCCATTTGAATCTCCGGGTCCAGAGCGGGGACTACCTCTGCGTGGTGGGGGACAACGGGTCCGGGAAGTCCACCCTTCTGCGGGGGCTCCTGGGCCTCCTGCCGCCCCTGGCGGGGAGTATCCAGCGGGCGGCGGAGCTGGAGCGGGGGGCCGTGGGCTACCTCCCCCAGCAGACCAGGGCCCAGAAGGACTTCCCCGCCACGGTGGAGGAGGTGGTCCTCTCCGGCTGCCTGAACCAGAAGGGACTCCGGTTTTTCTACTCCGCCGCCCAGAGGTCCCAGGCGCTGATGAACCTGGGGAAGCTGGGGGTGCTGGAGCTGCGGGCCAAGAGCTACCGGGACCTCTCCGGGGGCCAGCAGCAGCGGGTGCTCCTGGCCCGGGCTTTGTGCGCCGCCAGCCGCCTTTTGATTCTGGACGAGCCCGTCACCGGCCTGGACCCCGCCGCCGCCCAGGACCTCTACAAGACCCTGAATTATTTAAACAGGAAGGAGGGCATGGCCGTGGTCATGGTGACTCACGACCTCCGCCCCGCCCTCCGGGACGCGGGGACGGTCCTGCACATCGGCCACGGCGGGACCTTCCTGGGGACCCCGGCGGAATACCTGGCCTCCTCCTACGGGAAGCGTTTTAAGGAGGGTGCGGAATGAGCCTGCTTGAGATGTTCTCCCTGCCCTTTATGCGGCGGGCCCTCGTCGCCGGGGTGCTGGTGAGCCTGTGCGCCGCCCTGCTGGGGGTGCCCCTGGTGCTGAAGCGGTATTCCATGATCGGCGACGGCCTGAGCCACGTGTCCTTCGGGGCCCTGGCCATGGCGGTGGCCCTGGGGTTCACGCCGCTGTATTTCTCCATCCCCGTGGTCATCGCGGCGGCCTTCCTCCTCCTCCGGGTGGCGGACAGCCCCCGGTGGAACAGCGACGCGGCCATCGCCGTGGTCAGCGCCTCCTCCCTGGCCCTGGGGGTGCTGGTGATCTCCAAAACCTCCGGCATGACCACGGACGTGGATAACTACATGTTCGGCAGCGTCCTGGCCATGTCCAAGGCGGACGTGGCCCTGTCGGTGGTCCTGTGCGCCGCCGTGCTGGTCCTGTTTGTCCTGTTTTACCACCGCATTTTCGCCGTCACCTTCGACGAGAGCTTTTCCCGTGCCACGGGCTTGAGGGTGGAGCGCTACAACGCCCTGCTGGCCATCCTGACGGCCCTGACCATCGTCCTGGGCATGCGGATGATGGGGGCCATGCTGATCTCGTCCCTGGTGATTTTCCCGGCGCTGACGGCCATGCGGATTTTCCGCAGTTTCCTGGGCGTGACCCTCTGCGCCGCCGTCGCGTCGGTGGGGTGCTTCTGCGCCGGGCTGACGGTGTCCTTCATCTGCTCCACGCCGGTGGGGGCCACGGTGGTGGCGGCGAATTTGGCCCTGTTCCTCCTGGCCTGCGGCGCGTCCATGGTCCGGCGGCGGTAAGCGTAAAAACGGCCCGCGAAAGCGGGCCGTTCAGCGTTTGCGGGGATAGGGCCTGGGGTCGTCGGTCAGCTCCAGGAGGTAGTCCACGCTGGTGCCGTAAAATTTTGTGAGGGCGCAAAGAACCTGGGGCGGCAGCATTCGCTGGCCGCTTTCATAATAGGCGTAGGTCCGCTGAGAAACTCCGACGGCTTCCCCCAGCCGTTTTTGCGTCAAATCATGGTCCTCACGCAGGTCGCGGATTCTTCGGTACATTGGCATCACCCGCAACCAGCATATGACAGAACAAAATATTCTATTTACATTTCGAATATATTGTTCTATAATAAGCGCGGGGGAGTTGAAAAAATAAACTCTCTCAAATTGAAGAAAACACTTGCAATTTAAAATCCGCCGTGCTATACTGACAGTTGCTGTTGCGGTGAAAGCTGCGCGGCGGAATATGTTTTAGAAAGGGGTGAACAGAGCAATGAAAGAAGGAATCCATCCCAATTATCAGCAGACTACGATTACATGCGCCTGCGGTAATGTGATTGAGACAGGTTCTACCAAGAAGGATATCAAGGTGGAAGTCTGCTCTAAGTGTCACCCCTTCTTCACCGGCAAGCAGAAGCTGGTGGACACCGGCGGCCGGGTCGCAAAGTTCAACAAGAGGTTCGGCCTGGACAAGTGAGTCCGACACGGTCACATTTAAAGGAGCGCGCCGTAGCTGCGGCGCGCTCTTTTTTGCGCTTCCGCCCCGAAGCGGAGAGGAGGAACCATGCAGGAACTGGACCCCAGACAAACGCCCCGGACCTGGACCGGTTCCGGCGGGACTACCTGGCCCTGACCGCTCAGGTGCGGGAAAGCTCCGGGGTTCCAGGAGAAGGGCGGACACATAGGTCCGCCCCTACGTAGGCGCTCGGAAAAGATACCCCGGCGGTTTCAGAGAAACGGGCCGCCGGGGGCGGCGGCCCCTACAAGGTGCATCCCGGTTACAAAACGCGCGGCGGGGCTCTCCCCCCGAGAAAAAGAAGGTTGCGTTTTTCCAGAAAACGCATATACTGGAAACAGTGGAATTTTGACATCTTGAAAGGAGCCCTTCGCCATGCGCCTGCAACAAACCGATATCCTCACCGCCGCTCAGAAACTGCTCCCGGCCCTGGGCGCGGAAAACGCCCTGCTCACCGCCGGAACGGCGGACCGCTGCAACACCATGACCATCGGCTGGTGCCACCTGGGGCGGTTGTGGGGCCTCCAGACCTGCGCCGTCTACGTGCGGCCCGAGCGGTATACCTATCAATTCATGGAGGAGCAGGAGTATTTTACCGTCTCCGTCCTCCCCGGGGACCGGAAAGACGCTATGGCCCTCTGCGGCACCAGGAGCGGCCGGGACATGGACAAAATCAAGGCGTGCGGCCTGACGGTCCATACCGGCGCGGGGGGCGCCCCCTTCTTTGAGGAGGCGGAGCTGGTGCTGGTCTGCCGGAAGCTGTACGCCCAGGACCTGGACCCCGCCTGTGTCCTCCCCGCCGGGAAGGAGAAAATCCTGCCCAGCTACGGGGCCAAAGGCGGCTGGCACCGGGTCTACACCGGCGAGATTGTGGAGGCGTACCAGAAAACAATTGACAATTGATAATGGATAATGGACAATGAGGAGGTTAAAGAAGCTGGCCCCGTTAGAAGAAGCCGATCCTGCAAACTCCCCATTATCAATTAAAAAGAGGTATTATGCGAGAGACAGACAAGATACGAGACAAGGTGGTCCTGGTGGGCCTGAACTCCCCCGTGCTGAAACGGGAGGAGAACGCCGGTGACGACACCCTGGAGGAGCTCTCCGCCCTGGTGGAGACCGCCGGGGGCGAGACCGTGGGCATGGTCCTCCAGAACCGGAACAGCCCGGACCCCAGGACCTTTATCGGCGAGGGCAAGTGCGCCGAGGTGAAGCTCTACTGCGAAAACACCGAGGCCACCATGGTCATCTTTGACAACGACCTGTCCCCTTCCCAGCTCCGGGTGCTGACGGAACTGCTGGGGGTCCAGGTGCTGGACCGCTGCGGCCTGATTCTGGACATCTTCGCCCAGCGGGCCCGGACCAGGGAGGGGCGGCTCCAGGTGGAGCTGGCCCAGTACCAGTACCTGCTGCCCCGGCTCACCGGCATGTGGACCCACCTGGAGCGCCAGGCGGGCACCAGCGGCAGCGGGCCCATCGGCTCCAAGGGCCCCGGCGAGACCCAGCTGGAGACCGACCGGCGGCACATCCACCGGAAGATCGACAAGCTGCGGGAGGACCTGGAGGACGTGCGCCGGGTGCGCAACACCCAGAGGCGGCAACGGCGGAAGAACGAGATTCCCGTGGTGGCTCTGGTGGGCTATACCAACGCCGGAAAGTCGACCCTCTTAAACCGCCTCACCGGGGCGGGCATCCCCGCCAACAACCGGCTTTTCGACACCCTGGACACCACCAGCCGCCTCCTGACGGTGAACGACACCCTGGACGTGGTCCTCAGCGACACCGTGGGTTTCATCCGCAAGCTGCCCCACCAGCTTGTCGAGGCGTTTAAAGCCACGCTGGAGGAGCTGGAGTACGCGGATTTACTGCTCCACGTGGTGGACGTGTCCTCGCCGGACTGGCAGGGACAGGCCCGTGTGGTGGAGGACCTGATCCTGGAACTGGGGGCGGGGGAGCTGCCCCGGATCGACGTGTTCAACAAGTGCGACTGTCTGCCCCCTGGGGAGATCATGCCCCACGGGGAGGACATCTGCGCCGTCTCTGCCAGGAGCGGCCAGGGGCTGGACAGGCTCCTGGAGATGATCGCCCGGCGGCTGGACAAGGGGAACCGCCGTGTGACGGTCCATCTGCCCTACGACCAGGGGGGCCTTCTGGACCTGCTTTATAAGGAAGCCAAGGTGGAGAAGGTGGAGTACGGGGAAACCATCGCCGTGACGGCCATCTGCTCCCCCCGGACCCTGGGCCGGGTGGCGGCGTTTATTGACGGCTGAGGGATAGCCCCTCCCCGGTGCGGAGGCCCAGGAGGAACGCCTGGATGGCCGTGAATTCCAGGGCCTTGTCCAGGTCCCGCCGCCCGTCTTCGCAGAGCACGTTTTGCAGAGCGTCCATGGGGTAGGCGTAAGCCCCCAGGGGCGCGGCGTCCAGCTGAGGCTTGATGTAGTTGGCGTGGAGCCAGAGCATGAAATCAGACATGTTGAGCAGCCTCCTTTGATAGTTTTATATTGATAATATTATCAAATTCAGGACGGGCTGTCAAGAGGTTTCAATGGGAATTAAGGAGAGATTAAAAGAGCTTCGCAAAGAGCGGGGAGAATCACAGGAAACGGTTGCCAGAGCGGCTGGCATCGCCCTGCGTAATTACCACAGAATCGAGACGGGGGAGGGCCTTCCCAGACTTCCGGCGTTCTGCGCCCTGGCGGACCACTTCCAGGTCAACGCGGATTACCTGCTGGGCCGCACGGATGTCCGGGAGATGCTGCCGCCCTCTTCTGAGGAAGCAGAGAAGATTTAAAACAGGTTTACCGATACCGCCGGAGGTTCCGGGAAAACGGGCCGCCCAGGGGGGCGGCCCCTACGGATTCCTCTTTCGATAGAACACCGTGTAGGGGCCGCCGCCCTCGGCGGCCCGTTCCCCGCAATCGGTGTTCCCACAATCCGTAGTCCCATAGCTGCCCACAAAACCAAGAAAGAGGTGACCCCTATGTCCGGCTACCGCGTGCCCTTCCAGGACGCAGAGACCGAGTTCACGGAAAAGCGCTCCCGCTTCATTACGAACCTCTACCGGGTGGAGTCCGAGGCGGAAGCCAGGGCCCGGCTGGAGGAGGTCCGTAAGCGGCACTACGACGCCCGGCACCACTGCTGGTGCTTTTCTCTCCGGGAGGGCGGCGTGGTCCGCTACTCCGACGACGGCGAGCCCCAGGGCACCGCGGGCCAGCCCATGCTGAACGTCTTTCAGCGTCAGGAGGTGGTCAACGTCTGCTGTGTGGTGACGCGGTATTTCGGCGGCGTGCTCCTGGGGGCCGGAGGGCTGACCCGCGCCTATGGCCGGGGGGCCAGGGACGGCCTGGAGGCGGCGGGCACCGCCTGGGTCAGCCTGTGGACGCTGTGGGACGTGCCCTGCCCCTACCCGCTTCTGGAGCGGGTGAAGCTGGAGATCGAGGCCCAGGGGGGCGTCCTGCGGGACGCGGACTACGGGGCGGAGGTGACGCTCCACGCGGCCTTTACGGGGGCCGGGGCGGAGGCTTTCGCCCGGCGGCTGACGGAGCTGTCGGCGGGGAAGCTGGAAATGGTCCCGGCGGGGGAGGAGTATCTGCCGGGCCCCAGAGAGGCATAAGAGAACACCGGAGGTTTCGGTGAAACGGGCCGCCCAGGGGGGCGGCCCCTACGGATTCGTCTTCCCATAAAACACCGTGTAGGGGCCGCCGCCCTGGGCGGCCCGTTTCCCGTGGCCCGTTCCCCGCACTTGTCCGTCGTTCAATAGAACATCATAAAAGGGCGGACCCGCCGCAGCGGGTCCGCCCTTTCTTTGTCACAGCCTTTCCGCTTTCTCCCCGGCGTAGAGCATGTTATAGGTCTGGCGGTAGACCTCCGCGGCCCGTTCCGTGTGGCAGACCATGCGCACCCGGCGGGGGAGGGCGTGGTCCCGGAGAAAGTCCATGATGGCCTTCAGGGCCACGGCGGCGGCCTGGGCCAGGGGGTAGCCGTAGACCCCGGTGGAGATGGAGGGGAAATCCACGGTCTCGACGCCCCGCGCCTCCGCCAGCTCCAGACAGGAGCGGTAGCAGGAGGCCAGCAGGGCGGCCTCCCCCTGGTCCCCGCCCCGCCAGATGGGGCCGGGGGTGTGGAGCACGTACCTGGCGGGGAGGTCATAGCCCCCGGTGAGCTTGGCCCGCCCGGTCTCGCAGCCCCCCAGGGTCCGGCACTCCGCCAGGAGGCCCGGCCCGGCGGAGCGGTGGATGGCCCCGTCCACCCCGCTGCCCCCCAGAAGGGTGGTGTTGGCGGCGTTGACGATGGCCTGGGCGTCGGATTTTGTGATGTCGCCTACGAGGATGGAAAACCGGTCCATGGGGGGCGCCTCCTTTTAAGTAATCAGGCCGAAGGCCCGCTTGTATCCGTCCAGGGAATCAATGAACACCTTGACCGCGTCCAGCTCGGGCTCGGTCATTTTCTCAATCTCGGCAATCAGCCGCTGTTTGGCGGGGGAGAGGCTGGGGGCGTCGGACCTGGAGACATAGGGCTCTCCCTCCCCGGTCCGCACCCACCGGGCGGAGTATCCATAGGACTGCTCAATCAACAGGGCCAGCGCCTCGGAGATGTTGCGGCGCTTGCCTTTTATCATGTTGGAAATATAGCTCTCGGAGACCTTGATGGCCCCGGCCAAATCCTTCTGCTTGATGTGCCGCTCGTCCAGAATCAGGCGAATCCGGTCTTTCAGTTCCATTTGATCACCTCCAGGCCAGCATAGCACAAAAACTTTTCTAAGTCAAGAAAAATGGCATTGACATCTTATCTTAGAAATGATATAATTATCCCAGAAAAGAAAGGAGGGGCCAGACATGCGGGATGAGAAAGCTGCGGAGATGATTGAGACGGTCAAAAACATGACGGACCGGGAAGCGGACATCCTGGAAGTGTTCATCTCCGGGTTCCAGGCCGGGAAACAGGTGTCGGGCAAGGAAAACGGGAAGACGATTTCAAACGCAGCCCAGACCAGATGAACGCCCTCCGCCGCTACGGCGGAGGGTAAAAGGCGCGGGCATCTGTCAGTAAAAAATCAGGGAGGAAATTGTAATGAAAAAGAAACTGTTCTCAGGGTTCCTGGCGCTGGTTCTGGCGCTGTCCGTCCTGCCGGGGGCGGCCTTCGCGGCGGAGAGCCAGAAGGTGGTTCACGCCAGTACCTTCGAGGAGCTGAAAGCGGCCTTGCAGTCTAATACTAAGATTATCTTGGAGGGGAAAACCTACTTTGCACTGATGGAAGGGACTTACGACACTTTGGATCTTTATGACCTTCAAAATGTGACGATTCAAGGTACGGCCGGTACAAGGATTATAGGATACCTAACCCCTGAGATTACAGACCCCGCTTATAATGGTTTATCCGCATGGGGAAAAATTATCCGTATTGGCAATTCGGATAACATTGTTTTTCAAGACATAGCAATTGGCTATAACACAAATCCGACAGAAAAGAATGAGGGGGCTCTTGAGGCGGCGATACAGATAGATGGAAAATTCAGCGTTACAATGATCAATTGTGAAATCTTTGGAGCAGCCTGTGGACTCGAATTGGGGACCGATGAGTATACAGACGGTACCTTCCGTATGGAAAATTCCACTATCCGGGATTGCTTTAATGCTATTATAGAAGAAAACTGCATGAAAGCGGGAACTGCCACATTCACAAACTGCACATTTTCCGGGAACGGCTATGGGGACAGCCAATATCGTTCAGAGTACAGTCTCTACGGTTACGGATTTGCAGAGGAAGCAATTGCGACGTTTACAAACTGCGTATTCTCAAACAACAAAAACCCCCATCGGGCGCGTATTGAAGCTGTAGAGGGGATAGAATCAGGTCCCTTCGGCATTTACAACAACTGCACCTTTGAGGGCAACGCCTGGGCGGAGGTCCCGTCCTCCGCTCCCGGCTCCACCCCGGCTAAGACACCGGCCAAAACCCCGGCGGCTGAGCAGACTCCCGCCCCCGCCCCAGCCACCAGTTTCAGCGATGTTCCCAGTGACTACTGGGCCAGCAAGGAAATCGCCTGGGCTACCGAAAAGGGCCTTATGAACGGAGTGGGCGATGGAAAGTTTAAGCCCGGCGGAAACGTGACCTGGCAGCAGTCCTGGATGGTGCTTGCCCGTATGACCGGGGCCAACCCCGCCAATATGGCCGAGGCCAAGAAGTGGGCGGCGGAAAATATCTACCCCAACGTTATCAACCCTCCGACCACGGGCGGCACCGGCCCCCAGGTTCGTTACGAACTGATGGGTATGCTATTTCAGTATGCGGGAATGAAGAATATACAGAACTCAATCCGGGCGGACTTGAAAGATTTTCCCGACAGGCTCAAGGAGAACTCATTTGAGGACAAGGCTTTGTCTTGGGCCGTGGGCAACGGCCTCATCAGCGGCACCTCCGATGGGCTCTTAAACCCCAGGGGCTATGTCACCCGGGCGCAGTTCGTGGTAATCATGCAGCGCTTTGACCTTTACATCCAGAAGAACGCAAAGTGACCTCCCGCCCCGCCGCGGGCGGCCCGTTTCCGGCGGACGGCCAGTCCCTCAGTGGACCGGCCGTCCGCGTTTGTACCGCCCGAAAAAATTTTTTGGCAAAATCAAAATTCCCCCTTGACTTTGCCGTTACGTCAACCCCTATACTTTCCTATGTCAGGAGGGATGACAGCATGGAATACACCGTGAAAGCCCTGGCGGAGCTGGCCGGGGTCACGCCCAGGGCCCTGCGCTGGTACGACCGGAAGGGCCTGCTCAAGCCCCGGCGGACCACGGAGGCGGGCTATCGCCTCTACGGCCCACGGGAGGTGGACCGGCTCCAGGATATCCTTTTCTATAAGGAGCTGGGGCTGGACCTGGAGGCCGTCCGGGAGATCCTGGACGCGCCGGGGTTCGACCGTCTGGCGGCGCTGCAGAGCCACCTGGCGGAGCTGGAGGCCCGGCGGGAGCGGCTGGAGGCCCTGATTCTGACCGTGGAAAAAACCATCGACGAGGCAAGAGGAGGAACACCCATGACCGACAAAGAAAAATTCGAGGCGTTCAAGCGCCGGGCCGTGGAGGCCAACGAGGAACAGTACGGCGGGGAAGTCCGGGAGAAGTACGGCCGGGAGGCCGCAGAGGGCTCCAACGCAAAGCTCCTCTCCATGACGGAGGAGGAGCACAGCCAATGGAAGGCCCTGGAGGCGGAGATTCTGTCCGCCCTGGCCGCCGCCCTCCGGTCCGGGGAGGACCCGGCGGGGCCGGAGGGCCGGAGAATCGCGGAACTCCACCGCCGCTGGCTGTCCTATACCTGGACGGCGTACACGCCCCAGGCCCACCGGGGACTGGCTGAGCTGTACACGGCGGACGCGCGCTTTACCGCCTATTACGACAAGGAGGTCCCCGGCCGCGCCGCGTTTCTGCGGGACGCCGTCCGGGCCTATACGGAGTGAGGAGAGGGCCCGCCTTATGGCGGGCCCCCTCTCCGTTTCCGGTTCCGAAAAAATTTTCCGCTCCCGCAAACTTTTCGCCCCGCTTCTCCGTCTATATTACAGACGCCGCCAAAGCCCAGGCGCCGGGCGGGCGGAACCCTTTTCAGAAAGGAACATGGACGTGACGAAGGAAGAGAAATTGACCGAGTTCCTCATCGGAACCCAGACCCGGTCCTACCGGCTGGCCTACAGCGTCCTCCAAAACCGGGAGGACGCCCTGGACGCGGTGCAGACCGCCGTCTGCCGGGCACTGGAGCGCCGGGACAGCCTCCGGGACCCCGGGGCCGTGAAAACCTGGTTTACCCGGATTTTGCTCAACGCCTGTCAGGACATCCTCCGCCGCCGGGCCAGGGTGGTCCCCTTCCCGGAGGAGGAGCCGGGCCAGGAGGACCCGGAACCCCCGGACGACAGCCTGTCCCGGCAGGTGGACGCCCTGCCCAGAGAGGTGGGGACCGTCATCAAGCTGCGGTTTTACGAGGAACTGACCCTGAAGGAAATCGGCGAGATCACCGGGCAGAATCTCAGCACGGTGAAGAGCCGCCTGTACGCAGGGCTGAAAAAGCTGCGCGTCGCTATGGAAGGAGCGGAATACTGATGAACGAATTCAAGAACGCCAAAGAGGCTTATGAGAACACCCCTATTCCTGCCGAGCTGTCGGAGCGGGTCCGGATGGGCATTCAGGAAGGCAGGTCCCGGTACCGGGCCCGCCGGAGCCGGACATTCCGGCGCTGGGCGTCCGCCGCCGCCTGCTTCTGCGTGGTGCTGGCGGGGCTGAACCTGTCCCCCACCGTCGCCAAGGCCGCCGCCAGTGTGCCGGTTTTGGGCGGGCTGTTCCAGGTGTTGACCTTTGTCGACTATGACAAGACCGAAGACGGCATCCACTACGACGTGACCGTCCCCCAGGTGGAGGCGGAGAGCGGCCTGGCCCAGCGGGTCAACGCCATCGTCCAGGAGAAGGTGGACCAGCACTTGGCCAAGGCCCAGAAGGACTGGAAGGACTATCAGGAGGCATTCTTTGCCACCGGAGGCACCGAAGAGGACTGGGCCGGCCGGGAGATGGATGTCATCGTGGACTACGAGGTCAAGAGCCAGACGGACAGCCGGGTGTCCTTCGTGGTGACTTTGGCTGAGGGCTGGGTGTCCGCCATGGAGGAGCGGTATTACTACAACCTGGACCTGGCCGAGGACCGGGACCTGACCCTCCGGGACTGCCTGGGAGAGGACTGGGTGGAAGTCTGCAATGCCTCCATTGAGCGGCAGATTGCGGACAGCGTGGACGAGGAGGGCTTCACCTTCTTCTTCAACCCGGAGGACGGGGGCTTTACCACCGTGGACGAGACCACCGGGTTCTACGTCCGGGAGGACGGCACGGTCGTGGTGTGCTTCCCCGAGTACAGCATCGCCGCCGGAGCGGCGGGCATCCCGGAGTTCCCCATCAATTGAAAATACGGAAGAGCAGAACAGGAGGCCGTCCCTTATGGGACGGCCTCCGCGCTTTGCTTTCAGTTCAGCCCCGGAACCTGGGGCAGCTTGTCGAAGCTGGTCTGGAGCTCCTCGTCGGAGGGGATGTAGTCCGTCATGTCCCCGTTGTGGAACTTCTCATAGGCCACCATGTCGAAGTACCCGGTCCCCGTCAGGCCGAAGACGATGGTCTTCTCCTCCCCGGTCTCCCTGCACTTCAGGGCCTCGTCGATGGCAACCCGGATGGCGTGGCTGGACTCCGGGGCCGGGAGGATGCCTTCCACCCGGGCGAACTCCTCCGCCGCCTGGAAGACCCTGGTCTGCTCCACGGAGACGGCCTCCATATAGCCGTCGTGGTAGAGCTGGCTCAGGACCGGGCTCATGCCGTGGTAGCGCAGGCCCCCGGCATGGTTGGCGGAGGGGATGAAGCCGCTGCCCAGGGTGTACATCTTCGCCAGGGGGCAGACCATGCCCGTGTCGCAGAAGTCGTAGGCGAACTTACCTCTGGTGAAGCTGGGGCAGGAGGCGGGCTCCACGGCGATGATGCGGTAGTCCTTCTCGCCCCGGAGCTTTTCGCCCATGAAGGGGGAGATCAGGCCGCCCAGGTTGCTGCCGCCCCCGGCGCAGCCGATGATGATGTCCGGGGTCACGCCGTACTTGTCCAGGGCCGCCTTGGCCTCCAGGCCGATGATAGACTGGTGGAGCAGCACCTGGTTCAGCACGCTGCCCAGCACGTAGCGGTAGCCGGGGGTGGCGGCGGCGGCCTCCACCGCCTCGGAGATGGCGCAGCCCAGGGACCCGGTGGTGCCGGGGTGCTCGGCCAGAATTTTCCGGCCCACCGCTGTCTCCAGGGAGGGGGAGGGGGTGACGGAGGCCCCGTAGGTCCGCATGACCTCCCGGCGGAAGGGCTTTTGCTCGTAGCTGACCTTCACCATGTAGACCTTGCAGTCCAGGCCCAGGTAGGCGCAGGCCATGGAGAGGGCGGTGCCCCACTGGCCCGCGCCGGTCTCCGTGGTGACGCCGGTGAGGCCCTGTTTCTTGGCGTAGTAGGCCTGGGCGATGGCGGAGTTCAGCTTGTGGGACCCGGAGGTGTTGTTGCCCTCAAACTTGTAGTAGATTTTCGCCGGGGTCTGGAGCTTCTCCTCCAGGCAGTAGGCCCGGATGAGGGGGGAGGGACGGTACATCCTGTAGAAGTTCCGAATCTCCTGGGGGATGGGGATTTCCGCCGTGTCGTCGTCCAGCTCCTGGCGGATGAGCTCGTCGCAGAAAACGGGGCGCAGGTCCTCGAAGCCCATGGGCTCCCCGGTGCCGGGGTTCCGCAGGGGGGCGGGCTTGTTCTTCATGTGGGCCCGGACGTTGTACCAGGCTTTGGGCATCTCCTGCTCGGAGAGGTAGATCTTGTAGGGGATTTTCTCGATAGTCATGACGCTTGCTCCTTTCAAATTCACGGCCGCTTCCGGGGAGGGGCGTCAAAAAAAGACCTCCGTCCACGAAAGGACCCTTGCAGGTACCTTTGGGACAAAAGTCTTGAAACTTCTGCGGTGCCACCCAAATTGGCGATATGGTAAATCGCCCGCTCGGCGGCGCGCCAACACGCGCCTTTCCTTGGTAACGGGGGAAAAGCCCGTCGGCGCCTACTTGGGGAAACCCCGTTCGGCCCGCCCTCTGCGGTCCATTCAACAGGCTTGTTTCTGCCGCCATCTCACCACCGGCGGCTCTCTTTGAGAACCAAGGCCCCGCCTACTCGTCCGCGTCATCGGTTTGCGCTCTGTGAACTTAGGCACAGGATACGCCTCCGGGGCGGGTTTGTCAAGCCCCAAAAATGGATTTTCACGAATCTGACAATTTAAATGGATGAGGTATTGATGAATTTCGGCAAAGCCCACAGGGACGGAGGTATGATTTTCCGCCTTCCGGCTCATGCTAACGCCGAGGTGATTTCATGGAGTCCATTTGGAGGCGGACGGCGGACCTGCCCCGGTTCGCGCCCCTGGAGGGGGACTTGAAAACGGACGTGCTGATCATCGGCGGCGGCCTGGCGGGGCTGCTGTGCGCTTACTGGCTGGACCGGGCGGGGGCGGACTGCGCCCTGGTGGAGGCGGACCGCATCTGCGGCGGCGTGACGGGGAACACCACCGCCAAGCTCACGTTTCAGCACGGCCTGATTTACGCCCGGCTCCTCCGGGAGTTCGGCCCGGAGCGGGCCCGGCTGTACCTGGAGGCCAACCGGGCCGCCCTTGGGAAGTACCGGGAACTGTGCCGGGACATCGACTGCGATTTCCAGGAGCAGGACAGCTATGTCTACGCCCTGACGGACCGGCGGAAGCTGGACCGGGAGCTGGAGGCCCTGGAGCGCCTGGGCTTCCCGGCGGAGTTCGTCAAGGCCCCGCCCCTGCCCATGGCCACGGCGGGGGCGGTGAAATTCCCTAAACAGGCCCAGTTCCACCCCTTGAAATTCGCCGCCGCCATCGCCAAGGGACTGCGCATCTATGAGCACACCAAGGTCCTGGAGCTGGGTCCCGGCACGGCGGTGACGGACCGGGGGACGGTGCGGGCGGAGCGCATCGTCATCGCCACCCACTTCCCCCTGCTGAACAAGCACGGGGGCTACTTCCTCAAGCTCTATCAGAGCCGCTCCTACGTCCTGGCCCTGGAGAACGCCCAGGAGGCCGGCGGCATGTACGTTGACGAGGGGGAGAAGGGCCTGTCCTTCCGGGACTACAAGGGCCTCCTCCTCCTGGGCGGCGGCGGCTGCCGGACGGGAAAGCGGGGCGGCGGCTGGTGGGAGTTGGAGGACTTCGCCAGGGAACACTACCCCCAGGCGAACATTGCCGCCCGCTGGGCGACACAGGACTGCGTGACCCTGGACGGTGTGCCCTACGTGGGGCCCTGCTCCAGGGGGACAGAGGGCCTGTACGTGGTGACGGGCTTCAACAAGTGGGGGATGACCTCCTCCATGGCGGCGGCGCTGGCGCTGGCGGACCGGCTCCAGGGGAAGGAGAACCCTTACACGGCCCTGTTCGACCCCTCCCGGCGGGCGCTTCGGCCCCAGCTGGCGGTGAACGCCTGGGAGTCCGCCGTGGGGCTCCTGACCCCCACGGTCCCCCGGTGCCCCCACATGGGCTGCGCTTTGAAGTACAACGCCCAGGAACACAGCTGGGACTGCCCCTGCCACGGGTCCCGGTTCGGGGAGGACGGGCGGCTGATTGACAACCCGGCCACGGATGACAAACAGATGTAAGTTTAATACTGCTGGATTTTCCGGTCCTTCCTGCTCGGGTCGATTTTGGGCAGCACTGCCTCTGCGTCAAAGACGGGGAGAGACCCGCCTATGACCGCCTCCAGCCGGGTGGGGTCACACTCCGGCAGGCGCAGCAGGGCGGCGGCGGCGTGGCTGACGAGGGTGTAATGGCTGGCGGCCTGGCGGAAGCCGAAGCCGGAGATGTCCAGGGGCAGGAGGGCTTGCAGCTTGTGGGCGTGTATCATGTGCAGCTGCGCGTGGATATAGTCGGCCTGTAACTTCTTCCAGCCCTTTGTGGCGTATATGATGCGCTTCATGGACCCACGCTCCTTTTTGTCCCGGCGGATAGTCCGCCGGGTATCTGGAGACAGTATACAGCGCCGGCGGGGAAGCCGCAAGCCCCGTCTGAACTTGAGAGGAGGATGCATCATGAAAATCGACCACAGAAAAGCGGCCATCGTGGGCTGCGGCAGCGTAGGGGCGTCCATCGCCTTCCGCTTTTTGCAGCAGGGGCTGTTCACCCGCCTGGTCCTTCTGGACGCCAACCGGGACAAGGCGGAGGGGGAGGCCATGGACCTGCGGGACGGCCTGCCCTACGGCGCGTCCATGGAGATCTCCGCCGGGGGCTATGACGGCGTGACGGACTGCGCCCTGATTGTCATCACCGCCGGGGCCAATCAGAAGCCGGGGGAGACCCGGCTGGACCTCATCGGGAAGAACACGGAGATTCTCCGCTCCATCCTGAAGGAGATCACCGCCCGGGACTTCCAGGGGATTCTGCTGGTGGTGTCCAACCCGGTGGACGTGCTGACCTATGCGGCGTGGCGGCTGTCGGGCTACCCCAGGGAGCGGGTGATGGGGTCCGGCACGGTGCTGGACACCGGGCGCTTAAAGCAGCTTTTGGGGGCGGAGCTGGAGGTGGACAGCCGGAACATCCACGCCTTCATCATCGGAGAGCATGGGGACAGCGAGCTGGCGGTGTGGAGCGAGGCCAACGTCTCCGGCCTGGACCTGGAGGACTTCTGCCGGGTCCGGGGCCAGACCCTGGGGGCGGAGAACCGGGAGCGGCTGTACCGGGAGGTCCGGGACAGCGCCTATGAGATCATCCGCCGGAAGGGGGCCACGTACTACGGCATCGCCATGGCCGTGGGCCGTATCGCGGAGGCCATCGTGAAGGACGAGCGGGCGGTGCTGCCGGTGTCGGCGGTGCTGGACGGGCAGTACGGCATGCGCGGGCTGGCCCTGAGCCTGCCCTCCATCGTGGGGCGGAAGGGCTTGCAGGAAATTCTGGAGATGCCCCTGAGCAGGGAGGAGCAGGCGGCGCTGGAGGACTCGGCCCGGCAGATGCGGGAGGCCATCGGGACGCTGAGGCTGTGAGGGAGGAACGCCGGTGAGGAGGCCGGCGTTTTCCCGTTTACTTGCCGCCTCCCGGCTCTCCCTCCTGGAGGGCCTCCCGGAGTTTTTCCAGGGCCCGCTTTTCGATCCTGGAGACATAGCTTCTGGAGATGCCGAAGGAGGCGGCAATCTCCCGCTGGGTCAGGGGCACGGTGCCCCCCAGGCCGTAGCGGAGGCGGACAATCTCCGCCTCCCTGGCGGTGAGGCGCTGCCGGACGAGGCGGTGGAGCCGGATGGCGTTGTCCCGGTCGTGGAGGTCCTCCAGCATGGTGTCGTCCACCCCCACGATGTCCATGAGCTGGAGGGCGTTTCCGTCCTTGTCGGTGTCGATGGAGTCGGAGAGGGACACCTCCCCCTGGAGCTTTTTCTGACCCCGGAAGTACATGAGGATTTCGTTTTCGATGCACCGGGCGGCGTAGGTGGCCAGGCGGGCCCCTTTGGCGGGGTCGAAGCTGGAGATGCCCTTGATGAGGCCGATGGTGCCGATGGAAATCAGGTCCTCCTGGTCGGCGCTTTGGGTGTAGTATTTTTTAATAATATGCGCCACCAGCCGGAGGTTCCGCTCAATCAGCACCTGCCGGGCCTCCGGGTCACCCTGGGCGTACTTCTCCAGCCACTCCCGCTCCTCGGCGGCGGTGAGGGGCTTGGGAAAGGACCCGCCGCCGGAGAGGCGCAGGGAAAACAGCAGCGTATTGGCGAACAGCAGCAGCGCGGCGGACAGCATAAGACCTCCTTGCCGGAGCGGGGCCCCGGCCGCCGCTTTCCCGGCTGGCGGCGGACCGTATTTGAAGGCGGAAGCGCCTTTCCTCTTAACCTATGAGACCTGGGGAAGTCCCTATGCGGCCTTTCCCTCCGCCGGTCCCGCCGGAGGGGAGAGGGACAATGACTGAACTTATAAAAAATTCAAGAACTGGATATTTATATAAGTTCAGATTTGCGTTATGCTCTGTTCATAGGAAATTCCAAGGGAGGAAACGAATATGAAACGGACATGGACGACGGAGAAGATGGTGTACACGGCGGTGCTGGCGGCGCTGGTGTGCGCGGTGACTTTTTTCCGCTTCCCGCTCTTCGGGTCCAAGATTCACTTTGCCAACGCCATGTGCCTGCTCAGCGGCCTGCTCATGGGCCCCTTGGCCGGGGGACTGGCGGCGGGCCTGGGCTCCACGCTGTACGACGCCCTGTTCGGCGGCTACGACCTCTTGAACTGCGCCGTCACCTTTGTCACCAAGTTCCTGATGGCCTGGTTCTGCGCCAAGATCGCCTTTTCCGGCGGGAGAGAGGCGGAGGACCACGGGCGGAACGCCGCCGCCTGTGTGGCGGGGGCCCTGTCCTATGTGGCCATGTACATGCTGAAAACCTTTGTGTTCCAGATGTTTGTCTACGGCTATCCCATGGAGACCGCCGCGGTCACCATGGGGAGCAAGCTGCCCGCGTCCCTCCTCAACGCGGCGGCGGCCATGATTGCCGCGCCGGTGCTGTACACCGCCCTGCGTCCCGCTCTGCGGCGGGCGGGCCAGCTGCAAAAAATGCGGGCCTGAGGGAATCGCTCTTTCTTGCCGGTAGATGTCCGGCTGAGCAGCGCTTGGTCTGAATAACGACGCGGGCAGTTATCCGTCATGGATAACTGCCCGCTAATTCGTTTTTGCAGTCTGGACGGTTTCCAGAAGCGCCGGACGGCTTCACGCCCTCTCCCGCGTCAGGCAAGCCCTGGCGACTGCCCCAATCAGGGCGAGCGGCGCGGTCCTGACGAACAGCCATTCGAAGGCGTGGAACACGGTTCCGATTATGGCGGTTTCGGGCTGGCTGAAGTCCCAGGCCAGGTAGGGGCTGTTCAGTACGGTCAGGGCCGCGAAAATCGCCGCTATGGCGGCGCACAGCGAGATGAAGAACCAATGGGCCGCTCTTTGCCGCGCCGCCTTTCCCCGGGCGAGCCGCAGGTTTATGACCTCCAGTTTCTCGGAGAGGACCCTCAGGTCATCGGCCTTCGTCTCGGCGACGGATTCGCCAAGCAGTGTGCTTACAGGCGTTTCAAACACCTCTGAGATGGAAATCAGCATGTCGGCGTCCGGGACCGACAGACCCTGCTCCCATTTGGAGATGGTCTGCCGCACCACGTTCAGCTTGATAGCCAGCTCCTCCTGGGAAAGCCCTTTGGACGTTCTGATCGCTTTGATGTTTTCGTTCAGCATCAGGGACGACCTCCTTTCACCGTCATTATACGGAAGAACCCCCGTTGCGGCAAGCAACGCGGATTAACATGGGGGTGTCTTTGCGGCTGCCGGTGCTGATTTTGCGGGAGGGGTGCATCTTCGCCGGCGTCTGGCTGGAGGAGATGATATTCCCAGAGGCGGTTCAAGATATCGCCTTCTTTGACCAAGCGCCTGGCCGACGGAATTAACACCCGGCGTGCGTTTTTCCAACAACCGCTGATAGCACGACCCTTTCCCTGTTTTACCTGCCAGGATACCCCTCCGCCCCATCAAATGTCAAATCCGCCCCCAAGGATAAACTTCCTCAAAATCTGATCCACCTTCATATTGACCTGGAAGGGCTTAATAGCGGCTCCTTCGAGCGCCTCCAGGAACGCCTTTGCGCCGCCTTTGTCAACCGTCGCTTTCAGCTTATCAAAGCGCCCGAACTCGTTGATATTTGCGTCCGTGACCCTCAGCCGCATGAAGTCCCGCAGCATAGCCTCGTCTGCGCCAAGCGCCTGGGCAAAGCGGTGAATCTGGTCATTTTTGGCGCTGGCCATATACTCCGTAATATAGTCCCGCAGCGTTTTGCCCTCGTCAACCACCGTGTCGCCGTTTTGCACATCGTGCAGGAAGATGTTCGCGTACTTCTGTTCTTCCCGCGTCAGGGCGGCAAAAGACCTGTGCAGCTCCTCCAGTACCGCCGCCACTTCCGTCCCGCCCTGTAATGCTTTGAGGTATTTGTTGAATCGGGAATTCATATAGCTGGCGTCAATTACGCCGGTATTGATTTCGGTCAAATAGGGGTCAATCTCATAGGGGACATCGCCTCCGCCCAAGCCTGTTTCGTCGCCGGAGAACAGCTCCTTATAGCGGAGCGCGAGAATCAGATAAGTAGTCTCGTCCAGGTGAAGCGCAATGGCGGCCTTGCCCCTTTTGCCCTTGTAGGAACGTTTATTCCAGGTGAATCCCTGAATTTTGGCGGCCTCCAGAAAGTTGTGAAACCGCTTGAAGAACTTGGCGAACTGCCCGCGTTCCGTATGGTCCTCCGGCAGCTTTTCAAAATTCTCCACTCCGGCAGAGCGGAACAGAGCCTCAATTTTGTCATACAGCTCATTTAATTTGCCCAGGTTGTACTCCAGCTTGTCCGCGAACAGGCCAAGGGGCTTGTCCCCGGAGTACAGCTTGAAGGCGTCGTCGATATTCCGCCGCATGGTATAGGGCCTGCGGTAATAGCGGATGGTGCCAAAGGGCTTGTCCGGGCCAAAAAGACGGTTGGTGCGGGAGAACGCCTGAATCAGCTTTTCATAGACCAGAACCTTGTCCAGATAGAGGGTGTTAACCCATTTTGAATCGAACCCCGTCAGCATCTGATCCACGACGATCAGCAGGTCAATCTGCTGCTTCGGGGTCCGCTCTACGGACTGATACGGCCCTTTGTGCGCCAGGCGATAGGAGACATCTTTTTTGAAAGCCGCGTAGGCGGCCAGCTTGAACTTCGTGTCATAGAGGGCGTTGTAATCCTCCAGAATTTCAACGAGCGAATCCTCTTTGAAAATTGCCGTACCGTTGTTATCAATGCTGGGGTCAAACAGCGCCGTAACCTTCAGACCGCCCGTTTCCTTGAAGCGCCTGTGATATTGAATTGCCTCCGAAATACTGCTGGTCGCGAAAATCGCGTGGAACTTGCCTCCCTGGCTCAGCGTAACCCAATTTCTGCGGATGTCGTCCACCACGGTGCGCCGGTGTCCCTCCCGCTCGTATTGGGCGTTGGGCAGGTAATCCTCAATGCCCCTCAGGCAGCTTCCGTCCGCCCGCGTAACGCCGGCCATGGGCACCTTGGTATGGTCCATATAGTACAGGTAAACCTTCCTCTTTCTGGGATCGCTCATAGCCGCCGCTTCCGTAGGAGCCTTGGCCTTTTCCAGAGCGACCGCCCTGCGCAGCTCGCGGTCCTCGTAGGTGGGCATCATGTAGGGGTCAAAGCCCAGAACATTCTTGTCCCGGATGCCGTCCGCAATGCTGTATCTGTGGAGCTCGTTTCCGAACACGTCGGAGGTGGTGCTCATTTTCTGAATGGACGTTACAATCAGCGTGTTGGCCGGGTCGCCGCTTTTCAGCTTTGCCGCCAGAATGTCCGTGTTCTCCGTGGACTGCACCGTGTCCGCGTCGTCGGCGAAGCCGCGGTAATCCATCAGCGACTGTGTTCCAAGCTCCACACGGTCCACCAGGAACACCACCTTGTCGGCGTCTCTGGAACCGGCAATCAGCTGGGCGGATTTAAAGCTGGTCAGGGTTTTGCCGGAGCCGGTGGTGTGCCAGATATAGCCGCCGTAGGGGTCCTTGTCCGCCCAGCGCCGCATGGCGACACGGCCCGTAATGCGGGAGGCCGCGTAATACTGGTAGCTGCGCAGGACCTTCAAAGTGCCGTCCGTGTCGTCGGCCACCGTGTAAGAGCCAATCAGCTGGTGGGCCATGGGGATGGAGAGAAGGTACTGGGCGATGTCTTTCCAGTTGTTCAGGGGCTCGTTGTTGACATCGGCCCAGTGGAAGTAAAAGTCCTTGTTGAAAAATCCGTCCGGGCCGGGGTTGGCGAAGTACACCGTCTCGTTCGGCTGCATGGCG
Source organism: uncultured Oscillibacter sp. (assembly GCA_910586735.1). Taxonomy (GTDB): domain Bacteria; phylum Bacillota; class Clostridia; order Oscillospirales; family Oscillospiraceae; genus Oscillibacter. The sequence goes on along the minus strand of CAJUJW010000015.1, from coordinate 22,989 downwards.
ATGAAAATCTGGACCAGGGAAAACAGCCCGGAGAACACGCCCTCATGGGCGTATTTTTCAATCTGGTGAAAGGCCTGGCTCACATCCACGCCGCTGCGCTTGAGCTCGCAGTGGATTAAGGGCATGCCGTTGATCAGCAGCATAAAGTCGCCCCGCCGGTTGGGCAGGACGGCGCTCCTCGCCTTGAACACCGGCTGCTGGGCAATCTGATAGCGGCTCTGCCCAGCGGCAATCTCCCGCTGGTCATAGATTTTCAGGCTGACTTCCTTCCCGAAATGCAGCGTGTCCGCCGGGTTGTCCCGCTTGACGGCCACGGTTTGGCCGTTGATAAGGCCGTTGAGCTTCAGCGGCGTGCGCAGGCGGGCGATCTGGTCGAGAATCTGCCGCGTTTCGCCGTCGGTCAGCGGGGTGTCGTTCAGGCGGTCGATGTCCCGGTTGTTCTCGAAGAGGATCTGCCTCCAGTTCTGGATCAGGTCCTCCTCCGTTTTGTACCGCAGGATTTCCGGCTCCCAGCCATATTTTTCTGTCAGCAGGTCTATAAGCGCCGCCTCAAAGGCGGCTTCGTTTTCAAATTCCATGGCCGTCCCCCGTATCAGACAAACATTTTTTCCAGCAGGGCTTTTTTGATGGACTGGAGCTTTTCGAGCTCCCGCGTGGTCAGGAAGATCAGTTGTCCGAGTGTCTGAAAATAATTGCAGATTGCCGCCTGTTCGTCATACTCCGGGAAAATCACCTCTCCCGACAAGGCGTCGTCGTCCCCGATGTTGATGGTATTTTTTGCCCCCTTGCTGATAATGGGCCGGAGATAATTATTTAGCCTGCTGTTCGATTCAAAATATGTCTGGACAAAAGGAGGGTGAACAGCCGCCTTCGGGTGGTATACGGCATAGAGCGCGGACACAATCCCCGGGTTCCCCATGTTTGTTTTTATAATGCCAAAGGGCGCGTCCCTCAGCGGAGATTTTGTATACACCACGTCGCCCAACCGGACAATTCCGTAATTGCTTACAGCAGCGCCCGCGTAACTTCTCCCCATATGCTGGATTTGGTTTACAATTCCAGACTCGCCGGATACGGACAGCGCGTCTTCCCTCGCGAACGCGTTCTGAACATTTTTTTCCGTGGAGGTCTCCAAATAGCTCGACAGGCGGCCTCTTTTCCATGGCCCGGTAAATTCCCTGAACCGGACCTCCGGCACATCCGCGCCGTCCTTCGGAAACATTTTTTCCAGCATGGATGCTTTAAGGGCTTGCAGCTTTTCAAGCTTCCGCGTTCGCCGCCAAATAAGCAGATCCAGGTTCTTAAAAAATTCCCCAACCCGCCTTGTGACGCTGCCTAATTTTACGGTAATCCACTCGCCTTCAAATTCGGAGGGACGAATTCCGGGCGTCTTCTCAGCCATGTTTTTCACCCTTCAGCAGCGCCCGAAGCTCGCCAAGCCCTTTCATATCAAACTCGCCGCCCGTGAGACCGTCCATCATACCGGCAAGCGCCGCCTCCGATTCCTGTATCTGCCTGTCCAGCTCCAAATAGGTCACGGCGTATTTGTTCGCCAGCGCCTGCACCGCCTTTTCCAGCTGGCCGATGATGTCCTTCGGCATAGCCCGCAGGGAGGCGCACAGGGGCGCGATCCATTTCAGGCGCAGCAAATCCAGAACCTGCTCGTCGCTCAGTCCCTCAATGGTCTCCTTGGTTTTCAGGTGCAGCGCCTCCGCCATGTCCCTGGCTTCCGCGCCTTGCCGGCCTTGGCGTCCAGCAGCTCCAGATACCCCTGGAGGCCGTCCAGCTCCGGGGAGGAAACGTCCCCGTAAATCTCCGCCAGCTTTGCCGCGAACTCCTTGGCCACAAAGGCCGTGTTGTCCTCATTCAGGAAAGCGCCGCGGTCGCCCTCGTCCATGGACTCGATCAGCTCCGTCAGCTCCGCCGCGATTTCATCCAGCCGGGCTTCCTTGGCCCTGAGGGCGTCGTAATCCTCCCGCAGAAGCGTGGTCTGCACCAGCTCGAAGGGAATCACATGGCCGGTCCAGCCGTTCTGGACCTCCTCCTCCGTGTCGCCTTTCTTTTTGAAGACCATGTTGGGGTCAACCTGCTTTGCCGCCGCAAACCCCTCCGTCTGGAGAATCTCAAGGTCGGTGGCGATGCCGCCCCACTGGTTGTCCAGCAGCTGATAGGCCTGGTATTTGTCCAGCAGAGGCAGCGGCGCGACGCGGCCGAAGATGTTTTGCGTAATGTCGTCCTCCGCCTGGGAGATGTTCAGCTCCATCATTTTTTCAATCAGCTGCCCGTCCAGATAGGTGTCAAAGCCGGCGAACGCGGCCCGGTGGCTGGAGATAAAGTCTTTCACATCGCCGCTGCTCTCGATGCTCTCTTTGACATTTTGGGCGGTCAGTGTGGAGTAGGGGGTCCCATCCGAGGCGAACAGACTCTCCCTCAAGCGGGGGAACGCCGTCCAGTAGGGCTTCAAGAGGCCGATCTCATGGTTGGGGATGCCCCCGAACATCGCGGCGTAAATATCCCATGTCTCCGGCGTCTCGGAGGAATCGATATAGCGGGGGATATTCAGGTTATAGCCGTTCCTCCGAATTTCCTCCTTGGAAACCAGCCGGGCGAATTTTTCGATCTTATCGGGCCGGGCGGCAAACGCGTCCACGATCCGCTTGATATGGGACGCCATCAGCTTGTTGTTTTTCCCGACCTTGGTGAAGCCCTTGGAGGCGTCGATAAACAAAACGTCGGACGCCTCCCGCTTTTGGCGCAGCACCATGATAATGGTGGGGATGCCCGTCCCAAAAAAGATGTTGGCGGGCAGTCCGATAATCGCCTCGATGTTGTTGTTTTCTATCAAGTTCCGGCGAATCCTGCCCTCACCCTCGCCCTGGCTGTCGGACCCGCCCAGCGCGTCGCCGCGGAACAAAACGCCATGGGGCAGCACGATGGCCATCACCCCCCGGGCCTCAGGTGATACAGGTCGTGGAGCAGGAAGGCGTAGTCCGCCTTGCCCTTGGGCGCAATGCCATAGCGGTAGCGGGGGTCGGTGTCCTTGTGACTGGGGTCCCAGTGCTGGGAGTAGGGGGGATTGGAAACCACGGCGTCCAGCTGCACGAACTTGTATTCGTGGGTCTCGTCGTCATACATAGGCCAGTCCTGCTCCAGGGTGTCGCCGCAGCGGGTGAAGATATTGTCCGGCTTGATTCCCCGCATGACCAGGTTCATACGGGTCAGATTGTAGGTGTTTTCCTTCAGCTCCTGGGCGTAGTATTTGATGTCGTCTTTGTTCCTTGTGTATTTGGAGACGCTTTTGCCGATGGTGATGAGCAGGGAACCGGAGCCGCTTGTGGGGTCGTAGATTTCGATTTTCTCCCGGTCCCTCAGACAGAGGGCGACGATTTCAGACATGAGCAGAGATACCTCATGAGGCGTGTAAAACTCCCCGGCCTTTTTTCCCGCGTTGGCCGCAAAGTTGCTGATCAGATATTCGTAAATAAAGCCCAGGACATCGTAGTCCTGTTTGCCGTCGGTGGGGATATCCTTAATCAGCTGAATCAGCTGGCTGATGGATTTGGTCTGGCTGCTGGTGGTGTCGCCAAGTTTGCTCAGGCCGGTTTCCAGGGTGTTGAAGATTTTGCTGAAAACCTTTTCCTGTGGTTCGCTGATCAGGCGGTTGAACGCGGAGAGAGCGGTTCTGACATTATCCACGGTGAAGCTGCTGCCCTTTGCCAGCCAGGTGGAGAAGAGATGCTCGTAGGCGATAAAATACCCGAGGCGAAGCTGACAGTAGCTTACGAGGTCCGCGTTGTTTTCATGAACATGCTTCTGAATATCCGCGTCTCCATAACCGTCTGTTTTGAGAAGGCCGGCCTCTTGATCAGACAGAAACTTATAAAAAATAAAGCCCAGAATATAGTCCTTATATTCGTTCGCTTCAATTTTGGAACGCATTCTGTTTGCGGATTCCCATATTTTATTTGCAAGCTGCTGTTTGTTCATAGAGGTGCTCTCCGATCTGTTTTTATTGAGCTTAACTTCAGTGGAGCATATACAACGGATTGCCGCCAGCCGGATTCTGGGGCATGTTTTTTTAGAGGTAATAGGGTATAATGATTATAAACGATTCATTTCGCAAAATCAATTCCCGAATCGAAAAGGGGAAAACGCCGGGAAAATCTTCCTGTCATTTTCCCGCCGCCCCTACAGGGTGCTCTGCCGATAGAAGGCGGTAGACCAACCAGCCCCCGCAACCACCAGGGCAGCGGCAGCGAAAAGAGGAGAGAGACGATTCGACGGCCACCAAAACCCCCGCCCGTCAGGGCGAGTACCAGCCCCCCCAGAAAAAATTAGGTCTTGACATTTCCCCCCGAATCCGCTAAAATTACAAACCAAAGCAAATGCGATGAAGGGGAGAAAGACGGGACGCCCTCACTCAGAGAGCCGGTGGTTGCTGCGAACCGGTGCGGGGGCCCCTGTGGATAACTGGCCCCCGAGCAGTCCGCCTGAACCGGCGCGGTAGGGCGGAACGGCTGGCCTCGTTATTGGCCGAAGCCTTGTTGGAGGCTGTGAGGGCCGTCGGGCAACCGGCGGCTGAACCAGGGTGGTACCGCGTGTGAATACACGCCCCTGACTCGAAAGGAGTCGGGGGCGTTTTCCTTGTCCCCTGACACATCCAACGCCATATTTTGCGAGGAGGACGACACCATTATGAAACCCGGATTTGAAAAGTACATTCCCTTCCAGCCCCAGCCCATTCGGGGCCGCACCTGGCCCGACCGGGTCATCACCAAGGCCCCCGCCTGGTGCTCCGTGGACCTGCGGGACGGCAACCAGGCCCTCATCGACCCCATGAACCTGGCGGAGAAGCTGGAGTATTTCCACACCCTGGTGGACATCGGCGTGAAGGAAATCGAAATCGGCTTCCCCTCCGCCAGCGAGACGGAGTACGAGATCTGCCGGGAACTCATCGAGGGGGGCCACATCCCCGACGACGTGACCATCCAGGTGCTGGTCCAGGCCCGGGAGCACCTGATTAAAAAGACCTTCGAGGCCATCCAGGGCGCCAAGAACGTGATTCTCCACTTCTACAACTCCACCTCCACCCTCCAGCGGAAGGTGGTCTTCCACATGGACTGCGACGGCATCACCAAGATCGCCACCGATGCCGCAGACCTCATTTACGAGATGTCCCAGCCCATGATTGAATCCGGTATGAATCTGCGGTTTGAATACTCTCCGGAATCCTTTATGGGCACGGAGATGGACTACGCCGTGGAAATCTGCCAGGCCGTCCTGGACCACCTCCACGCCACGCCGGAAAACAAGGTTATCCTGAACCTCCCCACCACCGTGGAGAACTGCATGCCCAACCAGTTCGCCGACATGCTGGAGTATTTCTGCCGCAAGATTCCCGGCCGGGACTGCGCCATCATCTCCCTGCACCCCCACAACGACCGGGGCTGCGGCGTGGCCACCACGGAGATGGGCCTTCTGGCGGGGGCCGACCGGGTGGAGGCCACCCTGTTCGGAAACGGCGAGCGCACCGGAAACGTGGACATGGTGACGCTGGCCATGAACATGTACACCCAGGGGGTGGACCCGGAGCTGGACTTCTCCAACATCAATCAAATCAAGGAGATGTACGAGCGCTGCACCAAGATGCCCGTGGGCGACCGGCAGCCCTACGTGGGCAAGCTGGTCTTCACGGCCTTCTCCGGCAGCCACCAGGACGCCATCAACAAGGGCGTCCAGTATATGAAGACCTCCGGCACGGAATACTGGGAGATTCCCTATCTCCCCATTGATCCCGCCGACGTGGGCCGGGAGTACGAGCCCATCATTCGCATCAACTCCCAGTCCGGCAAGGGCGGCGCGGCGTATATCATGGAGCACGACTTCGGCTTTGACCTGCCCAAGTCCATGCAGCCGGAGTTCGGCCACATCGTCCAGGTGGAGACCGACAAGGTGGGCAAGGAGATCGCCCCCGAGCGGATCAACGAGCTGTTCCACCAGGAGTATATCGAGATCCGGCAGCCCTATCAGCTCCTCAAGCACGCCTTCAAGGAGACCGTGGACGAGAAGGGCCACTCCCACGTGGCTTTCCAGGGGACCCTCCGGCACACGGACACGGTGTTCCAGGTGGCCGGGGAGGGCAACGGCCCCATCGACGCCTTCTTCAACGCCATCCAGGGGGAGAAGATCTCCCGCTTCACCTTCCTGGACTACGCCTCCCACGCCATCACCGACGGCTCCGACTCCCAGGGCGTGGCCTATATCCTGCTCCAGGACCAGCGCACCGGCAAGCAGTATTGGGGCGTGGGCCTCAGCCATAACATCAACCTGGCCCCCCTCCGGGCCATCCTGGCGGCCATCAACCGGGCCAAGCGGACGTAATCAGGGGGGAGCGGGGGCGGCCCCCCTGGGCCGCCCGGTTCCTTGGAACCCCGGCAGTTTCAGAGGAACGGGCCGCCGAGGGCGGCGGCCCCTACGACGAGGTTCTCTTGATAAAACGTATTCCCGAAAAGAGCGAGGCCCCCAGCCGTCCGGCTGGGGGCCTCGTTTAGTTTGTCTTAGCGCCCTTGCTCAGAGAACGCTTCTACGTCCATCTTGGCCTTCTGATAGAAGAGATAGGTGTCGCAGGAGTACCCGATGAACCGCACGCCCAGATCGCGCCACTTCCGGCCGCCCTCCACGGTGTCCGCGAAGCAGCCCAGCTTGATGCCCTTGGCGCTGGCTTTGGCGATGATTCCCTTGATGCACTCGATGACCTCCGGGTGGTCGATCTCGCCCACGTGGCCCAGGGAGCTGGACAGGTCGTAGGGGCCCACGAAAATCACGTCGATGCCGGGGACCTCCAGAATCTCATCCAGGTTCTCCACGGCCTTTTTGCCCTCGGCCTGGATGATGACCACAGTCTCCTGGGCCTTGGAGAAATACTCGCTGCCCGGCACCGCGCCGTAGCCGGCGGAACGCACGAAGCGGCAGGTGCCCCGGCTTCCCACGGGGGAGAACTTGGCGGCGGCCACCACGGCCCTGGCCTGCTCGGCGGTGTCGATCTGGGGGACCAGCACCGCGCCCGCGCCCACGTCCAGGGCCTGGTCGATCCAGATGTCCGTTCCCCTGGGGACCCGGACCACCGGGCAGACCCCCGCCACGTTGGCGGCGCGGATCAGGTTCTGCAGGCTCTGGAAGGTTCCGGGGCCGTGCTCCATGTCCAGCAGGGCGAAGTCGTACCCGGCGTGACCGGCGGCCTCCACAAAGGCGGGGTCGGAGGTAATCATGAAGGGGCCCAGAGCGCCCCGCTCAGAGTTCAGCGCGGCTTTGAATTTCGCCACGGTGTCTATGCTTGGCATGTTGGGTGTAGACATAACAGCCTCACGTCTCCTTTCAAAAGCGCTTATTCCAGGCCCGCGCCCTTCATGGCGGACAGGGCGTGGTCGGTGTACATCTTATAGAAGCCCTTGCGTTTCTCCTTGGGCTGGATGCCCGCCTTGGCCCGCTCCGCCAGGACGCGCGCGGCCTCCTCCACAGAGCAGGGCTCGCCGTGGACGCCGGTCATGTTGATGGTCCGGTTTTCCACGCTGTAGGAAATCAGGTCCCCGTCCTCGATGAAGGCGATGGGCCCGCCCACGGCCGCCTCCGGGCTGACGTGGCCGATGGCCGCGCCACGGGTGGCGCCGGAGAAGCGCCCGTCGGTAATCAGGGCCACAGAGCCGTTGATGCGCTCGTCGCAGACAATGGCCTCGGTGGTCATCAGCATTTCCGGCATGCCGCAGCCACGGGGGCCCTCGTAGCGGATGATGATGACTTCTCCGGGGTTGATCTCATTGTTGACCACGGCGGCGTGGGCCGCTTCCTCGTGGTTGAAGACCCGGGCCTTGGCGTTGACCACTTCCCGCTGGTCCATGGCGCAGGCGGAGTATTTCAGCACGCTGCCCTCGGGGGCGATGTTGCCCTTCAAAATCGCCACGGAACCCTTCTCCGGGGCCTTCTCCACGGGGAAGATCACCTGGTCACGGGTCAGGCCGTAGTTGGCCAGATACCCCAGATTGCGGTCGAACCAGTTGTCCTTTTGCAGGTCCTCCAGGTTCTCGCCCAGGGTCTTGCCCGTGACGGTCATCACGTTCAGATCCAGCATGTCCCGCAGCATCCACTGCACCATGGGCACGCCGCCGGCGAACCAGAAGGACTCCGTCAGGTGCTTGCCGGAGGGGTTGATGTTGCCCAGGTGGGGCACCTGGTGGTTGATCTCGTCAAAGAGGTCGATGGGCAGCTCATAGCCCAGCTCACGGGCGATGGAGGGCAGGTGAATGGTGGCGTTGGTGGAGCCTCCGATGGCGCTGTGGACCACGATGGCGTTTCGGAAGGCGGCGGGGGTCATGATCTGGCTGGGGGTGATGCCCTTTTCCGCCAGCTCCATGATCTTGCGCCCCGCATACCGGGCGTACTGGAGGATGTCCCGCATGGTGGCGGGCACCAGGGCCGCGCCGGGCAGGGTCATGCCCAGGGCCTCGGCCACGCACTGCATGGTGGAGGCGGTGCCCAGGAAGGTACACGCGCCCACGGAGGGGCAGCCCGTCAGCTTGTAGTCCCGGACCTCCTGGTCCGTGATGGCGTCCTTGCGCTTCTGGCGGAGGGAGATGTCCCCGGCCACCAGGGAGGTGGTCTGGTTGGGGCCGGGCCGCATGGAGCCGCCGGGCATGAAGATGGTAGGGATGTCCATCCGGGCGGCGGCCTTCAGGTGGGCGGGAATGGACTTGTCGCAGCTGGAGGAGAGGATGATGCCGTCCCAGGGGACCGCAGAGGCGTGAACCTCCACCATGTTGGCGATGGCCTCCCGGGAGGCCAGGACCACGTTCATGCCGTCGTGCCCCTGGGCGCAGCCGTCGCAGATGTCCGTGGCGTAGTATTTGGCGGGCTTTCCGCCCCGCTCATACACGCCGTAGACCGCCTGCTCGGCCATCTGATTCAGATGATAGCTTCCGGGATGGGAGTCGCCGTACACGCTCTCCACCATGATCTGGGGGCGGGTGATGTCCTGGTCGTCCCAGCCGGTGCCCATTTCCAGGGCGTCGAACTGTGCCCAGAGCAGACGCTCCTTCGCGCTCTTCTGATTCATAATAATTCCTCCTCATGAATGAAAATGTTGGACAAAGGGGGCGAAGGGCCCGCCGCCTGCCACAGCAGCAAGCAGCAGGCCCTTCTCCGGGCGGAGAATCAGCGCAGTTTCTCCCCCGTTCATTCCGCCGTTTTTTAGAACAGATGCACCGCGGCGCCGGCGGCAATCAGGATGAAGCAGAACACGCCGGCCACCAGGTCGGGGATGGTGATGTACTTCAGGCCCTGCTTCAGGTCCAGGTTGAAGAAGCGGCTGATGACCCAGAAGCCGGAGTTGTTCACGTGGTTGAAAATCATGGTGCCCGCGCCGATGGCCAGAACCGTGGCCACGGGGGTCAGGCCCAGAATGCCCATCATGGGGCCCACCACGCCGGCGGCGGTCATGCCGCCCGTGGTCATGGAGCCCACGGCGGTGAACATGATGGCGCCGATCAGGAACGGAATCAGCAGTCCGGGAACGCCGGAGTTCTCGATGAGGCCCGCCAGGTCGTTGATGGCGGGGGCGGCTTTGATGACGTTGGCCAGGGCTCCGCCCATGCCGGTGATCAGCAGCGCGGACAGGGCGACTTCCAGGCCCCGGGCAATCCAGCTGTTCAGAATGACCTCGCGGAAGTTCTGGGGGTCTTTGCCCGTGTTGTCCTTGTTGCTCTTGCGGACGGAGGCCTTGTGAGAGGCGGCCAGGAACATGGTGTAGATGACACCCAGGCCCAGGGCCACAACCTTGTCGCCGAAGATGTTGGCCAGGGTATAGGCCGTGGTGCCCTCGGCCACCGCCATCTTCAGGAAGGAGCTGCCGGCGATGAGCACCACCGGGATCAGGATGGTCAGGAAAGCGGGGAAGGTGCCGGGCAGGTCGTCCCCGGTGATGAGGATGTCCTTCACGTCGTCGGACTTGGTCTCCTGGATTTCGCCGGCCACCTCGGGCAGGGGCTCAACCCACTCCTTGTCGGTCCACTTGCGCAGGACCAGCCAGGTCAGCATGAAGCCGATGATGGAGATCACCACGCCCCAGCCGATGACCAGGCCCAGGTCGGCGCCCAGCAGGATGGTGACGGCCAGGATGCCCGGCGTGGGGGGAACCATGGCGTGGGTCAGGTTCAGGCCGGTCTGGGTGAAGGCGGCCATTTTACCCATGGAGATGTGTTTCCGCTTGGAAAGGACGTTGGCGATGTTGGAGGTCAGAATGGTGGTGATGTCTCCGAACACGGGGATGGAGACGATGTACGCCGTCAGGGCGGGGGCGAGCTCCAGATTCTTGCCCCGGAACAGCCGGATAAAGAAGTTGGCAATGGATTTTGCCGCGCCGGTGTCCTGCACGCCCATGGCCAGGATGGCGCCCAGCATGATGGGAATACCCATGCTGCCCAGGGTGCTTCCGAAGCCGTTGTTGATGAGGGCCAGGACCTCCCCGATGGAGAAGCCCTCCGGCTCAAAGAAGCCCATGACCACGCCCATAATCAGGGCCGTGATAAACAGGGAGAAGGTGGGGTGCAGCTTGACCTTCATGATCAGCGCCATCAGCAGGGCGATGGCCAGAATCAGAAGGACCAGGAATCCAATTGCAGACATAAGTTGTTACTCCTTCCTCTTCACATTTTGGGCGCTGAGGCCCCTTTCCCGACAGCCGGGCCCGGACCGGCGGCATCTGCGCTCTGCCGGAGACGCCTCTCCCAAAGCCCCGGAGCCCTTGAAATTCTGGTCCGGGTTCCCGCGGAAAAGCGCCTCATGATCCGTGCCTGAGAGAACGTTTGCTCCCAATGTTCCGCTATGCGGAATTTGATTCCGAATAACGGGAATAACAAAAGTCCCTTCTCTAGGTCGGGATTCTGCATTCAAAATACCGCCTTTTGGAGAATCTGTCAAGCGTCAATTCCTCTCCGCCGGTTTTTTTGGTAACAAGTATGAAACCCTGCCGCAAAAATTGTGAAAAATCACGCAATATATTTGTTCATATTTCGTTCAGATATCCCGCCGGTTTTTAAGGTTCAGTAGTTGGTGTCGTACTCCCAGGGCGCGCCGCCGCACAGGCAGCCGCCGTCGATGTGGTACGCCTGGCCGGTCATGTAGGAGGAGGCGTCGGAGGCCAGGAGAATGGCCATGCCCACCAGCTCCTCCGGCGCGCCGGGGCGGCCCATGGCGATGCGCTCTTTCAGCCAGGGGGCCCTGGTGGGGTGGTCCCAGGTCACCTGGGTCAGCTCCGTCAGAATGTGGCCGGGGCTGATGGCGTTGCAGCGGATGCCGTACTGGGCGAACTCCACCGCCATGGACCGGGTGAGGGCGATGACGCCGCTTTTGGACGCGCCGTAGACGGAGCAGCCCCCCAGCATCCCCTGGTCGTTGTGGGACCCGATGTTGACGATGCTTCCCTTTTTCCGCTTGTACATCTCCCGGGCCACCCGCTGGCTGACGAAGAACAGGCCCTTCAGGTTGGTGTCCATCAAGCGGTCGTAGGTGGCCTCCTCCACGTCCAGCAGGCCCTCCCGCCGGTTGACGCCCGCCACGTTGAACAGCACGTCAATTTTTCCATAGCGGTCCACCACCTCGTCCACACAGGGCTGGATGGTCTCGACCCTGGCCACGTCCAGGCAGTGGGCGCTGGCGGTTCCGCCCTCGTCCCGCAGCTCCTCCGCCAGGGCCTCGCACTTTTCCACCGTCCGGCCGCACAGGGCGGCCTCCGCCCCGGCCCGGACCAGGCCCCGGCTGATGGCGGCGCCGATGCCCCCCGCCGCGCCGGTGATCAGGACGGTCTTGCCCTCCAGGGAGAAGAGATTTTGCAGATAGCTTCCGTTCATGTTGCCGCTCCTTTCTTTCCTTGGTTTTCCAAATCTTTCCTACATGTATAAATAGTATAGATAGGACTCCGTCACCGGCTTCCCGTCACCGGCGCGTGGAGGCAGCCCAGGAGCCGGGAGATGTTTTCCGCCGTCCGCTTCACCTCTTGGATCATCATGTCCCGCTCCTCCTGCATCCGGTACTCCGGGCCCGAGACGCTCACCGCCGCCGTGACCTTCCGGTTCATGTCGTAGACCGGCGCGCCGTAGCAGATCAGACCCGCCTCAATTTCCCCGTTGTCCGTGGCGTAGCCCCTGGCCCTGGCCTCCATCAGCTCCTGCCGCAGGCGGTCCGGGTCCGTGATGGTGCGGGCCGTCAGGGACCGGGCCCGGTCCCGCATCCAGAGGCAGAAGCGGTCGATGGCCTCGTCCCCCTGGTTCGCCAGGATGACCTTTCCGCAGCTGGTGGCGTAGGCGGGGGCCAGGCTGCCGATGCGGGTGTTGCAGACGATGGACCGGTGGGTCTCCACCTTGTCCAGGTAGAAGATGTCGTGCTCCAGCAGGATGCTGAGGTTGATGGTCTCCTGGGCGATGTCGCTGAGGCGCTCCAGCTCCGGCCGGGCCAGGCGGCGCAGGTCCGACTGGCTCAGGATGGAGCTGGCCAGCATCATCAGCCGGGGACCCACCTGATAGCTTTTGCGGATAGGGTCTTGAATCAGATACTGCTGGTCGGTCAGCGTGGAGACCTGCCGGAACACCGTGGTGGTGGGCAGGTCCAGCCGCTCCACCAGGGCTTTCAAGGTCCATTCCGTCTCGCTGTCCGTAAAACACTCCAGGATGCGTATCGCCCGGAGAATGCTGGAAACCTGTTCCCTCGCCATAATGCTTTCCGCTCCTTTCCGTACCATTCGGCCGCCTTTTGTTGCGGATATCGAAAAATGACTGCCGGTTTCGTATAAAATGCCCATTTTCGGGGACGGTCCGTCAAGCTCTTGACAAGCCCCGTCAAAATGCTTATGATTGAGTATAGCACAAAGCCGGCGGTTTGTGTATCTTTTTATTTCCTGTTTTCGGAATTGCATTCCGGTAAGCGGAATTCTCTTCCGCCGGCTATCCGCTCCCCGCTCCGCCCGTCCGAAGGGACGGGACATCAAGTGAGAAAGGAAAGTCAGTTATGAAAAAGAATTTCGTCGTCATGGATGGCAACACGGCGGCGGCCCATGTGGCTTACGCCTTTACGGAGGTAGCGGCGATCTATCCCATCACCCCCTCGTCACCCATGGCGGAGAAGGTGGACGAGTGGTCCGCCAAGGGGCGGAAGAACCTCTTCGGGTCCACGGTGGACGTGATTCAGATGCAGTCCGAGGCCGGCGCGGCGGGCACCTGCCACGGCGCGGCCCAGGCGGGCGCCCTGACCACCACCTTCACCTCCTCCCAGGGCCTGATGCTCATGATCCCCGCCATGTACGCCATGGGGGGCCAGTTCCTGCCCAATGTCATGCACATCGCCTCCCGGGTGGTGACCAGCAACCACCACTCCATCTTCGGCGACCACACGGACTTCATGACCTGCCGCATGACCGGCTACGGCATGCTGATGTCCTCCTCTCCCCAGGAGGCCATGGACCTGGCTGCGGTGGCCCACCTCAGCGCCATTCACGCCCGGTACGCCTTCATGCACTGCTTTGACGGCTTCCGCACCTCCCACGAGATGCAGCGGATTGAGGCCCTGGACTATGAGGACCTGCGGGGTCTGGTGGACTGGGAGTCCCTCCAGGAGTTCCGCCGCCAGTGCCTGAACCCCGAGCACCCCACCAACCGGGGCAACAATGTGAACCCGGACATCTACTTCCAGTGCAAAGAGGGCGTCAACGAGACCACCGCCGCCCTGCCGGACACCGTCCAGCACTACATGGACGAGATCAACAAGCTGACGGGCCGGAACTACCAGCTCTTCAACTACTACGGCGCCGAGGACGCCGAGGAGGTTATCGTGGTCATGTGCTCCGCCTCCGAGGCGGTGAAGGAGACCGTGGACTACCTCAATGCCCAGGGCCGGAAGGTGGGCCTCCTCCAGGTGCACCTGTACCGCCCCTTCTCCGTGAAGCACTTCGCCGCCGCCCTCCCCGCCACGGTGAAGAAGGTGGCCGTGCTGGACCGGAACAAGGAGCCCGGCAGCGTGGGCGAGCCCCTGTATCTGGACGTGGTCACCGCGCTGAACCAGGCGGGCCGGACCGGCATCCAGGTGGTGGGCGGCCGCTATGGCCTCAGCTCCAAGGACACCACGCCGGGCCAGTTCATCGCCGTCTATGACAACCTGAAACAGGCGGCCCCGAAAAACAACTTTACCATCGGAATTGTCGACGACGTGACCCACACCTCCCTGGACTACCAGGAGATTGAGCTTCCCCATCCCGGCCAGGTCTCCTGCAAGCTGTGGGGCCTGGGCGGCGACGGCACCGTGGGAGCCAATAAAAACGCCATCTCCACCATCGGGCTCATCGCCGGGAAATACGCCCAGGCGTACTTCTCCTACGACACCATGAAGTCCGGCGGTTTGACCCAGAGCCACCTGCGCTTTGGCGACGAGCCCATCCGGGCCACCTATCTGGTGAACTCCGCGGACTTCGTGGCGGTTCACGCCCCCACGTACATCAACAAATACGACACCACCGAGGACCTGAAGGACGGGGGCATCTACCTGCTGAACTGCCCCTGGAGCGCCGGAGAGCTGGAGACCCGCCTGCCTGGAAAGATGAAGCGGGACCTGGCGAAAAAGCACGCCCAGTTCTACATCATCGACGCCGCCAAGCTGGCCGTTGAGGTGGGCCTGGGGGCCAACCGGACCAACAGCATCCTCCAGGCGGCCTTCTTCGCCCTGACCAAGGTCATTCCCCTGGACGTGGCCGTGGAGGACATGAAGAAAAACAACTACAACTCCTACTTCAAAAAAGCCGGGCAGAAAATCGTGGACATGAACAACCAGGCCGTGGACGTGGGAGTCAGCGCCGCCGTGAAGGTGGAAATCCCCGAGAGCTGGGCCTCCGCCGCCGACGCCCCCGCCCCGGAGATCCAGGCCAGCGACTTTGTCAAGGAAGTCGTCCTGCCCATGGACCGCCAGCAGGGCGACAAGCTGCCCGTGTCCGTGTTCAAGAAGCACGGCCTCCTGGCGGGCACCTGGGAGAACGGCACCTCCGCCTATTCCAAGCGGGGCGTGGCCGTGAAGGTGCCCAAGTGGAACGCCGAGAGCTGCATCCAGTGCAACCGCTGCGCCATGTGCTGCCCCCACGCGGCCATCCGCCCGGTGCTCCTCACCGGCGCCGAGAAGGCCGAGGTTCCCGCCGCCTTCGCCACGGTGCCCGCCAAGGGCCTGGGCAAGGACGCCCCGGCGTACAGCTTCCGCATGCAGGTGAGCCCCTATGACTGCCTGGGCTGCGGCGTGTGCCTGACGGCCTGCCCCGCCAACCAGAGCGAGAAGAGCGCCGACGCCCTGGTGATGACCCCCTTCGAGGAGATGAAGCCCGAGCAGGCCCTTTTCGACCAGGTGGCCATGAACGAAAAATATCTCAAGTCCGACGTGGCCAGCAGCAAGAGCGTGAAAAATATCCAGTTCGCCAAGCCCTACTTCCAGTTCTCCTCCGCCTGCGCGGGCTGCGCCGAGACCACCTATATCAAGCTCCTCAGCCAGCTGGTGGGCGAGCGGATGTACGCGGGCAACGCGGCGGGCTGCTCCTCCGCCATCAGCGGCGGCGCGCCCATCCTGCCCTACTGCCGGGACGCCCAGGGCCGGGGCCCCGCCTGGGAGCACTCCCTCTTTGAGGACAACGCCGAGTTCGCCTACGGCTTCTTCCACGCCCAGGACTCCATCCGCAAGGAGCTTCTGATCCGCCTGGAGGCCCTGAAAGAGGCCGGCGTGGCGGCGGAGGCCGCCGGCGCCTACCTGGAGAACTGGGAGGATTCCCAGAAGTCCCGCGCCGTCACCGACGCTCTCGTCGCCGCCCTGGAGGCCGCGGAGCAGACGCCGGAGGTGGCCTACATCCTGGCCAACAAGGAATTCCTGGCCAAGAAGTCCGTCTGGGCCATCGGCGGAGACGGCTGGGCCTATGACATCGGCTTCGGAGGCATTGACCACGTTATGGCCCAGAACCGGAACGTGAACCTGCTGGTGCTGGACACCGAGGTCTACTCCAACACCGGCGGACAGTCCTCCAAGGCCACGCCCACCTCCGCCGTGGCGAAGTTTGCCGCCGGAGGCAAGCAGATCGCCAAGAAGGACCTGGGGGCCATTTTGATGAACTACGGATACGTGTACGTGGCCCAGGTGGCCATGGGCGCGGACCAGGCCCAGACCCTCAAGGCCCTGCGGGAGGCCGAGGAGTACGACGGCCCCTCCATCGTCATCTGCTACTGCCCCTGCCTGGAGCAGCACATCAAAAAAGGCATGGGGTGCTCTCAGGACGAGATGAAGAAGGCCGTGGAGTGCGGCTACTGGCAGCTCTACCGCTATGATCCCCGCCGGGTGGCCGAGGGCAAGAATCCCTTCCAGCT
This sequence comes from uncultured Oscillibacter sp., assembly GCA_910586735.1. Lineage (GTDB taxonomy): Bacteria > Bacillota > Clostridia > Oscillospirales > Oscillospiraceae > Oscillibacter. Next base: position 6,565 of record CAJUJW010000015.1, on the reverse strand, counting down.
GGATTCCCCCGAGCCGGACACAGAGAAGCTGCTGCCCTTCCTGATGGGCGAGAACCGCTTCGCCTCCCTGAAAAACAACTTCCCCGGCAAGGCCGACGCCCTGTACGAGAGAGCGGTGTCCGAGATCAAGGCCCGCTGCGCCAAGTACAAGAAGATGGCGGAGTAAGGCCGTCACCGGAAAATTCGACAAGCCTAAAAAGAGCCCGCCCTGGAGCTTCCTCCGGGGCGGGCTCTTGTCATTCCCGCCGGGCGCTGGTATACTGTCAGGAAAGAGAGGAGGCGCGCCCATGGCCTGGACGGTATATATGCTCCGCTGCGGGGACGGGACCCTCTACACCGGCGCCACCTGCGACCTGCCCCGGCGGCTGGCGGCCCACCAGAGGGGCAGGGGGGCCAAGTACACCCGAAGCCGCCTCCCCGTGGCCCTGGCCTATTGGGAGGAGGTCCCGGACAAGTCCGCCGCCCTCCGCCGGGAGGCGGCCATCAAGCGCCTGAGCCGCCGGGAAAAGCTGGCGCTCGTGGAGGGAAAGGAGGCGGGGCCCTGTGAAAATCAGGCCCCTGCGGGAGACGGATAAGCGCGTAAAAAGATACGGAAAGGCCCCGGGACTGCCTGTTCCCCGGGGCCCTTCCGCATTCTAAAAGAGGTGTCTCTGGCAAGCGTAGTTCAATGGCACCCGCCGCAGTGAGCGCAGTTTCCGCACCCCAGCTCCACCTGGGGGCGCTGTCCGGCCTCGGCTTTGTAGCCCTTGCGGACCAGCATGTAGATCATGCCCGCCAGCAGGACCAGGGCGGCGGCGGTGCCCAGGCCAAGGGCGGCCTCGCCGGTGACAAGCCCGCCCAGCTGGAAGACGATGAGGCTCACCGCGTAGGCGAAGACGCACATGTAGGCGATGGCCGCCGCCGTCCATCTGGCGTTGTTCATCTCCCGTTTGATGGCGCCCATGGCGGCGAAGCAGGGGGCCCGGAGGACGTTACCGGCGGAGGGCGCGTGATAGGCGGGAAGCTCCATGACAAAGGGCGCGGGCTCTCCGGCGAAGGCCCTGCACTTTTTCAGCATGATGCCGGAGACGACGACTGCGGCGATGCCGATGAAGAAAGCGGAGGCCGCCACCCAGGCGGACTCCCCGAACACCGCCCCGGCGAAGAGGCCGATAATGGGCAGCTTGGCCCCGCAGGGGATAAAGCCGGTGGTCATGATGGTCATCTTCCGGTCCCGGTCCTGCTCGATGGTCCGGGAGGCCATGATGCCCGGCACGCCGCAGCCCGTGGCCACCAGCATGGGGATGAAGCTCTTCCCGGAGAGGCCGAAGCGGCGGAAAATCCGATCCATGATGAAGGCCACACGGGCCATGTAGCCCACGTCCTCCAGCACGGCCAGCAGAAGAAACAGCACCAGCATCTGGGGCACAAAGCCCAGCACAGCGCCCACGCCGGCCACAATGCCGTCCTGAATCAGGCCGTAGAGCCAGCCGTCGGGGGAGACGCGGAGGGCGGTCAGCCCGGCGTCCAGGCCCATCTCCTCCAGGACCTTCCCGTCCCGCTCGAAGAGCTTGATGGCGTACCAGCGGAGATAACGGCCGTCCACCCGGCCCTGGATGGACTCCTCGATGTGGGCCAGGGCATGCTCCACGCTGCCGGTGAAGACGTGGGGGAGCTCTCCGTTCTTCCGGTCCTGGGCGGCGGCGACGGCCCTCTGGGCGGCCTCCAGTCCCCCCTCGCCCTTGAGCGCGCTCATCTCCACAACCTCACAGCCCAGGGCCCGGCCCAGTTTATCAGGTCGATTTGGTCCCCGTTCTTCCGCACCAGGTCGATCATGTTCACCGCCACCACCACGGGGTGGCCCAGCTCGATCAGCTGGGTGGTGAGGTACAGGTTCCGCTCGATGTTGGTCCCGTCCACAATGTTCAATATGGCGTCGGGCTGTTCGTTCACCAGGTAGGACCGGGCCACCACCTCCTCCAGCGTGTAGGGGGAGAGGGAGTAAATGCCGGGCAGGTCCTGAATGACCACGTCCTTGCGCCCCTTGAGGCGGCCCTCCTTTTTCTCCACGGTGACGCCGGGCCAGTTGCCCACGTACTGATTGGACCCGGTAAGCTGGTTGAACAGGGTGGTTTTCCCGCAGTTGGGGTTGCCCGCCAGGGCGATTTTGATGTCCATAATTGCTGATTCTCCCTTCCAAGCGGTTATTTAGGACTAACCTCCGGCCCTAAAAAATAGAGGCGATTCAAACGACCTCTATCATCTCCGCGCCGGCTTTTCGGATGCTGAGTTCATACCCCCGGACATTCAGCTCCATGGGGTCCCCCAGGGGGGCCACCTTCCGCACGAAGATCTCCACGCCCTTGGTAATGCCCATGTCCATAATGCGCCGTTTCACAGGGCCCTCCCCGTGGAGCCGGGCCACGGTGATGGTCTCGCCCATCCTCGCCATGGAAAGCGGCATCATGACACGGCCTCCTTTTGCGCTGTCACTGGAGTTAGTAATTTCTAACCCCTCCTTACGGTCTTGTAGTTTAGCACGACTAACTGCCATTGTCAAGAGGAAAATGAAAAAATTTTCAAAATTGCTGGAAAGGGATTGCAAAGCGGGGAGGAAGCCCCTATACTGATATTTACTACTTGCTTAGTGAGAACAATCCGCCCGGCGGGCAGAAGAGGAGCGTTGTCATGAAGGTTTTGGTTCTCTCGGATTCCCACGGGAATGTCTCCAATATGATCCGGGCCGTGGAGCGGGAAGCGCCCCGGATGATCCTCCACCTGGGGGACTGCTGGCGGGACGCCGAGCGGCTGCGGGACCGCTTCCCGGACCTGCCCTTTGAGCAGGTCCCCGGCAACTGCGACTATTTCAGCGCTTCCAGGGAGAAGGAAAAACTGCTGGTCCTGGGGGACAAGCGGGTGCTCATGTGCCACGGGCACACCTACGGCGTGAAGCAGTCCCTGATGGCGGCGGGTCTGGCGGCGGAGGAGCGGGACCTGGACCTCTTTCTCTTCGGCCACACCCACAAGCCCCTGGTGGACAAACGGGGGAAGACCCTCTTCCTGAACCCCGGCAGCATCGGGGATTATATCCAGCCCACCTATGGGATTGTGACTCTGGAGAACGGGAAGCTGGACGCCCGGACGGCACTGCTGGGGCGTTGAAGTGCCGGGGGAAAGTTCAATAGGTAGTTTATAAAAGCGTTTAATTCAAAAGAAAGCGGTGGGAGTGTGAGGCGCTGTATTGCCTGAGCCGGAATCGTCCAAATTGATAGAAAACGGAAAAGGAGAAGATTTCATGACGATTCCGGCTTCCACGAAGCTGTATCCCAGGACGGGGGACAGCCAGACCATCTACCTGAAAAACGCCGTCCAGGGTCCCGATATTGAGGTTGGGGACTTTACCATCTACAACGACTTTGCCCGCGACCCCAGGGATTTCCAGAAGAACAACGTGCTGTATCACTACCCCGTCAACGGCGACCGGCTGGTGATTGGAAAGTTCTGCTCCATCGCCTGCGGGGCCCGGTTCTTGATGAACAGCGCCAACCACGCCCTGGGCTCTCTGTCCACCTACGTGTTCCCCATTTTCTACGAGGAGTGGAACCACAGCATGGAGGTGGCGGAGGCGTGGGACCACCGGGGAGACATCCTCATCGGGAACGATGTGTGGATCGGCTATGAGGCGGTCATTCTCTCCGGCGTTGCCATCGGGGACGGGGCCATTGTGGCCGCCCGGTCCGTGGTGACCAAGGACGTGCCGCCCTATACCATCGTGGGCGGCGTCCCGGCCCGGCCCATCCGGCGGCGCTTCGATCAGGAGACCATTGACGCCCTGCTGGAGCTGCGCTGGTGGGACTGGCCCCCGGAGAAGCTCTCAGGCTGTCTCCGGGCCATCCAGGCGGGAGACCTGGAGACCCTGCGGCAAAGCCGCTGAACCTTTCCGGCAGATAAAAAGAGCCGCGCTGTACTTTCACGGCGCGGCTCTGATTTGCGGTCGGATACTTTTGTTGATACTTTATAAAATCTCGTAATCCACCGCCGCCCGGCTTAGCCGGATGGATTTGCACAGGGCGGAGACCGCCTGGTGCCGGGGGTCGTTTTTGTAGGCTTCAAGGTCCTCAAAGGTCCGAAACTCGCTGATGAGCGCGGCGTCGTACTCCCCGTCGTTGACGTTCCACCCCACCTCGCAGCTGACCAGCTGGGGGATGACTCCCTGGAGGGCCCGGAGGCTGTAAAGGAACTGTTCCTGTTCCTTCTCAGTGCCGGGGCGGAACTTCCACATGACGATATGGCGGATCATAGGGACGTCCTCCTTTATTTTCCGTACTTCCGGTTGTAGGCTTCAATGCCCAGGCCCAGCAGCTCAATGGCCCGTGTCAGCTCGGCGGGGTTGGTGACGTAGGCGATGCGGACCTCGTTTTTCCCCTTGCCGGGGGTGCCGTAAAAGCCCTCGCCGGGGGCGTACATGACGGTTTCCCCCCGGTCCTCGAACTCCTGGAGCAGGAAATACTGGAGCTTTTCCGCGTCGTCCACCGGCAGCGTGGCCATGACGTAGAACGCGCCCTCGGGGGAGCTGTGGGTGACTCCGGAGAGCTTGGACAGGGCCTCCACCAGGGCGTCCTTCCGCCGGGCATACTCGTCCCGGACGGAGGCCAAGTACTCCGGCGTCATGGTGCGGTACAGGGCGGCGGCGCCCAGCTGGTCCAGCGTGGCGGCGCAGAGACGGCCCTGGCAAATTTTCATAGCCAGTTCCATAAAGTGTTTATTTTTCGAAATCAGGGCCCCGACCCGTGCGCCGCAGGAGGAGAAGCGCTTGGAGATGGAGTCGGTGACAATGACGTGCTCAGCCCCGTCCTCAAACTCCAGCAGGGAACTGAGCTTTTTTCCGGAGTAGATGATCTCCCGGTAGACCTCGTCGCTGACCAGGAAGAGGCCGCGCTCCTTGCAGATGTCCAGCAGGAGCCGCTCCTCCTCGTGGGTGAGGACCGCGCCGGTGGGGTTGCCGGGGTTGGTGACCATGATGGCCTTGGTCCGGGGGGTGATGAGGGGCTCGATCTTCTCCCGGCGGGCGAAGCGGTAGCCCTCCTCCGCCGTGGTGGGGATGGGGACGATTTTCCCCCCGGCTACGCCGATAAAGGTATCGTAGTTGGGGTAGAAGGGCTCGGGAATGAGGACCTCGTCCCCCTCGTCCAGGATGCAGGCCGCAGTGAGCTGGAGGGCCTCGCTGCCGCCGAAGGTGGCCAGAATGTGGCCGGGCTCCAGGGAGACGCCGAAGCTGTGGTAGTACCCTTGGACGGCCTCCACGTATTCCTCCACGCCGCCCGCAGGGGCGTAGGCCAGGACGGAGCTGTCGTAGGCCCGCACGGCGTCAAAGAACGCCTGGGGGGTTTCCACGTCGGGCTGGCCGATGTTCAGATGGAGGACGCGCCGCCCGGCTGCCTCCGCCGCCACCACGTAGGGGTGGAATTTCCGAATGGGGGAGAGGCTGCACGCCTCGCACTTGCTGGAGAACTTCATCCTGTTCGCCTCCTTGGGGCCTGTGATTTTTTGTAGTTCCGCCCCCGCCAAGGGGGCGTCAGCTTGCCGAAAAACACGGAAAACTAATTCAACGGGAAGGAAGAGCGCTACGAGAGGAACCCAGGAGGGGTTCCTTTCGTTTTCAATCAGAAGTTTTCAGAACTTCCCACGGGTTCTGAAAACTTGCGCAGACTGGCGAAAAGGCTTTTTCGACAGCCTGCCGCCCCCGTCGAGGGGGCGTGTTTTTCTATTGTAGCATGTTGGCGGATGAAGTCAAATCATTTTTCCAAAATCGGCGTTTTGCCCGACGGGACCGGGGCCGCCCCGGAAAAGGTTGGCCAAACTGCGCAAAGAGGGCCGGGAATCCGCCGCCGGCGGACAGCGTTTGCCCCCTGAGAACGCCGCCTGGGGAGGGGGCGGAACGATAAAACCTGGGAGGAGCACAAAAAAGAGTGTTGACATTTTGAAATTGGTTATTATAATAGGTGCCAGCATGATAGAGGCGCGGACGTCAAGAGTACGCCTTCCCACAGGTTCAGGAACCGGGGAGGGGGAAAGGGACTTTCGCCGAGGCTTCGCCCTCCCGCCTGAGGGAGCCGGGGCCGGGCCGCGGGGAGAACATCCCCCGGACTGTCACCTCCCCGGAGGTGGAGCGCTGTCGTGGATTCATACGCGTGTGTGTGGTATGAAGTCATGACGAGCTGTCATGACTTCATTTTTCGTTTAGGAGAGAGAGCTATGAGAAATCTGAGAAGACGGTTTCTGCCTCTGCTGGCGGTCATGCTCCTGCTGTGCGCCGCCATGACCGTCCCCGCCCTGGCCGCCGGTGAGGACCTCACCGAGGCGGTGGGAACCAAGTACATCGAGTGCCCCGACTGCGGGACCTCCGGCGTCGTCCTGTCCGAGGACCTGGAGGCCGTCACCTGCGAAACCTGCGAGGGCGTGGGCTACATCGAGTCCTCCAGCGGTTTCTACAACACCTTCTGGTCCCTGATTCCCCCCATCATCGCCATCGCCCTGGCCCTGATTACCAAGGAGGTCTACTCCTCCCTGTTCATCGGCATCCTGG